>DBQA01000006.1 GCA_002305675.1 Patescibacteria group bacterium UBA1406
AATGTGGCCGTGAACGGCCGGATAGCCCCGCTTATAGAGCTTGGGGCCGGTTTCCATCCTGAACTGACCGGCAAAGAGAATATCTTTTTGAACGGCGTCATTCTCGGCATGGAGGAGAAATATCTCATCGAAAAGTTTCAGGAAATAGTGGACTTTTCGGAGATAGACCGGAAATTCATCTATACCCCCATCAAATACTATTCCTCGGGAATGTATATGCGGCTTGCCTTTGCGGTGGCCATTTTCACCAAGCCCGAAATACTTCTGGTGGACGAGATACTGGCCGTCGGCGATGCCAAATTCCAGGAAAAGTGCTTCAGGAAAATGGACGAGTTCAAGAAGCAGCAGGTGACCATCGTCTACGTTTCTCACGCCATGGCCACGGTCAAAGCGTTCTGCGACAGGGTCATCTACCTGAAAGCGGGAAAAATAGAATACGACGGCAAACCGGGAGACACGGTTAACCTATACTTAAAAGACAAATGATCAAATACTGGCCTCTTATTAAGAAACTGACATTAAGGGAAATCAAGGCCCGCTACAAGCAGTCCTTTTTGGGTTATTTCTGGGTGATACTGAATCCCTTTTTCCAGATGCTGATCATGAGCTTCGTATTCTCCACCATCCTCAGGTTCGGCGACCTGGGAGTCCCCTACCCGGTCTTCCTGTTCGCCGGATTGTTGCCGTGGAGCTTCTTTTCCCTGTCCTTATCAAGCTCCATGGAGATCCTCAATAGCAGTTCCTCCCTGATAAAAAAGATCTATTTCCCCCGTGAAGTGCTTGTTCTGTCAACGCTTTTGGCCAAGGCCTTTGACTTCTTTCTGGCCTCCCTGATATTCATCTTGCTCATGGTCTTTTTCCGGCTGCCGTTCACTGCCTATATGCTTTTGTTCTTCCCGCTTTTTTTGATCCAGTTCGTTTTCGTCTACGGAATGTCCCTCCTCTTATCCGCACTGAACCTTTTCTACCGCGACGTGCAGTATCTCTTCAACCTGGTTTTGACCCTCTGGTTCTACCTGACGCCGGTCATCTACGCCACCGAATTCTTCCCGGACAGGTATCGCTGGATTTTCCGCCTGAATCCCATGTCGGTATTCATAAACGCCTACCGGCAGGTGCTTCTGGGAGGCGACTTTCCTAACTGGGCGAGCGTGGGGGTAGGCCTGATAGTGTCTTTGGCAGTATTTGTGGTCTCCCACCGGATATTCAAGAAGCTTGAAGGGGCGTTTGCGGACGTGGTTTAACCTAACTCTGCTTCCAATTTCCGGATGTCCTTTATTACGATTGTTCTTCTGCGGCTGTTCTCTTCCAGTATCCCCTGCTTTTGCAGCCTCTTCATGTCGTAGCTGACGGTTTCCCTGATCATGCCAGTGAAAGAGGCGATGTCATGATGGGTAAGGGGGACGTCAATGGTGACCTTGCCGGACTTATCGACCCGGCGGTCGAATCTTTTTGAAAGCATCAGGAGGAAGGACACGAGCTTCTTGCGGGCCGAGTCGTACATCAGGCTTTCCGTCAGGTGGATGAGGCCGTTGACACCGGCCATCAACCGTTTCAAAAGGTCTTCCAGAATAACGTGGTTTCGTTTGACGAACTTCAGCAGGTTGTCCCGTGGCGCTCTCTGGACCACTATCTCGCTCATTGCCTCATAGTAATACTCGTTGGGGATGCCGCCGAACGCCCACATCATGGGGAAGAACGAGCCGGCCTTGAAGATGTTGACGGCTTTGATCTTGCCTTCGGTGGAGATGGAATACTGTTTAACGTAGCCTTTGCTCAAAAGGTATACGCCCAAAGGCGTGTCGGTGGCGCTTATCAGGATAGTTCCCCTTTTATGCGTCTCTTTAGGGTATTTACCGAAAAATTTATGTATCTTGGATGATGCCCCGTTTTCCATAACGTCTTAAAAAGAAATTATATCACACGTCACAAAAAAAATGTTCAACCACTGACGGCTTCGAATTGCTTTTTTTTATGGGCTAAACTATAATAAGCTTCTACTAGCGGGCAAATGCTGACAGCAGAGACAGCGACCAAAGACGGGCAAGTCATCCCCCAACTGGACGTTCCTCCTGTTGAGACCGTTAAGGAATTTGAGCCCTCTCCCCTTTCCCGGATCACCGACGCCAGGCTCCTGGAAATGGCCTGCTGCCCCAATTTCCAGGAAAGATTTGAGCCTGGTTCGTTCGAACCCTTATCTGACTATAGCTGGGGTTTTAACTCCCATACGGGCGGATACGCCGAGGAGAGGTACGGCCGGATCCATCCTAAAGAGGGCGGACAGTACCTGAACGTCCGATTTAGGCGGGATCTGGATAACGCCGGTGTGGCGATCATCGACCCTGCGAGCAGGCGGCCCGTGTTGCACCTCAACCTCAGGGACCGCCGTTATGACGGCACGGACATGTCCACTCCGCCTTCCTACCTCCGCTCTATCGGGGGCAAGGACGAGATACCGCTCCGGAGCTATTTCGTGGGCGGGACCAACTGGTATTACGCCTCTCCTATGGTGGACGCGGTAGAGGAGGGGCGCGCCTCGGTGGAGTTCTCCATCACCTCCTCGGACCCCTCCCTTGACCTGGAAGGCCTTCTGAACCAGAAAGCCTGCCGACTGCACATAGACCCAAGAACGCTCCTCTCCTTCATAGACGATCCCTTTGCCGCTCTCCCGGGCGCTTCGTTCTCCGACGGATCCGAGGAGCAGTTCAGGGCCGGCCTGAACGACTGGTACCGGATGTGGTGGCAGGTCGTGAACCGCGGCCTGAGGGGGAAAAGCATCCCCTATCCCGGTCAGACCTCCGTGGCCGGTTTCAAGGGCTTTTTCAAACATGTGGTGGCAGAAGTTACGGACACCCTGGCCGAATACGGCTATACGCATCTCTCGGGTGTGCCCACCTGGTATTATGTCTGGGGGATGAACCTCCACAACGGCTTCCGGCCGGACAACGAGCATCTGCACCGGGCCGCCGCCCGGTTCTTTGCCGCGCAGGAACAGATGAGCCTGCCGTCGCTCGGGGTCAGAAGCCTGAATGAAGAGCGTCTCGGCGACCTGGACGGTAAGAATCCCCTCCACTCCTGGTTTGCCGTCCTGCCGTACGCGCTGGAACTGGACCCGGAGTTCTCCCCGGCCATCGGGATGGGTGAGGAAGCGGAGCGGAATTTCCATGAGACATACGGCCACGCCCGGGCCGCCTACATCCGGAAACTTGAGATCGTGACCTACCCGTTGAGGCCGGGTCTGAATCTGTGGCACTCGTTACCAGTCGGGAATAACCATGGACAGGAAAGCTGACCTCTATCTGAAATACAAGACGGACCTGAACGCTATCGCCGAGCTCGGGTGGCAGGAAAAAAAGACGACTAAATACATTGCTCAGAAGCTTAAGGACAGGCCGCTCGTTAAAGGATTCGGCCGGCAGAAAGTGGGACTTATGTTTAAGATAGGCCGCGGGGAGCGCTCGATACTCTTGAGGGCGGACATCGACGCCCTTAAGACGCAAGACGGTCCCAGGCATATTTGCGGCCACTCCACTCACACTGCCGCCCTGATGGCCGTCTACCACGATGCCAGAAGGAAGGAGCATGAACTCATCCGGGCCAACAGGTCCGTCTATTTCCTGTTCCAGCCGGCAGAGGAAACGTGGCCTTCGGGTGCGATGACGGTGCTTGATGAATGTCCGGACCTGATAGACAGGGTGGATTTTGCCTTTGCCGCCCACGTCAGGCCGCTCATGCCTCAAGGAACCATCGGGCTCGCCAACGGCCAGGTAATGGCCAGGGGAGATTATATGGAGGTGGAGATCTCCGGAAGGATGGTACATGTCAAAGAAGCGCTCAAAGGGGTGGACGCCCTGGAGGCGGCCTCCTACCTTGTTCTGGCCGTCAAAGAGCTTTTGCGGGCGAACAGGGATCGGCTACGGATAAATTTCGGGGTCCTGGAGGGTGGGTTGCAGGCGAACGCAGTGGCCGACCGGGCCATTCTCAAGGGCGATATCAGGCTCAGGGATGAGGCTGGTCAGGCCGAGGTAAAAAAGCTCATGGAGAGGATAATCCGGCGGACAGAGGAAAAAACAAACGCCAGGATAAAGATGCGCTATTACAGCGGCGTGCCGGTCCTGGAGAACGACCAGGCGCTCGCAGGCGATATCGCCCGCTACCTGGCCAGGCATCACGGCGCGAAGGTCATCCGCTCGAGCGCCCTTTTTTCATACGGCTGTGAGGATTTCTCCTTCATTTCAAGCCGGATACCCTCGGTCTATGCCCTGGTGGGCACAGGGGACAAATATGATATCCACCAGGAAAAATGCACCATCTCCGATCGGGGAACAATGAATGTCTATCAGTATTTCTCAGGTATTCTGGACTGGTGGAGATCGCCAGCGTCTTTTGATCCGGAAAAGTGACTCCCTCACCGACAGGTTCGCCCCGTGGATATACCATTCCTGTAAAATCTTCAGGAGGACCGCGCACCCCAGGGAAACGTACAGGTAGGGGCCGCTCAGGAGAAAGTTCAGGACCGGGATGGCGGTGGCGAAGAAGACCAGGAGGAAAACGTTCTCGAAGAAATTGGGAAACAAAAGGAGCATCTTCCGGTTGTCCGAGCGGAGGTAAAAAAGATAGCCGGCCACGCGCCAAATGTACAGGAGCAAAAAGACAGGGAAAAACGGCGCCAAAGTAAGGTAGATATAGGCGAGCGCCGACGTGTACCAGTAGATGTCCAGTGTCTTGTCCGCCCGCTCGTACTCGGACTGGGTGAAACCGCTCATCGAGGCAAACTCCGCATCGATAAGGTCCAGGAAGGTGGAGGCGAGGACGGCCGGTAAGGGCGCCAAAAAAATGAGGGCGCCGGCAGCCAGCCTGAGCATGGCTACCACTCCGTAGACCGAGGTTACGACCTTCAATAATAGCGTCCGATGTCTGACCATAGATATAGTTTACGACATTTCAAAAAACGCGGATGTTGGTAGAATAGGTGATATGAAGAAAAAACTCCGTATCGCGATGTTCTTTTCCTCTGATCCGAGCCAGCCAGGGGGCGTTCAGGAACACGTCTATTACCTGTCGCGCGAGCTTATCAGGCGAGGTCACCTGGTGGACATATATGGCCCGGCCGGCAAGGCCCTGAACTACCGTCATTACCATGAGATAGGCAAGGTCATCCAGGTCCCTATCCCGAACGGCAACATGGCCAACCTGCATGTGGCGGCGAACGGAAAAACGAACGTTGCCGCGCTCATAAATTCCCGCGGCTATGATATCCTGCACGTCCATGAACCATATATACCCTTTCTGGCCTGGGAACTCATCCGGGAGGTGAAGGTTCCGAAGGTGGGTACTTTCCATGCTGCCTGGAACGACGAATCGGTTCTGAACTTTTTCAACTCTCTTATCCCCTTCTTCCAGAAGCCGTTCTCGGAAAGCTTCCGGGCCGCCATCTTCGTGTCGCAGATCACCCGCAAAGTTTGGCAGGCGGTTTGTGCCAACAGTGTGCGCCAGGAGATCATCTATAACGGCATCGACCTGAATGTGTACAAACCCGCTGAACAACCTAAAAAAGGCAGGAAGCGGATGGAGATACTGTTCGTCGGGCGACTGGTCCAGCGGAAGGGACCTCTGCATTTCCTGAAAGCGCTAGAACCCCTCTTCGTGAAATACCCGAATTTACACGCCACCATACTTGGGGACGGATACGAGCTGAAGAAGGTCAACGAGTACATTGGCAAACGGCGTATGGACGGTAATATCGAACTGGCCGGTTTCGTAGTCGGCAGGGATAAGGTGCCATATTACCAGCGGGCGGACATATTTTGCGCCCCCTATAAGGACGAGGCCTTTCCCATCACTATCCTCGAGGCCATGGCCGCCGGATTGCCCATCGCCGGCTTTTTCAATGAGGCGTTTGAGGAATCGCTGACCGGGTATCCGGACCCGTCGCTTATCGTGCCGAGGAACAACGTCGCCAGGCTGAGCGCCGCCCTGGAAAAGCTTATCAATGATGCCGGTCTCCGCAGACTGATAAGGCAGTTCAATCTGGCGGCGGTCAAAAAATACGACTGGAAGAGGGTTGTAGACGAGACCGAAAGAGTGTACAATGAAATCTTCAATGAATAAATTCACGAAAATAATTGCTACTATTGGGCCGGTATCAGATTCGCCTGAGATGATCGAAAAACTCATCAAGGCGGGCGTGAACGTGTTTAGGTTCAATTTCAAGCACAATACTGTGGAATGGCATTCGGAAAGGATAGCCAGGGTCAACCGGGTGGCTGAGAAGATGGGCTTAAGCGTAGGCACGCTCATCGACCTGCAGGGTCCGGAGATCAGGATAAAGCTCCCCCAGGATGAACTGGCCCTGGCCGAGGGGGATATGATCCTCTTGAGCGAGAAACTGTTTGTGGAGAGGGAGCGGAGCCTCTCCATATCCCATCCGAGCATCATTCCCCACCTCCGGGACGGACAGTCCATCATTGCCGACGACGGGCACTTTGTCTTTGAGCTCAAGGAGGAAAACGGGGAAAAATTCCTGGTCAGCCTGACTAACGGCGTTTTGAAAAACAACAAGTCCATGAACATCCCCGGAGCGGAGTTCCCCTTTCCCGTCCTTATTGAAAGGGATTTTGAAGGATTGAAACTGGCGGCCAAGCACGAGATAGACTTCATTGCTCTGTCCTTCGTGCGTACCCACGACGACCTCAAGGTGCTGCGCTCCGAGATGGAGGATATGAAGATCAAGGCCAACATCATCGCCAAGATCGAGACCAAGATGGCCATCGAGGATATTGAGGCCATAGTGGACGAGGCGGACGGCGTGATGGTGGCCAGGGGCGACCTTGGGGTGGAGCTGCCCATGGAACAGGTGCCCTACTACCAGAAAATGATCATCCGGCGGTGCATCGAAAGGGGTAAGCCGGTGATTACCGCCACCCAGATGCTGGAGACGATGATCGAGAAGAGGCGGCCGACCCGGGCGGAAGTGTCGGATGTGGCGAATGCCGCCTATGACAATACGGACGCGACCATGCTCTCGGCCGAATCGGCCACGGGCAAATACCCGTTGGAAACGGTGGAGACGATGGCCAGGACACTCGAGTTCAACGAGATCAGGGCCACGGACGACATCAGAAGCCTTTACAACTACCAGCTGAAGGACCAGGAGGCGAGGATCACCGATACCGCCTACAATCTTTATAAGCAGACGCAGAAGGCGGGCGAGGAGATAGAGGGATTTGTCGTTTTGACACAGACCGGCCGGACCGCCAGGCTTCTATCGCGCTACCGGCCGCGCATCCCCATCTTCACCTTCTGTCCCACCAAGGAGGCGGCCGATTCCCTGACCCTCAGCTACGGGATCATCCCGATGGTGCTGACCGGCCAGTATGAGCGGACCATGGAGGTGAGCGGGGCCGATGTCAGAACGGTCCTTAAGCATCTCAGGGAAAAAAAACTGGTGCCGGAGATGGGCAAGGTCATCGTCATCCATGGCGACTACTGGACCGTTGAAGGAAGAACCTCGACTGTCAAGATCGTGGAGGTGGAGTAAGGTATAATATCTCCATGAATCTTGACAAAATCCGTAATTTCGCCATCATTGCCCATATCGACCACGGCAAATCCACTCTGGCCGACCGGTTGATGGAGATTACCGGGCTCGTGGAAAAAGGCCGCCATGACGAACAGCTCCTGGACCGGAACCCGATATCGAGGGAAAGGGGCATCACCATCAAATTGGCCCCCGTCACGATGCGGTATGGGGAGTATACCCTGAACCTGGTGGATACTCCGGGACATGTCGACTTCTCTTACGAAGTGGAAAGGACTCTCTCGAGCGTGGAAGGAGTCATCCTCCTGGTGGATGCCACCCAGGGCATCCAGGCCCAGACCATTGCCCATGCCTATAAGGCCATTGAACAGAATCTGACCATCATCCCGGTGGTGAACAAAATAGACAGACCGGAAGCACAGGTTGATAAGACGGTCCGGGAACTCGCCGCCTTCCTGGGAACAACCGAGAACGAAGTGATGCGGATATCCGCCAGGACGGGTGAAGGAGTGCCCCAATTATTGCAGGCAGTCATTGAGAAGATCCAAGATCCAAGATCCAAAATCCAAAACAACGGACCAGAGGAAACAAGAGCCTTGATCTTCGACTCCTACTTCGATCCCCACCAGGGGGTCATTGCCTTCGTCAGGGTCTTTGCAGGCCGGTTGGCAAAGGGAATAAAATACACCCTTCTGGCGAACGGCACGGAGTTCGAAGCCCAGGGAGTGGGCATATTCACCCCTGACCTCGTACCGGCCGACTCCCTTGAGAGCGGCCAGATCGGATACGTGGTCACGAACCTGAAGAAGATTCGGCTGGTGCGGGTCGGCGACACGATGGCCGACTCTCCTGCTGCCCGGCCCCTGGAAGGGTATAAGAAGGTCAAGGCCATGGTACATGCTTCGATCTTTACCACCGACGCGGACGATTACCCGAATCTGGCCAAGGCGCTCGAGAAACTGTACCTGAACGATGCGGCCATAGAGTTCGAACCCATCTACAGCAAAACGCTTGGCCCGGGATTCCGGGTCGGCTTTCTGGGTCTTTTGCATGCGGACGTGACCAGGGAGCGGCTGGAGCGCGAATTCGGGCAAAGCCTGGTCCTGACGCCGTCGCAGGTGGATTTCCATGAGGAGAAAGGTCAGTTCTTCGAACCCATCAGCCTCACGACCATCATTACCCCGACGGCCTATATGGGAGCGGTGATGCAACTTGCCCAGAAAGCCCGTTCGACCATGGTTTCCTCCGACAACGTGGCTCTTGGCAACCAGATGATCCTCTCCTACGAGCTCCCCATAGCGGAGCTGATGAAAAATTTCTATGATGAGCTGAAAAGCGTTTCTTCCGGATACGCCAGTCTGGACTGGGAGCTTCTGGAATATCGGGCTGTGGCCGCCGACCGCCTGGAGATACTCATCAACGGCGAACCGGTGGAAGAATTCTCCGAAATAGTGGTGACGGAGAACGCCCTGCCGAGGTCCAGGGAGCTCGTGGAGCGTCTGGCCGAGTCTATTCCCAGGCAAATGTACGAGGTCAGGATCCAGGCCAGGTTCAAAGGGAAGATAATCGCCTCGGAAAGTGTCCGGCCGTTCAGAAAGGATGTGACCGCGAAGCTGTACGGTGGCGACCGGAGCAGGAAGGACAAACTCCTGAAGAAACAGAAGAAAGGCAAGAAGCTCATGAAGCAGGTGGGAAGAGTGGAGATCCCGAAAGAGGCTTTTATAAAATTGTTCCGGATGAAATAGGGATATTACTTGGTAATACGGACTGTTACAACAACCCTTTACTGAGTTAAGGATAATTAGCAGGCATAATGGTAGTCTGCTAATAGCAGAGTATGACAAAGACTGCTAATTTTTGAGTTCAGCCTCTTTTGATAAGATTTCCTCCCCGGGTGTGGTATAATTTAGGACATGGGTAAAAATATTTACCTTTGGGCAACCTCTCGGCTGTACTTCCCTATCTCAAAATATCTTAGGATATTCGGAAAAATGGTGCTGAGACGCTGGCGGCCGAAAATCATTGTCGTCATGGGCTCGGCGGGTAAAACCACCGCCCATAACCTTATCTTTGAACTCCTGAAACAGTCCCATACGGTCAGGAGAAGCAAGAAGGCGAACAGCGCCTTTGCCGTCCCCCTGGATATCCTGGACATACACATCCACAACTACGAACCCAAGGAGTGGCTGGGTGCCTGCCTGATTGCCCCCTTCAGGGCGGTTTACCGGTATCTCTTCCCCTACCCGCAAAAGTACTATGTGGTGGAGATAGATGCCGACCGCCCCGGCGAGATCGAGTTCTTTGCCGAGTTCATCAGGCCCTATATCGTGTTCTGGATATCGAGCTATGCCACCCATACGGAGAATTTCGATGCCCTGGTGGCCAACGGAGATTACAAAAGCTCCAAAGAGGCGCTGGCGGGCGAATTTGCCAAGCTTTTCCGGCAAACCGGCAAAAAAACCCTGAACATTCTGAATGGCGACAGCCCCGAGGTCAGGCGTGCCACCAAAGGCATCAAGGGGGAGAAGGCGGCCATCCGTGAGGACAAGGGAACATATGCCTTCCGGAACTGGGCCATCTACCGCAAAAGGACCGAATTTGAGGTTGAAATCTCCGGGGAGACATTCAAAGTCAGTCTCCCCTATATTGTTCCCCGCAACTTCGGCTATCTGGTGGTCGCCCTCTATCTGGTCGCCCGGAAAACAGGCATTCCCTTTTACAAGATAACGAAGGTCCTGGAAGAATTCCAGATGCCGCCGAGCCGGATGTCCGTCTTCAACGGTATCAACAACACCAAGATCATCGATTCCAGCTATAACTCGAGCAAGGAAGCCACCCTGGGCGTCCTGGAGATACTGAAGAATTATACCGGCAGACGTAAGATCGCCGTGATCGGAGATATGAGGGAGCTTGGAAAGGAGGCGGGGCGCGAGCATGAGGAGATCGCCGGGAAAATTGCCGAATACGGCATCGACCAGGTGGTCCTGGTCGGACCGTTGACCGGAAAACATATCCTCCCTGCCCTGATAAAAAGCGGCTATACCGATGCCAACCTGCACCACTTCCTGAACAGCTACCAGGCCGGAATATTCATCAAGGAGAGGTTATTGAAGGAAAACGACGTGGTCATGGTCAAGGCCTCCCAGAACACGCTTTATTTCGAGATCATCGTCGAGATGCTCCTTTCGGACAAGAAAGACGCCGACTATCTCTGCCGCCGCGAGCCGGTCTGGGAGAAAAAACGGCAGGCCATCAAGCAGGCTTTCTACGAAAGCATCCAGTGAAAAAATTTGCTATCATAAAACTCATGAGGAAAGAGATCATAATCATTGTGGCCGTGTTCCTGGTCCTTTTTGGCGGACTGTTCCTGGTTTACAAGACCACTCAAGGGCGTCCTGCCCCTTCTTTGACCCTGAACGAAAAGGAGATAAAGGAAAGACTGGATAGGACAGAACTGGTTTACTTCTACGGGACTACGTGTCCCTACTGTATGGAACTGAATAAATGGCTTGGCGAGAAAAAGGTGGCCGACAAAGTGGATTTTGAAAAGCTAGAGGTATACAACAACCGCGACAATTCTCTCCTAATGGAAAGGGCGGCCGGTATCTGCAAGCTCGATCCGCGCTCCATCGGCGTCCCGTTCGTCTACAAAAACGGAGAGTGCTTCATGGGATTGCCCGAATCGCAAAAAGCCTTCGAACAAGCGCTCAGGGGAAAATAATTACTTTAATTGCCGAGCGTAGGCTTCCACGATATTACGCATCAGGTAGCTTAGCATGACCGGGCCTGTGCCGTTTATGACCGGCGTGTAGTAGGCCGCCTTATTTTTGATATCGTGGCCGCTGTAGTCGCCATAGGTTTTACCGTTCTCCCGCCGGTACCCGAAGTTGATCAGGACCGCACCCTCCTTGATGGTCTCTGTACCGATGATAGGCTGGCCCGTGGTGGTGATGATGATGTCCGCCTGACGGTAAAAGACCTCGGGGCTCGGGGTGTGGCTGTGGGTGATGACCATGGCCATCTTGAACCTGACCAGGGTATTGGCGATGGGCTGACCGGTGGTTTTGCCTCGGCCGGCCAGAACAATGAACTTCTTTTTGAAGCTGCGCTTGAAAAAGTCCGCGTCCTTGGGTTTGATCTTCCACTCCCGTTCACCGGTGTAGATATACTTCAAAATGGACAGTGTGGCCAGGCCGACGGGCGGGAAAAAGGGGGATTTATGCTTCTGTCCCTCCACTTCCTTGATGATCGGGATGAAATTCTCCAGTGTCGGGCTGGATAGCTCAGGCGGGAGCGGCCGTTGGATGATGACCGCGTGGTAATTCTTGCTGTTCGCGGTCCGCCTCAGATCGGTGGCGAACTCCTGGAAAAGAGGGGTGTGGGGGTAGTGTTTGACATCCAGGACGATCCCCATCCCCTCCGCAACCTTTTTCTTCTGGCTGATGAAGATCTTGGTCAGTTCGTCGTCACCCACATAGAAGATGGCTGCCCGGGGAGGCATGTCCCGGCGGTAGATCTTCTTCAATTTTTCAACGGTCTCGGCCCTTATCTGTTCTGCGACCTGTAGGCAGTCTGTTCTCATTTTTTAAGCTAGATTATGGCGGCGCTAGCGATATGGTCTCCCGGGTGGGAGAACCGCATGACGATAACGCCTTGTGCATTCCGGGACAAAATGGGGAGGGACAGGAGGGGCAGTTTGACCGTCTGCCCGTGGTTAGAGGTCAGGGCGAGCTCGCCTTCCATATCCGACACGACCTCCGAAAACACGATCGGTCCGGTCTTATCCGTAATGGTGGCGGCCCTGATGCCCATACCGCCGCGGTGCTGTGATTTGAACTGCATGGCCTTCACTAGTTTACCATAACCTTTGCGCGTTATTATCAGGATAGAGCTCTGTTTGACCTCCTCCTTGGGAACGATGCTCATCGAAGTGACGACCTCGTCGGTCCTTAGCTTGATGCCACGCACCCCGGTGGCTGTCCGGCCCATGTCGCGCACGTCCGATTGGTCAAAAGTGATGGCTTTTCCGCCCGACGACACGAGGAATATAAGGTCCTTGTCCTTGACTATCTCCACCGAGATGAGGCTGTCGCCGTTTTGAAGCTTGACGGCTATCAATCCGCTTGAGCGGATATTGCTGAAGGCGGAAAGTTCGGTCTTCTTCACTGTTCCCTTCTGGGTGGCAAAAATGACGTACTTCCCTTTCATTTTGCCCAGATCCGACGGGTCGTAGCTGAAGAATGTGGTCACCTTCTCCTCGGCCTCAAGATTTATCAGGTTGACGATGGCCTTACCCTTGGATTGCCGGCTGGCCTCCGGGACATCCCAGGCCCTTAGGTCGAAAACGCGGCCGCGGCTCGTGAAGAAAAGCAGGTTGTCATGCGTCTGGCAGTACTCCATCTTGATGACCGAATCGCCGTCGTTGGTTTTGATGGCCGATATCCCCTTCCCTCCCCTTTTCTGCACCTTGAAAGCGCTCTTGGGGAGTTGTTTGATATAGCCGTTCTTTGTCAGGATGATATATGTGTCCTGGTTGGGGATGAGCTCCTCCTCGGTGAATTCGCCCGGTCTGTTCCGGATGATCTTGGTCCGCCTGGTGTCACCGTATCTCTCTTTCAGCGCTTCGAACTCCTTTTTGATCTCGGCCATGACATTCGTAAGGGAGGACAAGAGCTTCTCGAGCCTCTCTATCTCCAGTTTCAGTTCCTTTAGCTCGGCCAGGAGCTTGTCCTTCTCGAGGGCGGTCAGGCGCTTAAGCTGCATGTCCAGGATCGCTTGGGCCTGGACGTCGGAAAAGCTGAAACGGGCCATCAGTCTGGTCTTGGCGCCCGCCTCGTTCTCGCTCTTCTTGATAATCTCGACAATCTCGTCGATATTATCGATGGCGATCAGCAGACCGTCCAGAATATGGGCGCGGTGCCTGGCGACTTCCAGGTCATGGCGGGACCGTTTGATGACCACTACCGCCCGGTGCCTGATGAATAGTTCCAGGGTGGTCTTGAGGGGCAGGGTCTGGGGAATGCCGTCCACCAGGGCGACCATGTTTACCGGGAAAGATGTCTGGAGAGGCGTCTTCAGGTACAAATTGTTGAGTATCTTCTTGGCCACGGCGTCGCGTTTCAGTTCGACGACCACCCGGATACCCCGGCGGTCCGATTCGTCACGGAGGTCGGAGATACCGACTATTTTCTTGTCCTGTGCGAGTTCCGCGATCTTCTGTACCAGTCCGGCCTTATTGACCTGATACGGTAGTTCCTTGATGACTATTTTCTGACGGCCCCGGCTGTCTTCCTCTATTTCGGCCACTCCCCGCATCAGGAGTGAATTCCGGCCCGTCAGGTAAGCCTCTTCAATGTCCTTAACGCTGTAGACGATACCGCCTGTCGGAAAGTCCGGGCCCTTGATGAACTGCATCAGTTCGGGCAGGGCGACATTGAAGGAAACGGTATTGGCCGCCTCATCGATAGTGAACTCTTTCTCGTAGAGATGCTTGTCGGACATGTAGATGAGGGCGTTCAGGAGCTCGGTCAGGTTGTGGGGCGGGATCTTGGTGGCCATACCGACGGCTATCCCCTCCGCTCCGTTCAATAACAGTCCGGGGGTGGTCGTGGGAAGATAATCCGGCTCCTTGAGCGAACCGTCGAAATTGTCCCTGAAGTCGACCGTCCGCTTGTCAATATCCTTCAGCAATTCTTCGGATATCTTCTCGAGCTTAACCTCCGTATATCTCATGGCGGCAGGCGGGTCCCCGTCCACCGAGCCAAAGTTCCCCTGCCCTTTCACGAAGGGATAGCGCATGGAGAACTCCTGTGCCATCCTGACGAGGGCCTCGTAAACGGGGACATCACCGTGCGGATGGTATTTGCCCAGAACCTCACCCACCACCTTGGCGCTCTTTGAGTATTTGGCCTGGTAGGTGAGACCCAGCTTGTGCATGGTGTAGATGATGCGCCGGTGCACGGGTTTTAGCCCATCCCTAACGTCCGGGAGAGCACGGGCGACAATGACCGACATCGCGTAGTCCAGATAGGACCGCTTCATCTCCTGGGTGATATCGGTCTGGATGATGTTGTTCATCGCTTACTTGAGGCTCTGCTCGACAATTTTTAAGGCCTTCTCGCGTGAAAGGAACCTCTCAGTCTTGACCCACTTGCCTGGCTCGAGCTCCTTGTAGTGGTCGAAGAAGTGCTTGATGCGCTCCTTGACGGCGGCGGGCAGGTCGTCCATGTCCTCGTAAACGCCATAAAGGGGATCGATCTTTTTGACGGGCACGGCGATAAGCTTGGTGTCCACTCCGGCCTCGTCCTTCATCTCGAGCATGCCGATGATCTGGCTTTTCACGACCGCGCCAGGCACGACCACTTCGGATGAGAGGAGCAGAACGTCCAGCGGGTCATTGTCCTCCCCGAGGGTGTTAGGGATAAAACCGTAATTGAACGGGAACTTCATGGCGGTGTAAAGGAAGCGGTCGGCCATGATAAAGCCGCTCTCCTTGTCAAGTTCGTACTTGACGTAGCTGTCCTTGGGTATCTCCACGAAAACGTAGACGGCGGGTAACTTGCTCTTGTCGACCTTAAGTTTAGAAAAGTCCATACTAATTAAGTAAGAACTAATAATTAAATACTGCCTTTAGTACGCTTAGATGTCCAGGTTGGCGTTCTTCGCGTGCGCCTGGATAAATTTCTTCCGGGGAGGCACCTGTTCACCCATCAGCATGCTGAAAACCCGGTCGGCCTCCTCCGCGTCCTCGATGGTCACCTGTTTCAGGACCCTGTTCTCGGGGTTCATGGTTGTTTCCCAGAGCTGATCGGGGTTCATCTCACCCAATCCCTTATATCTCTGTGTAGAGAAATTGCCGTTGAAATGCTCCTTGATGATGGCCTCCCTTTCCTGGTCGTTATAGGCGTAGAACATTTTTTTGCCGGAATAGACCTTATACAGGGGAGGCTGGGCAACATACATATGTCCCTTTTCAACTATGTCCGGAAGATGCCTGAAAAAAAATGTCAGAATCAACGTCATGATATGCTCCCCGTCCACGTCGGCATCCGTCATGATGATGATCTTGTGGTAGCGGAGCTTGTTATAGTCAAAAAGGTCCGAAATTCCGGTTCCCAGAGCGACCACCAGGTCCCGGAGCTCCTTGAAGGTCATGATCCGGTCGAGGTATGACTTTTCGGAGTTGAGTATCTTGCCCCTTAAGGGAAGGATGGCCTGGAAATGACGGTCCCGGCCCTGCTTGGCCGAGCCGCCGGCGGAGTCTCCCTCTACCAGGAAAAGTTCGGAGCGATGGGGGTCCTTTTCCCGGCAATCGGCCAGTTTTCCCGGTAAAGTGGCTCCCTCCAGGGCGCTTTTTCTGATGACAGAGTCCCGGGCGGCCTTGGCGGCGAGCCTGGCCTGCTGGGTGACGAGGATCTTCTGCATGATGCCCTGTGCGCTCTGGGGATTCTCCTCAAAATGACGGGACAGATGTTCTTTAGTGATGGACATGACGATGGATTGCACCTCGGCATTGCCGAGCTTGGTCTTGGTCTGCCCCTCAAACTGAAGGTTGGAGGAAGGCATCTTGATATAGATGACAGCGGTCAGCCCGTCCTGGGTGTCGTCGCCCGAGATGTTTCCTTTCTTCAGCAGGTTCTCCCCGTTACCGTAGTCATTGATGACTTTGGTTAGGGCAGTCCGGAAACCGGTCACATGCGTGCCACCCTCCTTGGTGTTGATGACGTTGACGAAAGAGAGCAGGTTCTCCTTGATGGAGTCCTGGTACTGGATGGCTATCTCGACCTCCACGTCGCCCCGGTTATCCTTGAAATAGATGATCGGGTGGAGGGCGTTCTTATTGGTGTTGAGGTCCTCAACGAGAGAGGAGATGCCTCCCTCAAAGAAATAGCCTCTTTTCAGGCCTGTCCGATCGTCATAAACGTGGAAGGTCACCCCCGGGGTAAGGTAGGCACGCTCCTTGACCTGACGAAGGACCTTCTTGATGTCCAGGTCAGTCCCTTCCCTGAATATCTCATTGTCCGGATGGAATGAAACGGCGGTGCCTGTCTTTGAGGTGATGCCCAGTTCCGACGCTTCTGCCAGGTAGACCTCTGTCGAGGGGACCCCTCTTTTGTACTCCTGGCGATATATTTTTCCGCCTCTTTTCACCTCCACTATCATATGGTCTGACAGGGCGTTGACCACGCTCGACCCCACCCCGTGCAGACCACCCGAAACCTTATAGGCCTTGTTGTCGAATTTGGCCCCGGCATGGAGCTTGGTGAGGATTATCTCCAGGGCGCTTTTGCCGTACTGGGGCATGATGTCGACCGGTATGCCGCGGCCGTTGTCGATGACGGTGAAATAGCCGTTGGTGTGGATCCTGATGGTGATGCGGGTGGCGAACCCTCCGAGGGCTTCGTCGATGGAGTTGTCGATTATCTCGTTCAGACAATGATGCACGCCGTCCAGGGAGGTGGTGCCGATGTACATGGCCGGCCTCTTTCTTACGGGCTCCAGACCCTCAAGCACCACTACGGATTTGGCGTCATATGACATAGATGACCATTATAGCAGATTGCGGTCTTGTATTCAATACAATATTGCCTGATTTAGAGCCTTAAAACACTCTAAATAATAATTATTATAGGATAGGATAAGGATTGGTTTTTCCCCTCTCGCCTTGATAAAATAATTATGACCGCCGACTTAGCTCAGTGGTAGAGCAATCGCTTTGTAAGCGATGGGTCCGGGGTTCAAATCCCCGAGTCGGCTCTGATCATTCTTCGGTGACTATCCTCTTGTTCTGCAGCTTTTCGGGCAGGAAGGCCTTCCCTTGAGTCGGTCCCACATATTTTTCCGACCAGCGGTAGTCCTTGGCATACCCCAGATTCTTCATCAGTTTAGTGGGAGCGTTCCTGAGATGCAAAGGGATGGGTTCGTTCGGATAAGCAAAGACTACTTCCTGCGCTCTCATTAAAGAATTTGGTACGAGTCGTGACTTCTTGGCCTTGGCAAGATAAATGGTGATATGCGTCAGGATAAGTTTGGCCTCGGGCGGGCCTATCTTGTGCACTGCCTCGTAGGCGGCATTGGCCTGGATAAGCGCTCCCCTGTCCGCCAGGCCGATATCCTCGGACGCGAAGATGATCATCCGCCTGGCTACAAAACGCGGGTCCTCGCCGTTCTCCAGCATCCGGACCAGGTAGTAGACCGCTGCGTCCGCATCGGAACCCCTCAGGGATTTGATGAAGGCGGAGATGGTGTTGTAGTGCTCGTCCGCCTTCTTGTCGTAGAGACCGGCGGTTTTGGTTTGAAAAACGTCTTCAACCACTTTGGCATTAATGGTCTTTTCACCGTAATTGGTAGCGGCAATCTCCAGGGCGTTGAGGAGGATACGGGCGTCCCCGCCCGACAACCTGAGCAAAAGCTCCCTGGCCTCCTTATCCAGTTTTTTCCCATAGTTGCCAAGTCCCCTCGCCTTGTCTTTAAGGGCGGTATCCACGATCCGGTCCAGTTCTTCCATGGACAGGGGTTGTAAAACAAATATCTTACAGCGGGACAGAAGGGGCCCGATAACCTCGAAAGACGGGTTCTCGGTGGTAGCGCCTATCAGGATCAGGAGGTTGCTTTCCACATGGGGAAGGAGCGCGTCCTGTTGGGCTTTGCTCCAACGATGGATCTCATCGATAAAAAGGACCGTTTTCTGTTTCAGGAGCACGTTCTGTTTGGCTATGTCCACGATCCGGTGCAGATCCTTCTTGCCGCTTTCGACGCCCGAAAGCTCATGAAAGTCCGCGTTGACCGCCCGGGCGATGATCTTGGCGAGGGTGGTCTTTCCCGTTCCCGGAGGTCCCCAGAAGATGATGGAAAACAGATGGCCGCTTTCGATCATCTTGGGGATTATTTTCCCTTTCCCGACCAGGTGTTCCTGGCCGATGAATTCATCCAGGTTCGTTGGCCTGAGCCTGTATGAGAGGTTCATGTTTGTTATAATTATACCAGTATCCTATAAAGATGCCGGGATGTTGGAATTGGCAGACAAGCAAGACTTAAAATCTTGTGTCCGAAAGGGCGTGAGGGTTCGAGTCCCTCTCCCGGCACCAATTCGGGGAATAGCTCAGATGGCCAGAGCGCACGCTTTGGGAGCGTGAGGTCGCCGGTTCAAGTCCGGCTTCCCCGACCAGTCTAGATAAGCTTTTCCTGGCCGGCTTCTTTGAAGGCGAGGTTAAAATGAGAATAGGCTTTGGCCGTGGCCACCCTGCCTTTGGGGGTCCGCTTGATGAAGCCAAGCTGCAGGATGAAGGGCTCCACGAACTCCTCCAGGGTCTGCTTGTCCTCGGACAGGGCGGTGGCCAAGGTTTCCACCCCTACCGGCCCTCCCTCGAACTTCTCGATCAAGGTCCTTAGATACAGCCTGTCCTGCGAGAACAGGCCATGGGTATCAAGTTCCAGGATGCGGAAAAGCTCTTTCACCAGGCCAAGATTTATTCGTTTGTACCCGTTGATCTGAAAAAGATCACGGGCCCTCTTCAGGATCCGGTTGGCGATCCGGGGTGTGCGCCGGGCACGTCTAGCTATCTCCAGGGCGGCCGTCTCATCAATGGGCAGTCCCATGATGGCGCTGTTTCGCAGGATGATCTCCTTCACCTCATCCTCGTTGTAATAGTCCAATCTGAGGATAAGGCCGAACCTGTCCCGTAGGGGCGAAGAGAGGAGGGCGATCCGGGTGGTGGCGCCGATGATGGTGATCTTGGGGACGGGCAGTCTGACATTCCTGGCCGCTGGACCTTTTCCGAGGATGATGTCCAGGTGGTATTCTTCAAGGACCGGGTAAAGAGCCTCCTCCACCGTTCTTGGCAGCCGGTGAATCTCGTCGATGAAGAGAATGTCCCTGTCCTTCAGATTCGTCAATATGGCCGCCAGGTCCCCCGCCCTTTCGATAGCCGGTCCGGAGGTGATCTTTATTTCCCCTGCAAGCTCGTTTGCCAGGATATGGGCCAGGGTCGTCTTGCCTATGCCCGGCGGTCCGTAAAAGAGGAGGTGCTCGGCGCTGTCACCCCTTTTATTGGCCGCCTGAATGAAAAGCTCCAGGCTTTTTTTGGCCTTCTTCTGGCCGATGTATTCCGACAGGCTTTTCGGCCTGAGCCGCTGGTCAATATTCTGCTCACTATCCATTTTTGTTCAGATTTTTAAGTGCGAACGTGATGCGCTCCTCGAGCTTGCCTTCTCGGGGTATCCGTTCCATGGCCTTGTTGGCCTCGTGTCGGCTGAATCCCAGGCTGACAAGCGCCTCCAGGAGGGCCCGGTCATCCTCGGTGAACGACTTCTTGGGGAGGATGAACTCCACCTCGAACTTGCTGGAAAGGTCAAGAAGTATCTTCTGGGCGGTCTTTTTTCCTACCCCCGGGATTTGGGAGAAGTATAGGCCGTCCTGTGCCTTGACCGCCTCGACAAGTTTCTCAACGGGGTTGAAGCCCAGGATGTTCATGGCCGACTTGGGGCCGATATTGGGAATGTCGATCAGTATGTTGAAAATGGTGAGCTGGTCTTTAGTCTCGAATCCGTAAAGGCTGATCTCATTCTCCCTGACGTGCATGTGGATGTACAGGGTCAAAGTCTCGGAGGGCTTGAGACGGCGGATGACAATGGCAGGCAGAAAGATCTTATAGAAAACACCTCCGTCTGTTTTTAACAGTATGTAATTGGCCTCGATCTCGTCAGCGACACCGGTGAGTTTGCCTATCATAGGTGTATGTCTCCCCTCATTTTAGCATTTTATTGATAGAAAGGTAGGTTAGGCCGCAGGCCAGAGCGTCCGCCGTATCATCGGGTTTGGGCGTTTCCTTGAGGGACAGGAGCGTCATGACCATTTGCTGCACCTGAGGTTTACCGGCCGCTCCGTAGCCTGTCAGTGACATCTTTATCTCTAGCGGAGTGACCTGTTCCATTCTGAGGTTGTTCTCCGCGGCACATAAAAGCATCACTCCCTGCGCCTGACCGACCACGATGGCCGTCTTCTGGTTCGTGTTGAAGAATATCTTTTCCATGACCATCACCTCGGGCCGGTATTTGGTAATGATCCGGGTCAGCTCAAGATGGATCTGCTGTAGCCGGTGTTCGGTGCTCTCAGTGCTTTTCGTCTGTATGCAGCCGTATGTGAGGGGTTTGATGGACCGGTCGTCCTTTTCGAGCACCGCATAGCCTGTCCTGCCTATGCCGGGGTCCAGTGAGAGCACCCTCTCCTTTGCCATAGAAAGCATATTACCACAAAGGGATGGAAAAGTGCTATCATCATAGTTAGGACATGAGTAAAACCTTGGCCATCGTCGGCGAACTCAACTACGATCTCGGACCGAAACCTGGCGTGGTAACTTGCGAGGAATATGTCTGCCAGAACAATAACGAGAACCTCATGGCGGTCATCAAACGGCAGCAGGACCAACTGACCCTTAGTTACATCGGGCTTGCCGTATCGGTGGTTTTTCTCTTGTTGGCCGTGGTAGCGCTCTTGGCCAAGATCCGAAAAAACGATTCAGGACAGCCTAACTCTTCTTTTCAAACTCAGTCAGGTACTCCTTCATCAGGATCAGCATCTGGTTCCTCAGATAGCTTGCCATATACTCCTCTTCGTTAAGATTCTTTTCCGCCAGGCGGATGATGGTTTTCAGGTTCAATAGACGGCCCATATCGAGGAGCGCCCGGTACTGTGCCACCTCCAGGTTTTCCAGGGCATACTGGAAGATGGTATTGGTCACAAGCCTGTAGCCGCTGTTCACTCCGGCCGACTCCTTCAGTTTGGCGATCCGTTTGGCGGCGTCCGACTTGAGTTCGGCTTCCCTGCCGCCGAGGCTACGGATAAGCTTCTTCAGTCTTTCCGATTGTTTCAGGGTCACTTCCCGGTGGGCGCGGACCTGTTTCTGAAGCTCGGGAAAGCGGGCGGCGTCGCGGATGTGGCCTTCCAGGATCTTGGCAATTTCCAGTTCCATTCTATAAGTATCATACAGCCAATTTAAAACGACACCGCGGTAATCCATATTTCCCTGTCTAGCCTTCGCAACCCCCCGCGAGCATTAGTCTAAGAAATATTTTTATAAATTTACCCAATTGTCGGGGATGGCTGTGAAACATATGCCAGAAACATGTAAGAGCTAGGTAAAAGAAAACCAGGCGGGCATTATGACATAATAGAGGGTATGGTCGCCAGAGTCGTTATCATCACAGCAGTTGCCTTTCTGGTGTTCAGGTGGTGGAGTGCTCTGCGGACTGCTCCCGGTCCGGCGGTCCCGGCAAAGACAACGGGGTCGCCCGTCGAGCTAAAGACAGTCAGCTACGCCGGCCGGCAATACGCATACTCGTTATTCAGGGTAGCCGAACCTTCGGGACTGGAACTTATCGTCAATCCTTCAGATACGGAGGGGGTAGCATTGGTCAGGGAGTATGGCTGCATATACGCGACCAATGCCGGGTACTACGATACCGCTGACAGGCCTCTCGGTCTGTGGATGAGCGGGGGAGAAACGGTTTATCCCCATATCCAGAGCCAGTTCCTGAACGCCTATATCTGGATAGACAAGGCGGGATCGACCGGGATAACCAGGGATCTGCCCAACCTTTCCTTCCAGACTATCCTGCAGACCGGACCGCTCCTATGGGAGGACGGACAGATAGTGCACCTGAGCATAAAGGATGACAAGCATGCCAGGAGAGTGATAGCCTTTCATGACAGGCAGGCGTTATGGTTTGCTATTATCTACGATCCGGAGTCAAGGTTTGACGGTCCTCTGCTCAAAGATCTGCCGGCCGTTCTCGGCCTGGTGACTACCTCAGAAGGCCTGAATGTTTTGTCGGCCATCAACCTGGACGGTGGCAGTGCCTCGTTCTTTAAGACCCCGCATTTCCATCTGAATGAGTTCAGGAGAATCGGCGGTCTATTCTGTTACAGATGACAACCTGATCATCTGGAGATGAGCTCCAAAAGCAGATCGGGCAAAGACTGTTCTTCGCCGAAAACCCGGCCGTTCTCGGCCGAAACGGTGATATGTTTATCGATGTTGACCTGAAAAATCCCCAAAGCCATCTTTTGCTTCGTCCCACGGACCACGTAGACGGGCAGGCTATCCTCAAGGGACAGGGACATGACCGGATTGGCCAGTGACCTGTCCAGTACCCCGATCTCCGTTAACTTATCCAGGGCGGTGGCGGGCATAAAACGTAGAGGCTTCAAACCTGATGAGGTGCCGACAAGGACACTGTTGTTGCTCAGGTCCACAAAAAGCTGTTCCCGGGTGATGGCACCTACTCCGTCCTTGGTCAGCAGGCTATAGCCGTTGGCAGAGGGCAGAATGACTATAGTTTCGCGGTCAGGCAATTCATATGGGTCCGCTTCTCTTAAGGCCTTCATTCTCAGTCTGATAAGCTGCCTTTCCATAGCGGCTCGACTGGAGGTGCCGGAAGTGTTTCTTTCGTCGGAGAGGTCCTCTATTACGGGGGGCTTCTCGGTTTTAGGTTGTTCGATAACGAAAGAGCTTTGCCGTCCGAGATCTATCTTGTTGCCGGCGGCATCGAATCTGGTCAGGGATATTTGTCCGTCCACGCTCGTGAAACTGACCAGGTTTTCCGGATTCGGAGGGAGGCTGACATCAGGACCGGGCGGCACATCCGGAGTCTTTGTCGGTTCAGGACTGGAAGAAACGTAATAAGTTGCCACTTTTGTTGGAGCGATATGGTTGGTCGGAGTCGGAGTCGGAGTGGGAGTTTTGGTCGGAGTCGGAGTTTGGGTTGGCTGGGCGGTGGGAGTAGGAGTGTTGGGGGCGAACAGGCCGAAAAGGGCATTCATAAACCCGCCATCAGTCTCTGATGTTGTTTCATCAGGAAGTGCGGTCTGGTTGTTATAGAGTGAAGGCCCTTCCTGCTGGGTCGAAGTAGGTGTTGCCGGTAGAGGCGTGGGGGTATTGGTTGGCCTATACCTCCAGCCCAGAACCTCCCGGCTACCGTAAACACGAAGGTTCCCGTTCCTGTCCACATACCAGGCCGCCCTGACTTCGTAGACACCGAGGGCAAGTAACATCAGACCGAAAAAAAACACTCCGGTCAGTTTAAAGAATGATACTGTCTTCATGACTGCGAGAGGGCTTCTTCAATATATAAACATCCTGGCCGAAACTGTTGGTCCCGACGTGTTCAGCCTCCCCTTTTAGCACCGCCTCCAAGGGCAAACAGGCCCGGCATCCGTTTCCGTGGGAGCACTTGAAAAGGTCCAGTTTTCTGGCCAGTTTGATCTTCTTCGCGATCTCAAGCACCTCGGCCTTGGCCAGGTCGTAGTCGGGCAGAGGCTCTTCGGTCAGACCGTTATCCCTCTCCAGATACCAATAGCTTATTTTCTTGACAGGCCTGTTCTGGCAGTTTTTGGCCAGCAGAAAATATATCGGTAGCTGCAGCGAGCCCGGTCGCTCCTCATTGCGGCTGGTCTTAAAATCTATGATGTGAACACTGTCGTCCTGGGGAAGGTATTCCAGCCAGTCGATGCGGCCGCAGAGAATGATGTTCTCCTCGTCCGATAGCCAGAAATAGGGCAGTTCCTGTTTGATCTTGACCGCCAGATTCTTCAAGGGCCCGGGATTATCGGATATGCGCTTCAGCATATCCTCTCCCCTGCTCCGGTATCTGGCCTCGGTATCCTTGTCTTTGAATCCCCCCCTCTTGCCGGTGATCTTTTTCCAGGAGGTATCGAACTTCAGGGAGAGGGGTTCCCTGAACCGTTCGGTTGTCGGTAAAACAGACAGGGCTTCGACCACCTCATGCACGGCTTGCCCGAGGGCCAGGGGCGGACTGATTATCTGAATTTTGTTGCCTGTGGCCGGATGTCGGTAAACATTCTTCAGGTAGTATGCCCGGGGGCATTCCCGGTAATCGGAAATGGAGGTGTGGGAAACCCACACTGCCGTATACTTGTCGTTAGCCATACACAGAAATATTATATCCTATTCCTGTTTTTTCACCAGTTTGAAGTTTGGGACTATCTGTAGTACGTTCCCGTTCAGGTCTTCGATGGTGGTGGCACCGGTTTCCCTGACAAATTTCTGGAGATAGCCCGACAACATGCCTTGGGCATGCTTCAGACGGTCTCTGAGGTCCTTTAGCTCATCCTGAACTGCGACGGTGGCGGGTAACTTCATGATCCTCTCCTTGGCTTCTTTCTTTTTCGTACTCACCTCGCGTACTTTCTCCTCGGCTTCGTGATAATCGGCATCGTTCTCGAATCCGCCCTGGAAGATGTCCCTTTTTTCCCTGATCTGCTTTTTCAGGGTGTCGATGTCCGACAGGTAGCGCTTGATAAGGGAATCAAGGTTCAAAAAATCCTCGGCCGCGCCGGTTGCCTTCTGAGCATTGTCATCCATGTGTTTATAAACTGAACTGATAATGGTGAAAAAATCATCATACAGAAAAAAAGAGTGACGGGCAACTGTAATAATCGGTATCATTGGAGATATGATCTATCGGGACCGCCGTGATGCCGGCCGGAAACTTGGCAGTAAGCTAGTCAAATTCAAAGGTGTAGATGGCGTGGTCCTTGGGCTGCCGAGGGGAGGGGTGCCGGTAGCCGCTGAAGTTGCCAGGGCACTTGGGCTGCCGTTGTCGGTTCTGGTGGTCAGAAAGATAGGTATGCCCAGGAACCCGGAGCTTGGAGTGGGCGCTATTTCAGAAGCGGGCGTGTTCCTGCTTGATAAAGAAATGTTGATATTGACCGGGACCAGAAAGATCGACCTGAAGGAGACGGCGGAAGGAGAGTTACAAGAGCTGAAGAGAAGAACAGAGCTTTACCGGGGCGGAAAGGCGTTGCCGGACTTAAAGGGAAAAACGGCCATCCTGGTGGACGATGGTCTGGCCACCGGAGTTTCAGCAAGGGCGGCGGTGCAGGCGGTCCGGAAAGCCGTTCCCAAAAGGACTGTCATGGCCGTTCCCGTCTGTGCCGCCGAGACGGCCAGGAAAATGCGGATGGAGGTGGATGAGATGATCTGCCTGCACTCCCCGGAAAATATACAGGCCATTGGTCACTATTACCAGGACTTCAGCCCGACTAGCGACGCGGAGGTAGTATCGATCCTGAATAATTACTGACGGTCACTTCTCTTTGACCTCAAGTTTCTTGAAGTGGCTTCTTCTTAACAGCACGGCAATGACCGCGTAAACGGCGATATCTATCCAGGTCTCTTCCAGCGATTCGTTGGTGGGGTGTTGCCTGTTTATCAGGAGATGCTTAAGCCTGTTCAGTTTATCGCTGACCCTAAAAACAATCCCCAACTCCCCGGTATCCAGGATGTTCCCTTTGCCGTAATCCTTATGCTTTTTCAGGAACATCGCCAGTAGCTCGCGATTGACGTTCTCGAACGCCTCGTCCAAGGTTTTAGGTTTTTGCATAATTGAATTATAAACGATTATAATATGGGAGATGAAAAGAATCATCGCTTTCATTTCAATCTGGGTATTGTTGTTGTCAGGGAGCGCCGGAACGGTCTCATCGCAGGAAAGGGACTCCTCGGGCCAGGAGTACGCGGAAGCACGGATAATCAAGATCCAGAGTGAAAGAGTCCCCCAGGGGCAGGTGGAGATGGTCAGGCAAAGTCTGAAAATAGAGATCCTGTCAGGCCGGAACAAGGGTAAGCAGGTGGAAACGTTGAACGTCATTCCAGATGTCCGAAAAGGCATCCAGCATCAGCGGGGTGACGTTGTCATCGTGACCATGTCGGAAGGCCCGGATGGTGAGTTACAGGTCATTATTACGGATTTTGAAAGAAAGAAACCGTTAGCGGTTCTGTTCCTTCTCTTCTTGGTCCTGGTTTTCGTGGTCAGCCGCAGACAGGGGCTGTTGTCGTTCGCGTCTATGGTGTTGTCGTTTTTGATAATCATCTTCTATCTAATACCTCGAATATTGGCCGGCGATAACCCGGCCCTGGCATCAATGATAGCCACCCTCGGGATAGCCCCGCTAACCTTTTTCCTGTCCCACGGTTTTAGCCGTAAAACTTCCGTCGCTCTGGTCGGGACCGTCATCACCATCGGCCTGGCGATAGTGATGGCGACTTTGGCCATATACTTTGTAAAGCTGACTGGATATGCCGATGAGCAGGCTGCTTTTCTTCAACTGATGGGAGGACAAAGCATTGACCTGAGGAACCTTCTTTTGGCGGGGATAATCATCGGTTCCCTCGGCGTACTTGACGATATCACCATTTCGCAGGCGGCCATCGTCGAGAGGCTGTACCAGGCCAACCCGAAATATAGCTTTACCAAGCTCTACCAGGAGACGATGTCCGTCGGTAACGACCACATTGCCTCCATTGTCAACACGCTGATCCTCGTCTATGCCGGAGCAGCCTTACCGCTATTTCTGATCTTCAGCAACACCACCCTCAGTTTTGGCCTGGCCATCAACAGCGAGATCGTCGCTACGGAAATAGTCAGGACGCTCATCGGGAGCATCAGTCTGGTCGTTTCCGTTCCCCTGACTACCTTTCTGGCCTGCCTGGCCATCAGGAAGTGACCGTCTCTTCCTCGTCGTCCTCGGTTTCCTCTTCCATATCCTCATCTTCATCGTCCATGTCCAGCTCGGTCTTGGGCATATTATCATCATCCAGAACGTCCATCGACCTCATCCCCCTTCATTATAATGTAGCATTCAGGGCTATGTTATGGCCTTCCAATCAAGGCGGCATAAAAGCCGGGTAAGAATGACGTTAGAACATCCGTTGACGAATCCACATTTAGTTTGCTAAATTAATAACAGTTTATATAGTCGAAAGGAGCGTACATGCTTGAGGCTAATCCCGGATCAGGTCGGGGTATTGTGCGTTCTACAGACCGTAATACGCTAGCCGTTGACCTCATATCACGCATCCTGAACGAAGCCCCGGTTTCCATCACCTATGTCGGCAGGGACCTAATATACAAGGAGTGCAACCAGGAGGGGGCCAGGTCCATGGGGCTCACCCGCGAAAGGGTCATTGGCCGGCATCTGCACCAGGTGGTACCGGAAAGGCCGGAACTGTGGCGGACCGTAGAAAAGGTGATCGGGACGGGCAGATCGGTGCACAGTCTGCCGGTGCAGGTGACCTGGCCCTTCCGTCCCACAGATGGGCCGCTTCACTACCTGATGTCCTGTATAGCCGACAAGGACGCTGCCGGACATGTCCTCGGCGCGGTCGTGGTCAGGCTCGATGTGACGGACCTTGTCAGGACCGGAGAAAGATTGGAGAGGCAAACAGAGCTTTTGGAAAGGCTTAAGGAAAGAAAAGACAGATTCATCAGTATTGCCAGCCATGAGTTGAAGAACCCCATCACCACCATCAAGGGCTATGCTCAGCTTCTGGAAAAATACCTTGGGAAAGACAAGGACCCAAAACTCCATCAGTTCGCCCAAAACATATCACTCCAGGTTGACAAGATAAGCCTGCTCATCAACGATCTGCTGGATGTTTCAAAAATCGAACAGGGGAAGCTGGAATTAAGGAAGCACACATTTGATATTACGAAACTCATCAGACGCATCGCCACTGAGATGCAAAAGAACAGCCCCAGGCACCACATCAGGTTCGGGGTGAGAAAGAGACACGAGGTCTACGCCGATGAGGACAGGATTGGCCAGGTATTGATCAACCTGATCAGCAACGCCATCAAATACTCGCCCAAAGGAGGCGATATCATTGTCGGATTGGACGATGAGGACAGGGCACTGACGGTCTCCGTCAAGGACATGGGGATAGGTATAAACAAGTCCGATATCCCCAGGCTGTTCTCCAGGTTCTTCCGTTCCACTCGATCCGCCGAAAGTCGGATCAGCGGTTCTGGACTTGGCCTTTTTATCTGCAAGCAGATCATCAGGAAACATGGCGGCCTTATCTGGGTCAAAACCAAACCCCATAAAGGCTCGACCTTTTATTTCAGTCTGCCAAAGGAGACAGGCTAATCGGGCATATTGACCTTTCTGATCTGGTCGGCACCGTAATCCCGGAGGATGTTTTCCGCTCTTTTTCCGTTAGACGGTACGGCCACCAGCACGCCACCTTCCCTGATCCTTCTCTCATAGTCGCGGGCCGTTTCCTCGGGCACACCCATGTTTGTCAAAGCTCCGACCAGTCCCCCAGCCAGAGCTCCGGTGACCGCTCCGGAAACCGTCGTCGCCGCCGCTCCTGTCAATCCAAGGGCAGCCGCCACCGGCCCTCCGATAAGAAGAGCGCCTATTCCCGGCACCGTTATCACTCCGATGCCTATTAGAAGCCCTGCCAGAGCACCCAGAGTGCCACCAACGGCCACTCCTTCCGCAGTTCCGGCTGCCACCTCCTCCGCTCCTCTTCGGGGTGCTTCCCTGCCCTCCCAATCACGGGTAATGACGGATATTTGCTTGACGTCGAATCCTTTATTATCAAGCTCGTCGATCGCTCGGTTCGCATTTTCCCTACTGTCGAATACTCCCAATGTTACTTCAGCGATTGTAATCATCTCCTTTCCAGGTTAAAATAAAGCAGACAATTCAACACCTGATTAGATTGACGTAAGAAGTTTGTAAACTGTTCTGGTAAAATTAATAAATGTCCGTACTTCTCTATAGTTTTTTGGCCACTTTTGCCGTCAGTCTGGTGTCTTTTGCGGGAGCACTGACCTTTTTGCTGAATGCCAAAAGACTGAACAGGTTTCTGATCCTCCTTATAGGCCTGGCGGCCGGGACCATGATCGGAGGCGCATTCATCCATCTTATTCCCGAAGCGGTCGAGGAATACAACCATGATCGCACCTTCCTATACGTTTTGGTAGGCTTCTCAGCCTTCTTTGCCGTGGAACGGCTCCTGCATTGGCATCATTGCCATCAACAGACCAGAAAAGACCATGTACATACCTTTACTTACATGACCTTGATCGGGGATACGGTCCATAACTTTCTGGACGGTGTGTTCATCGCGGTGAGCTTTGCGACCGACATCAGGCTGGGAGTCGCGACAACCGTGGCGGTCATCATGCATGAGATCCCACAGGAGATTTCCGACGTGGGGGTGATGGTCTATGGTGGGTTCAGTAAACGGAAAGCCCTCTTCTTTAACTTCCTGACCGCGTTGGCGGCAGTGGCCGGAGCGCTGGCCGGCTATTTCCTGACCCTCGATAATTTTATGGGATATATTCTGCCGTTCATAGCCGGGGGCTTCCTGTACGTTGGCGCTTCGGATCTAATTCCGGAGCTCCACAAAGAACAGAGAACTAATAGATCGTTCTACTCGTTCGTTTCTTTCCTGGTAGGGCTGATCATAATGTACTATCTGAGGGTCGTACTCGAAGGATAAAAAAATGCATTACCTGAAAGAGATCCAAGTAATGCATTTTTTCATATACCAGACGGTTATTGTCCGAGCTTCTTGAGGTCTTCCTTGCCCAATATCTTGAAGAGCTTCAGTGTCTGACCGCCCCTCTCTACTTCGGCCTGGGCTGCCTTGCGGCCGTTCTTCATTGTCACCACTTTTACCTTATCTTCGGGGACCTCTACGGATTCCTTTAGTTGGACGCTGTAGAATTTCATCGATTTCACCTCCTCCCTGTGGTTTTTGGATTACTAAATCCTGATATACGAGAAAGTATATTCATTTTTGCGCGGTTGTCAAGCTGGCGCACAAACCTCTTACATATCTTAAACAGCTTTACCAAAAAAAATTAACACGGTTTTAATATATTTCGGCTGATGGGAACGCTAACGGATCTGTCCGATGGTGCGTGGTACCAGCCGAGCGGCGATAGAGAAGTTGAGATAATGACCGGGCTTCTGGATCTCGGGGCTGCGGATATGGCCGTGGACCTTGGGGCGGGTGACGGGCGTATAGTGATTGCCATGGCCAAGAAAGGAGCTCATGCGGTGGGACTGGAAAAGGACGGGCGGCTGGCCGAGATCGCCCGGGCAAACATATACAGGTCCGGGTTCTGGGATTTCGCAGAGATATACAATATCAATTTCTGGGATAAGGATCTGTCAGCATTTAACAAGGTGGCATTATTCCAATACCACACGGTCATGGAGCGTCTGGAGCGGAAACTGATGCGTGAGCTGTCCCCGGGTAGCCTGGTCGTGTCGCATCATTGGCGGTTCCCTGCCTGGCGGGCTGAGAAACAGGTCGGCGACATCTATCTCTACCGAAAGTACTAGGGCTGGGACTAATCGACTATGTTGGAACTTATTATAGAGAATATCTTTACAAGGATAAAGTCATGGCTTATGCCTGATTATTTTAATTGGGGAAAGAGTGAAAAAAGTCTATAATTAAACTATGAAACTGTTGAAATCCAACAAACTACCTTTAATAGGAATCTTGGTAATGGTTTCACTGCTTATCGCCCTTACGATATGGAGAGGTCAACAAAACTCACTTGCAGAAAACGCTAAAGCTCCAGGGAACGATTGGGACTCGCCTAAAAGAATTGAGGATTACTTCGTTAATGATATGCATATTCCGTCTGATGAAGCGAAAAGATATGCGGATGTTGGAGTTTCGTTTTATGTGAGAAAAGACAGTACATTGGATGGTATAGTCGGTAATTTAGCCTACTATGGCATTGTCAGGGATGAAGAAACTTTACGATACGCTCTGAAGCACACAAATGATACAGCTCCTGGCAAGGAAGGTGCGATTAAGGTAGATGACGAGAGATCGATTGATCTGGCAGCGTATGGATTATCGAGGAATATGGACACTTGGCAGGTAGCCGATGCTCTGCTCAATAAACCTCATTTCGTCAATCTGACAGAATATACCTATATGTTTATGCCTGGTGACCCGAATGATCGAACTGGCCCAAGGGCGAGTGAATAACTTTTTCCCAGATTCGTTGATTCACGCTTTTGAATAATCGTTCATGGGCATTGATTAACGCCTGTAAGAACTTTTCCTTTTCGGTCAAGGACGCTTTAGTGAGGTTGGTTTTTACTTTCATAATTCAATTCAGCATCAAACCTTTGGATTTGAGTTCATGGACCAATTCCTTATAGTTAGGCAATACACTTGCCAGTAAGTTCCAATATCTTCGGGAATGGCTAAACTCCTTCAAGTGGCACAGCTCATGAATCACAATATAATCAGCCAAATGATCAGGAAGTAAGACGATCCGCCAGTTAAAGTTTAGGTTCTTCTTTTTTGAGCAACTACCCCAGCAAGTTTTCTGGTCTTTAATAGCCACCTTATTGAACTTGAATCCAAACTTGCGGTTGAAGCGTTTGACCTTTTCTTCTACCAGCTCCAATGCTTTCTGCTTGAGAGTATCACTATCCATATCTTCATAGGCTTTAGGCTGATTCTTTTTCAGTCCTTCAAAAAAGTCAATCTTTTCCAATACCCAGCGTGACTTTTGGATCAGATACTGGTCAATGGTATTGGATTTGAGGGAATTTGGGACTGTTACTACAAAATCTCCTGTGCAATAGACAGTTAAGCGCATCCTCTTGGCTCTTTTACTGCGTTTGAGGGTATAGGCAACTTCCCGATTGTGCAGTTTAATTTGTTTTTGCATTAGAATCGTTTAATGACAACATCAATTAGCCTGTTTAGGTACTTGGAAAAGTCGGATACTGTCAATTTCCCTCGGTAGTCTTTCAGAATAATCTCTTGCAGGGTCTTTTTGGCGTTTTTCAAAAACTCCTCACGCTTGGATGAGTTTTGCCAGCCTTCATCTAAAATATCAGACAATCGTCTGGTAATGTCTTGCACCAGTTCAATCAACTGTTCCTGTTTGGCTTCTTTGACAAACTCCTGGGAGATGGTAAATAACCCATACTCACGCAAGTCCAACCCTAACGCTTTGGCTTCATCACCTTTGCTTTTGATGTCGTTAAGAAGATCGTAGTAACGCTTAATTCTTTCTGACAGGTCAATCTGTTGGTTCTCAAACTCTTTTTTAATAGCCGATAGCTTCTCACTGAATCTGACAAATACAGGGTTTGTATCAACATTGATGGAGATTTCCTGTTTGATGATTTTCTCCAAGTTTCGGGCTTTCTCCTCATCATCCATCTTGTCCAGCCGCTCCATTGTATAAAGATCATTAACCTTGAGTTCCCTAAAGTTTCGGGTAATGCCTTCATAATCAATCCGGTTTTGAATAAGCTGTTTGACCTTTTCGCCATATTCGGCCAGCATTTCATAGTCAACCCCTTGGCTTCTGAACTCTTTGACAAAAGCCAGATAAAAGCTCGTGATCCACTCAAACTTGCGAAGATACTGGGACAGGAAAGGATCAGGGGACAATATCTCAAACAGAAGCTTTAACCTACTGTACTTATCGGCAAAGAATTGTTGTTTTCTTTCATTATCGGTGAATATCTTGAGTGACCGCCTCAAGTTTTCCATTGAAGGATCTTCAATGTTGATGCCAACAAACAAATCCATAACCTCGCCCATGACTTTGGCAAACTCTTCTTTGAGCTTGTCGATGTTGAGCATGGCCGAATCAACAATACTTTCGTCAAAGTTCAGAGCATCATAAAGATTTTTGGTTATACCATAGTAATCAATGATCTTGCCGCATCCTTTGTTGGGATAAACTCGGTTGGTGCGTGCGATTGCCTGAAGCAGGTTATGATCCCGAAGGGGTTTATCCAAGTACATCACCTGCTCAAGCGGAGCATCAAAACCAGTTAAAAGCATGTCGCAGACCAGTAAAAACTTGAGCGGGCTGTTGGGGTCTTTGAATCGGGCAATAATTTTCTCTCGCTCTCGTTTGTTGGTGTTGTATTCTTTGAGATTATCGCTGTCAGTATTGGGATCGCCCGGGGAATAAACCACCTCTGACCATTCAGGGGAGGTTAACTGATCAATCATCGCTTTATACTTGGCTGTGGCTTCTCGGTCATAACAAACAATTTGAGCCTTGAATCCGTTTGGTTCAACATATAGGCGGTAATGCTCAACAATATCTCTGGCTACTGCCTCCATGCGTTTATCCAGTTTAACCAGTGCTTCTTTTTTGCCATACTTTCGCATCAGCAAGTCCTTCTGCTCTGGGGTAAGATCAGTAGTCATCTCGTCAAACTGCTCATCTACTTTCTGCTCGTCTATGAAAAACTTTGACAGTCGAGCTTCGTAGGTAACAGGCAAAGTGGCTCCGTCATCTATGGCTTGTTGAATCGAGTAGTAATCCAGGTATCGCTCTCCGTCTTGACCAAAGTTTCGGTGGGTATTGAGGGTCGCCTTATCAATCGGAGTGCCAGTGAAGCCAAAGTAAAAAGCTTGCTGCATTGAAGTCCGCAGGTTTATAGCTGATACTCCTTCATTATCTCGGTGGGCTTCATCGGACAGAACAATAATGTTTTCGTTGGGATTTTCAATGTTTGATCCCAGTTCCGTAAACTTCTGGATGGTAGAAATAAAAATACCACGCTCTTGGTTGTAGATTTTCTGCTCCAGATCACGCCTTGAAGTAACCCGAATGACATTTTTGCCTCCACAGTTGACGAAGGTGTCGTATATCTGATCATCCAAATCAATGCGGTCAACCAAAACAAACACTTTAGGATTATTAAGTTCCTTATCAAAGCGAAGTTTCCAGGCAGTAAAGAACATGGTCAAACTCTTGCCTGACCCTTGGGTATGCCAAATTAAGCCTCGTTTCTTTTCGCCTTCCTTGACCCGCTCCACAATTTTGTTAGTAGCCCTATACTGCTGATACCTGGCAATCTTTTTGATTTTCGCTTCTTTTTCCTGTTCAAAGGTTATAAAGTTGCCGATAATATCCAACAACCTCTCGTGTACCAATAAAGCCGATAGAGTCATCTCCAGTTGGCCACCAGTTTCTTTTTCAAGCTCCTCATCTCTCCACTGTAAGAAGTATTGGGGTGTGGCATAAGTGGCAGCATAAAAGGTCTTGAGTCCGTCTGTGGCGACATTAAAGCAGTTTGGCCAGTAGAGCTTCAGGGCGTTCTTCTCATACCGCTTGAGCTGTCCGACTGCCTTGGAATAATCAACTGATTCTCCGGCGGTTGGGCTTTTGGCTTCAATATCAACCAAAGGCAATCCATTTACAAAGACCATAATGTCCGGTCTGATGTTTTCCAGATTACCTTCAAAGTAAAACTGGTTGGTTACGACATAACGATTGTTTTCTGGTTTATCCAGATCAACGACATGGTAATCTCGCATCTTGCCAGTTTGGGGGTCTTTCAGATTAACGCCATAGCGGTATAGTTTCAAAAAACCCTCATTAGTGTCGATCTTTTTTACTTCCCGAAGGACAGTCAAAGCTTCATCATCTCCAATATCGTTTATGCGTTTTATTGCCTCAAGCAGATGAGGAGTAATCAAATATTCCGTTTCAAACTCGCGAAGTTTAGAAAACTCTTCCGGCTTGATGTACTCATACCCAAGGGACTGGGATAAGTATTTAATAATGTGTTTTTCGACTGTATATTGTTCGTTGAATTTCATGTTATGATTTTTTAATTCTCTTAACTTCTATAGTTCCGTGATTATTCCTGTCACGACCAGAATAATAGTAGCCAGTTAAGGTGTCTTTTTCTTCATCGTGTACTAACTTTGCTGATCCTTCATGCATCGCCATGGTTTCGACAGCATCATATTTAGGCTCGTTTCTAAAAAAATAAAAAAGAGCGACCTTGTTATCAATATCACTTCTGCTGAAGTTTTCATGTACACTTACTGATTTTGACTGGTCGAAAGTGCCACATAATGTAATGTCAGTTGCTGTTTGTTCAATTACCAGTTCTGCTTTTATATCTTTCTGGAAATTATCGTAGGACGACTTAACAATACCTTGCCATTTTCCGTTAAGGTCATCGGCAATAATTATTCCAATTCTCCTAAAGAATGGATGTTTCCAAAGATAATTGTTGAAAACCCAAAATAAGATGGAATACACACCCACAGTAGAGATCGGTAAATCAATGTAAAAAGGTAAAACAATTTGGTTACTTTTCAACAGTTGAGAGATTAAGTAAGAGATGATTACACTAACTGCTATTAAGATCAAGATAAAGTATGTGAATTTTTTATAGTTATCGCTGTTTATATTCATAGTGTTAATTTGCCCAAGAAATAATTAGCCATGACATTGATAAACTTTATGAGATCATCCAGATTCCAGGTTTTCGGACTGAAAAGTGTATCTTGTTCATTTGCACAAATAAAACCAGTAATCCTTCCGGCCTCTATTGCGTCAAGAATAAACTGTAATGATTTGAGCATGCAATCCGTATAACTTCCATCAAAGCATGGACTGGTACAGTTGTATAAAAGATTTTCGATAAAGTATGAAGGAGCTGTTTTCTCATCTAAATGACCATGATCAATTAGATTATTCCGCATGTTTTTGTATATTCTGACCAAATCCTTGAATTTCCCAGAAGTATCAACATTCTTGGATTCGCAGTTTTCAAGATGCTTTTTGGGGTAGTTGATTATTTCAGTATCATCTGAAGTATCATAGAATCGCATCCCTTCAACAAATCTTTGGTCGGTATATGAAAGGAATCTTTTGTAAATCCTGTATTGAAGGCAAGGTACGACATCTGCATCTACCCGATTACTATTTTTTATAACATTCAAACACTTTTTATCCCATTGAACCTGCCCCTGCCCAAAATCACGCAGTAATGCGTCATAGACATCTTTTTTGAAATGTTTGAATAAGTAAAGGCTGGTACTATGCATTGAATCATAAAGAGCTTTTTGTGTAGATTCTAATCCGGTTGTATCAGATTTGAAAACGCTATCAAGTTGAACAACAATATCCACATCACTGTCAAATCTGACATTCGTGCTGTTGGCGTATGATCCCTGAAGATAAACTTCATATTTGAACTCGGACAAATTAAACGCTTTCTTAATTTCATCAAGAGGTAATTGCCTCCTTAATGCTTCCTCAATAATTTCTCTTGTCCTCTTAATCTTCTCCATTTCAGTAGGACTGGGAGCGCTTGACCAAGTTTGTAATTGCTGTTCAGAAATAACCATAAGTCTAATTCACCTCTACCTTTCTATTAAAAATATCGTGCATTAGTCCATTTTTTAGTGCAGTTAGCTTTTCTTTTGTTCGCCTTTCACTAAATAACTTTGCATTAACAGCAGATACAGTAGCAACTATCTTTTCTTGTTCGCTTATGTCAGGTAATGGGACATCAAAATCTCTAATTTCTTCTAAATGTAAATTAGTGACTGTTCCTTGCTTGCTTCTTTTTGTTGCTTGGTTAATTAAATAATCCGATCCTAATACAATTCCCATGTAGTCTGACAAAACTTGATTGTGATCAGGTTTTATAAGACAAAGGCTGACGAAAATGCTAAACTCGCGATCCCAATTCACTATTTTTGTAATTCCTATTGTTCCATTCTTTGAAAGCAAAATATCGCCTTTTTCTGGATGACAGCGTTTTATAAGTTCCGCATGTTCTTCTGGGGAAATGTATTTGGTCGTTCCCCAGTTTATTTCAGGATCTTGTATATCGTTAATTCTCAAGAAGGGCACACCTGTTTCAGTATATTTTGGAGTTCTGTGAGTTCCATCTGTAATTTTAGAAGTAATAGTATTTAGCTTTACAATTTTCCAAGCAGGATTATTTTTCCCCTTATCAAAAAGATCAGAGATAATACCTTGTTTTAGTACTTCATTATTCTTAATAATTTCATCAGTAATTGAAATTTGTTTATTTAGTATTCGAAAATATGTTGATACTTTAACTTGAATATCTTGTGGAGGTAAGTTTACTGGTATTCCCATTAAGTCTGATTTGTTTAATTTACCTCTTGTTGTACCTGAAGTGTATTGCCTCAAATCAGCATAATTTAGGTATTCCTTTAGAAAATCAATGTCAGCATTAGTTACTCTCAAAACATGAGCGTGATTATTGACCCAACTTTTACCCTCGATGATATAGGCAGTGTTTGCATATGCCGACCAGTCAGCTCCATCTTCACCAACAAGAAGCAACTTTTCGTCAAAGATGTAATCATCAACATAATCAACAATTCCAGTAGCTCCATAATAAGGAATTGTGCCTTTAATCCGTTTTGATCTCGTTACAGGAACTCGTAAGTTATCCAAGTTTTCAACAAGCTCGCCGAGTTTTGATTGCTGCCAGTTATTTGTCATATCCTAATTCTTTGATGAATGAAGCAACTTTTTGATTAACAGAACTTCGTACTTCTTCCAGTTGTTTCAATTCCTGCCAGACTTGCTTAACATCAATTACTTCCTGTTCCTCGTTTCCGTCAATGTATCGCCGGACATTGAGGTTATATTCGTTTTCCTTGATCTCCTCCATGTCCACAACTCGGGCGTACTTCTCAATGTCCTGATACTGGTCGTAGGCCTTTATAATCTTGTCTATGTCCTGTTTGCGGAGCGTGTTCTGGTTTTTCCCTTCCAGAAAATCCCGCTCTGCGTCAATTAACAGTACCTTGTTTTTCTTTTGTTCAGGCTTGTTGTTATTCAATATCCAAACAGCAGCTGGGATTCCTGTCCCATAAAAGAGTTTGGGAGGGAGAGCGACAATTGCTTCAACAAGATCATTCTTTAATATCTGCTCTCTGATTCTACCCTCACTACCCCCTCTGAAAAGCACACCATGAGGCAGGACAATACCAGCTCTGCCATTTGTGTTCATAGATTTGATAATGTGGAGAACAAATGCAAAGTCAGCGTTTTTCTGGGGAGGCAGATCGTATCCGTCAATTCTTCCGTATTTGTCATTCCTATACACTTCAAACTCCCAGTCTTTAATGGAATAAGGCGGATTTGCGACCACAATGTCGAAGGTTTGCAAGTTTCCCGAATCAGTTATAAACTGCGGATTAGCCAAAGTATCACCCCTGCGGATGTCAGCACTGTCCAAGCCATGTAAAAACATATTGATTTTGGCTATGGCAAATGTGCCGATGTTGATTTCCTGTCCGTAAAGGTAAAGCGTTCGGGCTATGGTTTCATTAACTTTGTCTTTGAGGTAGTTATAAGCTTCAAGCAAGAAACCACCTGATCCAACTGTGGGATCATAGACATGATCCTTCTGGTGAGGCTTGAGGATACCGATGATGATACGCTCAACTTCTCGTGGGGTATAAAACTCTCCACCTTTTTTACCTGCATCTGCGGCAAACTGTTTGATCAGATATTCGTAAGCGTCACCCAACAGATCAGAGCTAATGTAGTTACTGCCAAAGTTATACTGGGAGAAGTGGTTGATTAAGCGTTGCAGGGTTTCATTGGGGAATCGGTCTTTATTGGCAAAGTCCAGATCATCAAAGATTTTATCCAGTTTGGGGCTATTAACATTGGTGAGCTTGTCAAAGATTTCGTTGAGTTTCTTGCCGATATTTTCCGAAGTATTTTCAATCACCGACCATTTGCATTCTTTGGGAACTTGGAAGCGGTGGTTGTAATCGGCTTCGGCAAGGGATGTGTCCTTGAACTCCTCTAATACTTTTTGGTATTCCTCATCCCAGACATCGCTTATCCGTTTATAAAAAAGCAGACCAAAGATGTACTTTTTGTAGTCAGAGCTGTCTATCTTGCCTCGGAGAATATCGGCACTTCGCCATAAAAACTGTTCAAGCTGGGACAGGGTTAGTTTGCTGCCCATTTTGGCGATTATGACTTCAATATCTTCCTTGCGGTATTTGCGGTCTTTGCGTGGTCCAACCCGAAGTGGTACAAGTTCACCGCTTTTTTCCCAGTTACGAAGGGTATCCTGATGTATTTTGAAGAGCTTGGATACTTCACCGATTGTTAATAGGTCAGGGGTTTCTTCAAGAACTTTTTTTGCTATATCTGTCATATCAATCTTAATTTAATTCATCCATAGTTGGATGATAGTTGGTAAAGAGTATAGCTGTTCTTTTACCAAAATGCAAGAGTAATGTTTCATAGGTATTCATAGGTTTGATCTACTTTTCCATTTGACACGAGCCTGCTCTCTGCTACGCTTACGATATACATATAAACAATTATTTAGATGGATATGACAATTAAAAGGAAAGTTATTAGGAAACGAAAAACAAGAAATACTCCAAGGCTACTCTCCCAGTCCGAGATCATCAAAAAGATCAACCGCCACACTCGAAAAAGTTACCAGTTATTCGAGTTATTGCTGTGGGAAAAAGATTGATATGGAAAATAACCTGATTGTTTATAAACATGGTCAATTTAATCCTCTGGAATGGCCACAGAGGCTGTTTGAACACTTGGATGTGTCAGATACGACCAGAATAGAGTACGGAGCGAGAATTAACCTTTTTATTGATTTTATTAAGGAGAAAGGCTTTAACCGCAACAGCTACCTTGAATATAAGGGACACCTGTCCCGCAGGACTGACTTTTCTGTAAGCACCAAAAACAAATACCTGATTGTTGCCAGAGTCTTTTGTAAGGAACTGCACCGGCAGGGATATTTGCCAGTTGATATTACCCAGAACATTAAATCCTTCAAGCAGTCCAGGAAACACAAAAAGGATGGACTGACAGAAGGAGAAATCCAGAAAATACTATCTCACTTTCAGACAGTTGAGAACAGTAAAGATACCAGTCGAGCCAAGGCGTTACTTTCACTGTTGATTCTGCAAGGACTTCGGCAAATTGAGATAGTTCGCCTGAATGTGACTGAAATTGATATAGTTTCCCAAACAGCTTTTGTGCAAGGTAAAGGCAGGGATGACAAGGAAGTAATTGATCTGCACCCGGTCACAGTATCAGCTCTCAAAGATTACATTAGAAAGTGGAAAGTGGCAGACGGAGCATTATTCACCAGCACAAGCAATAACAGCAAGCACCACAGACTAACCACACGATCCATCCGTAACATCATCAACCCCTTATTAAGAAGTCTTGAGATTGATAAAACAGTACATGGATTCAGACATTACTTCACCACCAAACTTATCAAGTCTTATAAAGGTGATCTTTTAACAGTCGCCCAGTACACCAGACACAAGAGTCTGGAAATGCTTCAGATCTACAACGACACTATCAAACACAAGGCTGATTTACCCAAATATTACCAGACTTTTGAGAGCGTCAATTTTGACCAATTTGAGCCTTCCATTTCCCATAATTTACATTACAAGAAATAAAAACTATGACTGACAAAAGACAACCAAAAACAGACCAACAACCACTCATCAAAACAGATGAAACCCAAACCAAGCAGGGAAAGCGGTTTGAGCTAATGACCAAAAACGGATATAGACTGGATGAGGTTGTCAGTGCCTTACAGAAATCAATCAGGAGAGGACAGGAACAAAGGGCTGTCTATTGGGCTTATGAGATGTTTGAATCGGGGTATATCAAGTATCTGTGGAGGAGATTATCAGTTATAGCTCTGGAAGACATAAGCCTCGCAGACCCATTCGCTGCGGTACTGGTCAATTCTCTGGCTCAATCCAGTGAACGGATCAATCAGAAAGACAAGATTGAAGTACTTCACCCTGGAATGGCTGTGATCTACTTGTGCCGAGCCAAAAAGTCCAGAGAGGTGGATTATTGTTTGGAAATTGTCGAACACCAGAGAAAATCTGGTGAAAAATTAAAACTGGAAGATTATGAATTGGATAGCCACACCGAGGAAGGTAAAAGAAAGTTAAGAAAACAGGCTAAAGAACAAGGAATTAGTTATGAGCGATTGGTCGATGAACAGTTCTATTACGAGGGAGCGTTACTGGATAACTCTGTACCAGTTATGGATGACAAATGGAAGAAGGAAGTTTGGGAGTTAAGGAAGCTGGATAAAGGAAAAATTGATAATCAGCATAAAACAGAGAAATGAGGCTATTCACCTTGGAAGTACAGGGTGACTGGTATATTTTATGCAAGGAGAGCTAAAGGCTATCATCCATGCAACATACAGGGTGGGAGCTCTTTTGTGCATGGAGCAGTTATAGGTCATAATTAGTATAATTAGAGCATATTGATATGTATATTGAACCGATTCCTATTGAAATTGAGGATAATAAAGTCTTTGCACAAATAGCTTATCTTTTAGATGGAACAAGCATTATCAATGAAATACTTGAAATTAGGGAATCATTCAAAATCCAGAAGCCATTTGATGCTGATAATCGTAATGCTTGGAAAACGCACTTATTAAAACTGGCTGGATACGACCTCAATGAATATAAGGATATGAAGAAAATCCATGCAGGTGATCCCAACTTGGATAATAAAGAGTGGGAAAAACTGAAACGATGGTCAGTAGAAAACGAGCAACATCAACTACAATTTGTACAACTTCAAAAACAGTTCTGGGAAAAAATTGCCCATGTAAGGCGACTGTATCACTATCCTCCTCTTTATGACGATGTAATTATCCAAGCGGTTTTATTTAACAAGGTATCTCATTTCAAATCCGCTTATGCACGATTAACCCATGGGAATGAAACCGATCTGCTTATAGGAGATGAAAACGATATTGTACATAAAATCATTTTGACTCCTTACGCCACCAGAGAGGATGTATTAGCTGCGTTTGATGAGATTAAAGGAGAGGAAACAAAAAAAGAGTCACAATTAACTGATCCGCCTTTTTCTCCTAAACTGGAAGCGGATACAAGGAACAAAATTAGAGATTTCCGTAAGTGGTACTGGATGAACTATAAAAACAATCCAGACAAGGTAGGTTATCGTAAGTTGGCAAAATTAACTGGCATGAATATGGAAACAGTCAGGAGTGGAATCAGGTCATATTCAGACTTCATTAGCTTCAAAGCATAGTGTTGGTTTAGCGACACCCAATAATAACAACTTATAGAGTGCCATAAACCTTTATATCATCTTCGTAGTATGAAGATGAATAAGAAATCGCAAAAACTATCTTCTCCCAAATGGCTGACAGAAGAACTTCAATTCAAGGTTAGGTCTGTTTTTGAGCCAAAGTACAATCGCCCCCTTTCTGATGACGAAGTTATTACTATTGCTGAAAACCTGGCTGATTTTATGGATCACTTTTTCAAGTTCAAATGGAGATTAGACTATGCAAATCAAACAAAATAATCAGGAAGAATACTCGACCAAAGATTTAGGTCACGCAACAGCCTTACTTACTGCCGGAATCAGGCTCATCCGCCTTGAAAAGGAATTCAATTTTTACTGGTTTGTTTTTGACAGCCAGGGTGCGGAAGAAATAACAAACGCATACCTCTCTGGAGAATTAAGACAACCAGTCAAGCAATACAGTATGAATATGCGTTTTCTAAAAGATCGTTTATTTGCAGAACGATAACTATTTTTTAATAGATGAATATTATATGGAATTAAGAATTAAAATCTACGCTCTCGAAACAGACTTATCGCTTCAAGCCAGAAGTGACAATATCCTTGCCTTTGTTACTTGGATTTTCAAGACAGACATTGGTGATATTAAAATTAAAGGCGGTACTATAAGGAGAAAAGAGTTCGGATCTAAAAGCCTTTTATCCTATGATGTCCCAGCAATTAAAACCAGACATGGATATAACAAGGCTTTCTTCATGGACAATAAGGAATTATTTTTGAAATTAAGTAACTTCACCATTCAAAAATACTGCGAAGAAAGCGGTGAACCAGTTAGCGGTTTTTCAAATATCGAAGATATTAACCCCGATGAAATACCAATATGATAAAAGCTATAATGAAAGTAACTATTATAGTTACTATTAAGAGTAACAATAGTAACGGTGACTATATTGTTAAAGTAGTTAGTATCTGGTAAGAGGTAACAATATAAAGATATGTATATGAATAATAGTATTATTTACATTGACTATAAGAGGAAATCATCAGAAGCTAAAGAACGCCAAGCTCTTTCACTAAAGGATCAGGGTGCAGAAAACAAAAAGGTTGAGCTTCGGGAAAAACTTAATGTTAAATACCGATTTTCAGAAAGTCGGTCAGCGTTCAAACCTCACAACAGGCCGGATTTTGATAAGGCCATTCAACTTATTAAAAGCGGAAAAGCCAACGCCTTCTTATGCTGGAAAGAAGATCGGCTTTGTCGAAACCCTGAAGAAGGTGGAATAATACTACAGTTATTGCAGGACGGTATCCTCAAAGAAATCCGCACAGCCACAGGAGCGGTCTATACACAGGACTCTGACCACCTGATCCTACAAATACACTTTGGTATGGCTAATCAGTATTCCCGAAACTTGAGCCAGAATGTAAGGCGAGGCCTGAACCACAAATGTGAACGAGGAGAATACCCAAGACCAGCCCCGATTGGTTATGAAGGGTTTGGGGATATCGGTCAAAGACAAATGAGGCCACACCCGACAGAATCAATCGTCATTAAAAAGCTGTACGAGTTAGCAAAAACTGGTGGATACTCACTATCCCAACTGGTAAAAATTGCTCAAGAGTTGGAACTAAAAACGAAACATGGAAAAAAAGTAAGTAAGAGTCACCTCTACAATATCATTACCCGACCAACTTATTATGGCTATTTTTACCACAATGGTGAGATGTTCGAAGGTACATACGAACCAATTATCACCAAGAAACTATTTGATGAGGTGCAAGAGGCATTACAAAGGCGTTCCAAGCCTAAAGTGAAGGTATGGGAACACACTTACAATGGATTGATTACCTGTGGTGATTGTGGCTGTCAGATCACAACTACTATCAAAACAAAGTATTACAGAAGGACAAACAGGACTGTTGTTTATACCTATCACCACTGTACCCATCGCAAAGGTAACTGTTCCCAAAAAGCTATAACAGGTAAAAGGCTCGAAAAGCTGTTAATTGAAGTAATGACCAAAATTAAGATTGATGAGGAAACATGGAAGCTGGGTATCGAACTGTTCAAGGCCAAACACCAGGAAGAGATGGAGAAGTTTTCAAAACGAGCCAGATATTTACAAAACAAGTACAACAATATCCAAACCCAATTAAAAGCATTAGTTCGGATGAGAGCGGATGAAGAACTTACCAAAGAGGAGTTTTTGGAACAGAAAGCAGAACTTCTGAAAGACAAAAAGGACATCAAGGAAAAAGTTGAAGATAACGATTACTCTGCCGACACATGGTTAGAACTCTGTACAAAGTATTTGGAAACCGCTTTTTCCGCCAGAGAAACAATAGAAAAAGGTACGCCGCAAGAAAAGAGGGATTTAATCTTGGATTTGGGTGAGAACCTAATTTTGAAGAATGGAATACTCGATTTTCGCCTCAAAAAACCTTATGACGCACTCCTCTTGCCAGAATATCGTACTAATGTGCTGGGGGACAGGGATTCGAACCCCGATTCACGGCTCCAAAGGCCGCTGTCCTACCATTAGACGATCCCCCAAATATGCCTGACTGAATCAGGTATATTTTATTATCTGTTGCTTGCAATTACAACCCCCGTGTATAATTTATTCATGATCAAGATATATTATAAGGACTATAAATCAGACAAACTTTCCCTGATAGACGCTCCCCGGGCCGGGGCATGGATAAACGTGGTCGCTCCCAGCCAGAAGGAGATAGATTTTCTGGTCAAGGAATTCAAGCTGCCGGGGAACTTCATCCATGGGTCGTTGGACACAAACGAACGGCCCCATATTGATGAAGAGGGCGATATAAAGTTCATCGTCGTCAGGACCCCCATCAACGACCAGGGCGTATACTTCATCCTGCCCGTCGGTATTATTATCACCGGCCAGAACATATTCACCATATCTTTAAGGAACAATCCCCTGCTCGAGGATTTCGAGCAGAACTTGATCCGGTCCTTCAGCACCACCAAGAGGGTCCGATTTCTCCTGCAGATCATGAAGAACGCCCACCGGTACTTCGACCTGCATACCGAGGAAATCAAGTCCTCCGTCAGCAAGCTTGAACAGAAGCTTCTGGCGTCACAGCAGAACAAGGAGGTCATCGAATTTTTGGATATCGAAAAGACCATGGCCTATTACCATGCGGCCATCACCTCGAACGGGGCCATGTTGGACAAGCTTGTCAACCACCAGAAGATCCCGATCTACCAACATGACAAGGAGCTTCTGGAAGACATCATCATGGAGAACAAGGAAATTGCCGAAACACTTTATTTGTTCATCAACAACCTCTCGAACACCATGGATGCCTATGCCTCGATAATTTCCAACAACCTGAATATTACCATGAAACTATTGGCCTCTCTGACCATCATTCTCGGTCTTCCCAATATTGTGACCTCGTTTTACGGAATGAATGTCGATCTGCCCTTTGACAATAATCCCTGGGCATACTGGATAATAATCGTGTTAGTGATCGCGATGATGGCCACTTCCTTCTATATCTTCATCAAAAGGCGGTGGCTCTAGATCTCGAACCTGACGAACTCCCCGATTCTGATGTTCTCACCTAGTTTGGCAATGTGTTGGCTGACAAGTTCGCCGACAGTGATGCTGGTATCCTTGATATATTCCTGCTTCAGTAGTTCGTCCGCTGTCTTTGGCTGCATTGAAGCGATCTGCATTGCCACCTCATAGGCCAGTTTGACAAAGTCGCCGTTCCTGGCCACAAAATCCGTCTGGCATAAAAGAGCGACCATAGCCCCCACTTTCCGGTTATGATGTATATAAGTTGATACGACACCCTGTTCCGTTGACTTCTCCTTTTTCTTCTCCGCTATCTCTATTCCCCACTGCCGGAGTAGCTTTTCCGCCTCCTCGGTATTGCCGTTGCTTTCCGACAGGGCTTTATTGATAAGCGCTATGGAAGCGCCGGTCTTACTTCTGAGCTTTTTGATTTTTTCGAGGTTCGCCATTTTTTTGTCTGGTCTTGTCAGAACTTGTATCTGGAGAGTCTTTTGTCTCCGCACTCTTGGCTTTCTTCTTCTCTGCCTGCTTCAATCCCTCGCTGTAGGCGTCCAAAAGGTGTGAAACGGCGTACTCGAGAGCGGGACTGGAGTCATCGTTAATGACTATCGGATAGTCAATCACTGTCGGGTCCGAATTGGTGTCCACGATGCCGAATATGGCCAGGGGCTTCTTCCCTTCAAGCACCCGCTGCTCCTTATATTTTATGGATTCCGCGAGGGCGTTCTTCTCCTTCTTGACATCGATGATAAGGATGTTGTCGGGAACCGTCTCCATGGTCAGTACACCCTCATAGATGTGGTGCAGTTTATTAAGAGTCTTCTCCAGTTTTGCCCTCTCGTGCTTGATCATGCTGTTCAGGGCGCCGGAGTCACGGTCCGAGATCATCTGATTGACCTTTTTGACGTTCTTCCTGATCTCGTCGAAGTTTGTAAAAAACCCGCCCACCCATTTCTCGCTGACGTAAAAGATACTTCTTTCTTTGCCCGTCGCCGCCAAAAATTCCTTGATGATCCTTTTGGTACCGACGACCAGGAGTGTTTCCTCGGCCTTCCCGGCCTGAAGAAGGGCGTTCATGGCTGCCTCGATGGCCGCCTTGGTCTTGAACAGATCGATAAGGTAGATACCGTTCTGGGGTTTATAGATGTAGGGAAGGACCTTTGGATTGGTCCGGGAAATCTTGTGTCCGAAATATGCTCCTTTTTCCAGAAGCTCTTTTACATCAATCTGAGCAACCATTTGTCTCCTCCTTTGTGCACCCCCTACCCTTTATTGCCCCGCCGCCGGCGGAGAAAGAGGATCAGGATAGAGTGTCAAAAAACTTTTAAATAATGAGAGTATATTATACACCCTTCAGCCCGTTTTTACAACACTTTCCGCGAGCTGTTTCTTCAGGAAGCTCCTGAATTCGCCGTTTATCTCCTTATGGTGCAGGGCGAACTCGACAACGGTCTTAAGATACTCCAGCTTGTTGCCTGTATCGTAGTACCGGCCGTTCTCTATCTCGCAGGCGTATACGGGCATACCCTGCTCCTGCAGCTTATTGATGGCGTCGACCAGCCATATTTCCCCTCCTTTGCCGGGTGTCAGGCTTTTCAGGGCGCCGAATATCTCGGGAGGCAGGATGTAGGCGCCGTGCGTGGCCAGGTTCGAGGGAGCTTCTGCAGGGGTCGGCTTTTCGACGATCCTTTTTATCTTGAAAACCTTATCCTCCACCTTCTCCAGATCGGCTATACCGTAGCGGTGCAGGTTCTCCTCTTCCAATATCCTGACCCCGGAGATGACAATCCCGCCGTGCTTCTCCCAGACGTCGACCATCTGTTTTAGGCGGGGAGGTTCGGCATATATGAATTCGTCGCCCCACATCACGGCAAAGTTTTCATTGCCGACGATCGGTTCGCTGGACAGGACGGGTGTACCGTTGCCGTACGGACCTTTCTGCCTGACGTAAATGAAGTTGGCCAGGTTGGCTATGTCTTCCACCTCATCCAGAAGCGGTTTCTTTTTTTCACCGCCCATCTTAAGGTTTTCCACCAGTTCGCGGCTTGGCAGGTCGAAGTGGTCTTCTATGGCCCGCTTGGCCGACCCGGTCACCACGATGATGTCGTTTATGCCCGAAGCCACGGCCTCTTCGACGACATACTGGATGACCGGCTTGTCCACTACCGGCAGCATTTCCTTGGGCATGGCTTTGGTCTGGGGCAGGAATCTGGTCCCGAAACCGGCTGCTGGTATAACGGCTTTAGTGATCTTTTTTTTCATGTCTTTTTGAAGAACTTGTATTTCGCTGTTCAGTCCGAATTGGAGAACTTGATGACCAGGCCAGTACTGAGGGGGGTACCTTCAATGGAGGCGGTCACGTTGGCCGAACCTGCGTCGGATGACTTAATGGTAAAAATGGCCTGGCCATATTTGTCGGTGACGGAATTCTGTCTGTCCAGGTACCCCAAGGAGGAGCTCATCGTGACCGATTTGTTCTCCAGGGTTATTCCTTCCGAGTTCCTCACGAACACGGTCAGGGTACTGAAGTCAGTTCCGTTGGCCATGGCTTCGAGCTTATTGGCGATAATCATGGACTTGTTGATATCTACATCGGTGTTGGCCGCCCGGGTGAAAACAGGGAGCCTTTTGTTGGTGATGGCAAGATAGGAAATGGTGATAAAAACTACCAGGAAGGCTGCAAAAACAATATTTAGTTTTTGGTCCGACATCGCTATAATTATAACATACTACTAATTTACTGATTGTCAACCCGGGAATCAAGACCATGAAAATCTACATCGTCGGGACGGTCGGAAAGCAAAGCCAGGCATACAGGCGGATGGTGTCCTTCCTGACCGAAAGGGGGCATGAGATCCTGAACATGGATAGTATGAGCGGAAAGGCTCCGGAAGTATCCGACGAGGCATATTTTGAAAACAGCCTACAGAAAGCGAAACAGGCTGAAATTCTCGTTTCCATGTGTAATCAATCGGAGCCTGCCGAAATTGGATTCTGGTTGTCCTATTCGACCTCCAAGGGACCAAGGTTTATCCTCTTCTGCCGGCCGCTGGAAGCCGACATCCTTCCGGCCTTCATAAAAGGATGCACCTTCAAGAATTTTTTCCTGCGCCATTATCAAACATGGGAGGATATTGAACGGATATTAACCTTATTCAAACTCTGAATGAGAAAAACTCTGCTCTTCTTATTGACGGCGCTAGCATTATCCCGGCTGGCGGGTTTGAACTGGGGTTTTCCGTATCTTTTCCATCCGGATGAGAATAATATGACTTTCTCGGTAATAAGACTGTCCTGTCAGTCCGGGATAGGGTCAGGCTTCATCGACGTCGTTAAGGAGTGTTACAACCCCCATTTCTTCGCTTATGGACAGTTGCCTCTATACGTGGCCAGGATTTTTCTAGATGCCGTTTCCATTGCCGTCCCTGTGCTCCGGTCGTTAACTCCCCTGCTCGCCGCATATTCGCTCCGCTTTATCTCTGCCGTCGCCTCCATAGTTACCGGATTTGTCCTATACCTCCTGGTCCGGCGGAAGATGGGCAAATCTGAGGCTCTCCTTGCCCTGATCCTGTATATCTTTACCCCGGGCCTTATCCAGAGCGCTCATTTCGGCACAACGGAGAGCCTTTTGACGATGTTCTTTATGCTGGTCATATATTTCAGGCAGGAGCTTGTCTGGACCGCTTTATTTATAGGTATGGCCGTGGCGACAAAGGTTTCCGCCCTGGCGTTCTTGGCATTGCCTTTGTATGACGCCGTCAGCAAATCCATCAGGAGGCCGGGTTACCTGTATCTGGGCCGCTTTGTACTAGTAGCGGCTGCGGTCGTCCTTTTTGCCGTTCTCTTTTCTCCCCATTATGTCATAAGCTTTTCCGATTTTTTGAAGTCAATGGACTATGAGGGGCGGGTAGCCACGGGAACCTTGAAGGTCTTCTATACAGAGCAGTTTGAGGGCACGGTCCCGATAGTTTTCCAGCTTGTCAGCATATTTCCCTATGCAGCCGGGATTCCTTTGACCGTTCTGGCCTTGGTCGGCTGGGTCGTTTCCCTGAAGAACAGGGATAGATACCTGCCATTTGCCTTCCTGGTACTTTTTTTGTCAAACTCCCTTTTGTATGCCAAGTGGACCAGGTTTATGACGCCGGTCATTCCCTTAATGATCTATTTTGCGGTGTTGTTGGTGAAAAAACTTAACCGCAGACACGGCCGTCGGCCATCACCCGCGTTTCTGTTGGCGGTATCACTGCTCGTCGGTTATCAGATGTTTGCCGGGCTGTCCATGCTTGGAATATATCTCAGACCGGACGTGAGAGCGGAAGCGACGGAATGGATAAAGGCGAATATCCCTGCCGGAAGCAGGATCTTGTCGGAAAGCGCTAACGTCGTGGACATTCCCCTGGATGCGGTTTCCCGTTACAGGTATGTCAGCGCCGTTGTCCACGAGATGGACAATAATCCGGAATATGCCGGTTTCGTCAGGGAAAATCTGCGACAGGCAGACTATGTTTTTGTCCCATCGCGGAGGGTATATGCCAACTACTCATGTTATCAGCCATCTTTGGACGGAACGGTCAATAAAATAAGGTCGGGATGCGACGAGGTGAGGAAGAAGTTCCCCCGGATCAACGAGTATTATGACACCCTGTTCCGGAGCGGTCAGTACGAACTCGTTAAGACCTTCCGTTCGCTTCCCGGATTTAAGGATGAGCAGGCTGAGGAATCCTGGACCGTTTTCGACCACCCTGTTGTCAGGATCTATCGGCGCGTTATCTGATCCGCCTGTAAATAACCGCCACATCGTCCCGATACGTTTGCTGCCACTCGGGATGGGTCTTTTTGGCAAGCTCCAGATCTAGAAAGGTCCCCGTCTTGATGAGCAAGAGGTCCGTATTGTGTCTGTCAAGAGTTTTTTGCCAACCTCTCTTGGCCTGTATGATGTCAAGGTAGACCTCATAGGGGCTTCTGCCGTCGGTATCCTTCCAGGCCGGCATCCGGCCGTCGACAAAGACCTTAGATTGCGGCAGTTTCCAGATCAGGTATCCTCCCCACTCATATAGGGAATAGATATTGGCCTTTTCGTTTTCGAGGCGTTCCACTGCCAAGCAAGGAAGCTCAGACTGCCCGTCTCGGCAATAGCTGCCCATATCCGAATTGAACCTGATGTTACCGGGCAACATCAATAGACCGATCATAAGGCCGGTCAGCACGATTCCGAATGAAACGCTTCTGTTCAAATATCCCGTCAGCTTATCCTGAAAAGTCTTTATTTCAAATAGGACGTAGGCGGCGGTCATGTAGAAAAGTGGCAGGTTGCGCCGGGCTGTTAAGGCCAAATACGTGGTTAAGGACAATATCATAATAGCAAACAGCCAGTCTTCGGGCCGATGCTTCAGAAGCGACCAGGCTAGAGCAGAAGATAAGGCGACTATAACGGCCATCTGCCAATAGTCTGGCCTGACCCATTCTGCGATCATCCGTCCAAGGGGAGAATTGAAGTGCTGCCATATTTCGGCATAAACCCTGAACCCGAAACTATTCAGTCCGGTGGACAACATCGCGGCTATGAATAGAACTAAAGGGAAGAACCTTTTATACCGTAACTCGATAAAAGCGTAAAATCCTAAAGTCAGTAGGCCGACGAAAAAGCCGGGGTGACTGTTTGTCCAAAGTATAAATAGGACGACAGTGCATGAGGCATAGAGGAGCTTTTGCATTTTGCGAAGAACCTCCTGTTTCTTCAGCCTGTTGATCATAAGTAACAGTATCGAATAGAACAGGAGGGACATGAGCTGCGAACGGAAACCAAGTTCGATGACCGTCCAGGACATTGCCATGACGATGAATACGGCCAGATATTTTACGGCGCTTTCGCCGGTCCTGAAAGCGAGATGGAGAACATACATGGTCAGAGCCAACACGGCTGCTCCGACTGCGGATACGCCGACAAAACCCCATCCGTCAAAGGCGGCGGCCAGGATAACGTCATAGATAAGGGAGGAATACGCCCAGGGATGGCCGGGAAGAAAATAGGAAAAGGTATTCTGGCTGCAGACGGTCCCCGACTGCATGAACTCAAGTCCGCACCGGTAATGCCATCCGAAATCGGTATCCTTCACAGAAAACAGGGCTAGCACAAATATGCTGGCGATAAACAGGATTTTCAGTAGAGATACTGCTCTTTTATCGGAAAATGTCGGCAAAGCTTTTTAATTTCCCTGTTAATTTCCTTAATGCGCACCGATGACCCGATGAGTTTATTCCTGACTGAAAGTTTTCTTTCCTCAATGTCGCTGATACCCAGTCTCTTTTTGAGAAGGACCAGATCACCGACTACATCATTGATCCAAGCGGCTATTCTCTTCATCTCCCTCTTTCCCATACCGCGGCTCGTTATGCCCGGAGTACCGAGCCTCAGACCCGAAGGGTAGAATGGAGGGTTCGTATCGAACGGAACAGAGTTCTTATTGACGATTATGCCTGCCCTCTCAAGTGCTTCGGCAGCTGTGTTACCCAGAATGCCTTTGTTACGCAGATCAAGCAGGATGAGATGACAGTCGGTGCCCCCGGAAATCAAATTAAAGCCGGATCTGGACAACTCCTCCGCCAGGACCTTGGCGTTCTCGACCACTCTGGCGGCATATTTCCTGAAGGACGAAAAAGACGCTTCCTTCAGGGCGACCGCTATACCGGCGATGGTATTGATGTGCGGACCCCCCTGCAGGCCAGGGAAGACCGCCTTGTCGATCTTCGCGGCCAGATCGGGATCCTTTTTCATACCTTTGTCGGTGACCATGACCATGGCTCCCCTCGGGCCTCTGAGCGTCTTGTGGGTGGTAGTAGTGATGATATCAACGTATGGAGTTGGATTCGGATATACCCCGGCTATCACCAGTCCGGATAGATGGGCGATATCCGCCATCAGGTAAGCATCCGCTTCCTTGGCGATGGAGGAGAATTTTTTCCAATCCAGGAACCTTGGATATGCGGTAATACCCGCGATGATGAGCTTGGGTTTGTTCTCCTGAACCATTTTTCGCAGCTCAGAATAGTCGATCAGGCCTTTTTCGTTAAGTTCATACGAGACCGACCTGAAGAATTTGCCCGTGATGGAGACCGGAGCTCCGTGGGTGAGATGTCCGCCAAAGGCAAGGGACAGGCCCATAACAGTGTCTCCCGGGGAAAGAAGGGCCAGGTATATCGAAAGATTGGCGGGTGACCCCGAATAGGGCTGTACGTTCACATGCGCCACTCCGTACATCCTCTTGGCCCTGTCTCTGGCTAAATCCTCGACCCTGTCCACATGCTCCTGTCCCTGGTAGTACCGTTTGAAGGGATAACCCTCGGCATACTTGTTGCCGAGCGAAGAGCCGACCGCCTCCTCCACCGCCTTTGAGGCAGTGTTCTCGGACGGGATCATCATCAGGGTCTGCCGCTGTCTTTTTTCTTCCTGTCTGATAAGTTCATATATCTCCCGATCGGTACGTTTGAGGAATTTCATAACAGTAAAAGTATCAAGCCGCTAAAAAAAAATCAAGGAGTAATTTTTTCGGATTTTAGGAGCGCGATAATCCTGTCACCAACCGTCTCCTTCGTTAAAAGAAGGCCTTCTTGGTCGGTACAGTCTATTTTATGCCAGTGGTCAAACCTCTCGCACAGTTTTAGATATCTCTCCTCCACTCGGGCACGGTTCTGCTGGTCCCGTTCCTGAATGTCTAGCCCGGAATGGCTTTTCCTGTCCGCATATTTATGCTCCGATAGCTTGTAACCTATCCTCCATGGGACATAAAGATATATGACCAGGTCCTCCTTGGGCAGGCCGATGTGTCCGTACTCAAGTTCAGACAGCCAGTCCACGTACCTCCAGAAGTCCTTGTCCTTATCCAGCCTTGCACCCCAGTGGGCCATGCTTGAGGTCGTGTATCGGTTGGAAACGGCAATACCGCTTGTAGTAAGATATGACCTGAGCTCGTCGACAAAGGCGGACCGGTCCAGTGAGTACGGCAGGCTGGCCAGGTACGGGGAAAGTTGGTTCAACCGTCCGAACTCTCCGTCCAGCAATCTTTTTACCAACGAGCCGTAAAATGACCCGTAGTTAGGAAAATCAAACAGTCTGTACCCTATCCCTTCTGTCTGGAAATATTCTGTCAAAAGTTTGGCTTGGACCGTCTTACCAGACCCGTCCCCGCCTTCAATAATAATGAGCTTTCCCATAATATATTATTCTAATATAGAGGGAACGGAGTCTTTATGCAAGAGCGGATATGTCAAGCTTCAGGGAGGGACTCATCGTGGTCTTGACAAAAGCGCTGTCTATATTCTTACGGCCGACCGACTTGAGGAAGGCGGTCATGTTTTCCAGAAGCTCCTTCTCACCGAACGATACTTTACCGACAACCTGGTGCAATAAAGGAAACTTAGGTTCGCTCTTGTAATGTATGTTCCCGGCCGCGAGCTTCTTTTTGGCAGCGTTCAGGTCCTCAACCAGGGTTCCCTTCTTTGGAGAGGGCATCAGGCCCTTGGGGCCGAGCATCTTGGCGTATTTGACTAGGGACTTCATATCCTCTGGCTTGGCAAGAAGGATGTCGAAATCAAGCTGGTTCTTCTGTATTTTAGTTTCAACTTCCGGACCGAATTCTGCCACTCTCAGCTCTTTGCCTGTTCCGTGGGGAAGCCTTACCTCACCCTTAACGTCCTTGTCTACCAAATTGAGATGTATCTCGACCGAAGCGCTGAACCCCTCGAAGGAGATTTCCTTCAATAGCTTAATGGCCTCCTCAAAACTATAGACTTTCTTAAGGGCGGCTTTTTTCAGGGCCAGGCTGTATTTTTTGCCTCTGGATCTCTTGGGTGCGGATTTTTGGGTGGCCTTTTCTTTCTTTTTCGCTTCCGCAGGTTTGTTTTGCACGGGTGCAGGTTCAGCTTCGGGCTCAGCTTTCTTTTTCAGTTCCTTTTTTTTAGCCGCTCTCATCTTGGCCTTTTCTTTCTCCTGCTGCTCCAAGTCGGAGATGCCTAGTGTTTTACCTCTGGTTTTTCCCATGATATTTATGCAATTTCTACTCCCATGCTCCGGGCAGTGCCTTTGACCACGTTCTTGGCCTGCTCAATGTCTAGGGTGTTCAGATCATTCATTTTCTCTCTGGCTATTTCCTCAACCTGCTGTTCGGTCAGTTTACCGACCTTGTCCTTGTTCGGTCTGCCGGACCCGGCTTTGATATTTAGCCTTTTCTTGATGAGTTCGGCTACAGGCGGCAGCTTGGTGACAAATGTAAAGCTCCGATCCTCATAGATAGTGATGACGACCGGAATTATCTGGCCCCGCTTGTCAGCAGTAGCAGCGTTGTACTTATTGATGAAGTCCATGATAGGTACGCCATGCTGCCCGAGAGCCGGTCCTGCCGGGGGCGCGGCGGTCGCCTGTCCGCCTGGTAAATTAAGTTTAACGATTGCCTTTATCTCTTTTGCCATGCTTATATCTTCTGAATTTGTAGAAAGTCCAAGTCAACAGGTGTTTCCCGTCCAAAGATGGATATCAGGACCTGGACCTTGCCCTGGTCCTCGTCAACCGATTTTATCGTGCCCAGGAAATCAGTGAACGGTCCGTCAATTATCTTTACAGCCTCACCCCTGGAGAACTTAGCCTTGAACTTCGGCGCCTCCTGGGTAGCAAACCTTAAAATAGCCTCTACCTCTTTATCCGAAATGGGAGTAGGTTTATTGCCTGCCCCGACGAAACCGGTCACTCCTTCCGTAGTCCTGACCACCAGCCAGCTGTCGTCTGTCAGGACCATATTGACGATTATGTAGCCGGGGAAAAGTTTCTCCTTGATTTGCTTTTTCTTTCCCTGTTTGATGGTGATGACATCCTTCATCGGGATGATGATATCGAATATCTGCTCCTCGAAGCCAAGGGTCTTTATCCGCTGTTCAAGCGCCGTTTTTGTCTTTTGCTCATAACCGGCCTGGGTATGGATGACATACCACCTCGAATCATCCGGCTTGTTTTTTGCTGTAAGTGTTTTTTCCGTATGTTCGTCCATTATCTGAAACCTAAAATGATGTTTAACAGCTGAGCGAAAATATAGTCGAACAGACCAATATAGGCACCCAACAGAAAGGAAATTATAACAACCACCGAGGTCAGATGCAACGCCTCTTGACGGCTCGGCCAATCCACCTTCTTCAGCTCGTCGGTGATGTTCTTGAACACCTGCGGATTGATCTTTTTGTCCATGACTATAAATTATAGATGATAAAGGTCTTTTTTTAAAGCGATAAAGTTATGACCGGCGTAGGCGAGGGTGTGCTTGTAGCAGTGGGAATTGCATTTTCCTGACCCACTTCCCTTCTGACACCGATCCTCAGAACAACCTCGGATCGCTTGTCTTTCTCATTAACTGCCACGAACTTGACGGTATAGATCCCGTCATCAAGATGAATGGTCCGGTCTATGACAGCGTCACCTGTATTTTCTTTGAGCGCATCATTTATGAAGACCTGGAACGACCTCAGGCTTCTTTCGGAGATGGCCTTGGCAAATAGACGGATGTCGTTAGCGTCGATTTTCTGCTTGTCTGACGGTTCCATCACCTGTATGCTGATGTCGTCCGAGTTTGTATCCGAGACCTCCCCGGGAGGTTTCCATTTCTCATCCCCCTGTTCCGATGCCCATTTGTTGATCGCTTCCTGCCATCTGTTCTTGCCGTCGGTCGAGAGCGGATCCTCCTCCACCACCACGAAGAACTCCTTCTCCTCATAGTTGCCCGAGGCTATTTCCAGGGCATTGGCCTTTTTGCCCGTACTTTTCGAAATCTTTATCTTCTTATAGAAAGGTGATGCTTCCTTCGGCTCAGTTCCTTCGATGAAATATTCCGACCTCTTGGGAATCCCGTCATAAGGTGTTCCCCCGAAGAACGCATCTATCTCTAATGCCCTGACCTTGTCCGGTAGGGCCATCAGTCCGTCCTTATATCCTTGTTCAAAGGCCTTCAGGAATATCCTTCTCCAGATGGGAGCCGCTCCGCTTATGCCCGAGGCCAATGCCTGGTTCATTTGCCGGCCGTCGTTGTTCCCGACCCAGACTCCGACCACCAGATCGCGCGTGTATCCCACCGTCCAGTTGTCCTTTTTGTCATCGGTTGTTCCGGTTTTGACCGCCACCGTCTTGCCAGGAATATTGAGGTAGCTGTTCGTCCCGAAACTGATAAGACGGGCATTGTTGTCGCTAAGTATATGAGAGACTAGAAAGACCGACTCGCGTGAGAATATCCGGCGATTTGGTTCCTTCTTATGTCTGTATAGAAGCTTATTCTTATAATCCCTTACCTCCATGATGGCGGCGGACGGGGTGGTCTTGCCCTCATTGGCGAGCACGCCATAGGCTGTCACCAGGTCCAAAAGCCTTACTTCTCCGCCTCCCAGGGTCAGAGATAGCCCGAACTTTCTCATATTGTTGGTCGTCGGCTCCAGAGTGACCAGTCCGGCGTCGAAGGCTTTCTGCATAAACGGTTTCAGGCCGACCCGGGCCAGGACCTTCACCGCCGGTACGTTTAAGGAATTTCCCAGAGCCATTCTGAGCTGGACCGGTCCCCGGTACTTGCCGTCATAGTTCACGGGGGTATATGATTCGCCACCCTCTCCGCCGGAGGTAAAATCCGTCGGAACGTCCATGATGACGGATGAAGGGGTAAAGCCATTCTCCAGGGCCAGTGCATAAGTGAACGGTTTAAGGGTCGATCCCGGTTGCCTAAGTCCCAGGGCAGCGTTGTACTTTCCGAATTCTTCGTTGTTGAAGTCGATGGAGCCGACCATTGCCAAAATATCCCCGGTCTTAGGGTCCATCACTACCGCTGCCCCGTTCGTTATGTTCAGCCCTTTGCTGTCCTCTATCTCCTGGCGGATGATCTTTTCCGCCTCTTTTTGGAGATCCAGGTCAAGGGTGGTCTTGATGACCAGTCCTTTCTTGAACAGGGCGTCGTTGTCTATCATCTCATCCAGCAGGCTCTTTACGTAAAAAACGAAATGGGCGGCCGGAAAAGAGGTGACGTTCTTTTTGAATTTGACTTTGGGGAGCTTTTCGACAAGTTCCTTTTCCTTTTCCCTGTCTATATGTTTGTCTTCCCTCATCCTTCTCAGAACCTGCTCGGTCCGGTTAATGTACGCCCCCTTCTCCCCGATATAGGGGGAGTAAAGGCTCGGACTTTGTGGAAATCCGGCGAGTACCGCCGCCTCGATCAGCGTAAGGTCTTTGGCATCCTTACCGAAGTAATGCTGCGCCGCAGACTGGATACCGTAGGCAGTCCCGCCATACGGAGTCATGTTGAGATACATCTCCAGGATCTGTTCCTTTGAGTAGCGTCTCTCGAGCTCAATGGCCAGGATGAGCTCCTTGAACTTCCGGGTGATGGTCTTCTCCGGGGACAGGAGGTTGTTCTTAACGAGCTGCTGTGTCAGGGTTGATCCTCCTTCACGCCTGCCGAACAGGGTATTTTTGACGGCCGCCCGGAAGATACCGAACAACGAGAACCCCTTGTGCTTGAAAAAGTCCTTGTCCTCGACCGCTATGGTGGCCTGCCCGACGTGCTCCGGCAGGTCCTTCAATTCGACCGGGACAATATTCTTGTCCTCAAATACCTGATACACCACTTTCCCGTTCCGGTCAAGTATAGAAGTGGAATACTCGGCATTCCGGGCAATATTGTCGGGTGTAGGCAGGTCCTTGACAACGGCAGCGATGAACAGGAACGGCAACAGTAAAAAAACGACGGCCAAAACCGCAGCCGTATGCAGCGGCTTCTTTTGAATAAGCTTGATGATATCGTTCGTTTTGCTCTTCAGTCTCCTCTTCTGAAGTACAAAGGCAAAATCCCTTCTCATATGCTAACCTATATTATATTATTAATTTGACTGATATGTCCAGGTTCAGAAAATCCCTAAAGCTTATTAGGAAAAACTTTTTTAAGATCCTGATCGTGATCGCCTCACTGTTGCTTTTGCTCTCATCCTTTATACCATATTTCATAAGATGAGCGGTTCCTTTAAACTGGACGACCTCCTACTGAAGGTGCCTGGCATCGGGCCGTCCACCTATTTGAGACTGCAAAAGAAGGGCATCAACACGGTTCTGGACTTGTTGCAGCTCTACCCCACCCGGTATGAGGACTATTCTCTCGTCTCGGCCGTCGCCACGCTCCAACCAGGCGAAACGGTAACCATCAGCGGCCGGATCAAATCCTTTGATAATACCTATACGCGCAAAAGAATGACCATCCAGAAGGCCAGGATAAATGACGGTACCGGCACCATCGACCTTGTCTGGTTCAACCAGCCATACCTCAGGACCAATCTGAAGATAAATGAGGTATATTCCATCGCCGGTACCTGCGAGCTTTTTCGGGACAAGCCAGTATTCCGTCCGGCAGAGTACGAGGTCTTGTCGGGGGAGAAGATTCATACCGGCAGGATAGTTCCATATTACTCTGAAACGACCGGCTCTTCCTCCAAATTCATCAGGCAAAAAATCCATATGGTTCTGCGGCAGCTCTCGGATTTCGGGCCGGATTATCTGGCCGAAGCCCTTGGCAATAAGCTGATGGACCCGTACCGGACCTTCTGGAGTATCCACTTTCCTCGAAATAGGCAACTGTTGGCCAGGGCCAGAGAAAGGCTGGTACACGAAGAACTTTTCTATCTGTCCCTGGAGACAAACTTAAAGAAACGCGCCCTGCAAGGACAGATTGCCCGTTCCATAAAAACAACCGCAGATACATTCGACGCATATTCCCGTCTCATTCCTTTTCGCTTGACCGGCGCACAGGAAAGGTCTTTAAAAGAGATATACGACGACATGTCGCACGGTTATCCCATGAACAGGCTGCTCTTAGGCGATGTCGGGAGCGGCAAGACGGTTGTCATCGCCGGAGCCGTCCATGCCGTTTTGAAAAACAATTTCAAAACCGTTGTTCTGGTCCCTACCGAGATACTGGCCGAACAGCATTACCGTACCTTAGCGCGCATCTTTTCCGGCCAGAAATATCGTATTGCCCTGCTAACATCCCGGACCAAGGCAGAAGAGGTCGACTATTCCGGGACAGATATTCTCGTGTCTACCCATGCGATTCTTTATCATAAGAAACCCCTGGGAAAGATCGGCCTTATTGTAATTGACGAGCAGCACAGGTTCGGGGTCAGGCAACGCCAGAAGCTGATCGAACTGACCAAGGAGGATGACAACCATCCTCACTCCCTTTATGTTTCGGCCACTCCCATCCCCCGCTCTCTGGCTCTCGTGATCTACGGCAATCTCAGCCTGTCGATTATCGACGAAATGCCTGCCGGCCGAAAGAAAGTAAAAACATTCATCATACCCGAGACGAAAAGGAACAATGGCTATAAGTGGATTAGGGAACGCGTCATGAAAGACCGGATGCAGGTGTTTGTCGTTTGCCCCCTGATCGAGGGTTCCGACAATGAGAAGATGCAGGACGTTAAATCCGTCGAGAACGAGCTCCAAAAACTGAAGGAGGTTTTCCCGGACCTTAGTTTGGGTGCTGTCCACAGCCGTACCTCCCATAAGGATAAGCTGATGCATGAGTTCAAGGAAGGCCGGATAGACATTCTTGTGTCTACCTCGGTCATCGAGGTCGGTGTTGACATCGAGAATGCCAACATCATGTTGATAGAGGATGCGGACAGGTTCGGTCTGGCACAACTGCACCAGTTAAGGGGCAGGATAGGCCGTGGCCAGGACCAGGCGTTCTGTTTCCTGTTCTCAAGGGCGTCCTCGGGCCAAGCTCTCGCCCGTCTAAGGCATATGGAAACGGTGTTTGACGGATTTAAGCTTTCCGAGATTGACCTGAGGCTTCGCGGCCCCGGAGACCTGACGGGTCTGGACCAGCACGGTTTCAAAAACCTTAGGCTGGAACACCTGATGGACAGCCGGCTTATCGGGTCTGTGAACGGCGCCGTTCATAAACTGCTTGAAAAAAACCCCCAATTCACTTATAATTCTTTATTCATAAGCAATATCAGTTTCCAGGACGGTCTGATCCTTAATTAAAAATGGCCTTACCAAAAAGAAGACATTCTACCCGGAGTGGAGGCAAGCGGTTTGCCACCAAAAAGAAATCATTGCCCCCGACAATTAAGTGCCGGCACTGCGGAGGCGACAAACTTCCCCACCGCGTGTGCCCTCACTGCGGCAGATTATGAAAACCAATAGCGATCCTAGGCATCAAAGAAGAATCAGGCTTCTAAAAGCCCTATATAGCCAACAGTTCGCTTCCACCCAAACTCCCGAGCTCTTCCCTGAGGACCGGGAGAAGCTCTCCGACATTAATGCCCGTCTGTCCGAGATCAATGACCTGATAGACAGAATGTCGGTCAAATTCGCTTCCGACAGGATGGCCAAGATAGACCTTTCCATCCTGCAGCTCGGCGTTTACGAGATGATGATGGAAAAGAAAGAGCCCTATAAGGTCATTATCGATGAGTGTATCGAACTGGCCAAAGAGTTCGGTGGGATAAACTCACCCAAATTCGTTAACGGCATTCTTGGTAAAATTATTGAAGAGGAAAAACATGGAACCGGCGGACAAGCTTGAGAAAATCATTGGCTTAGATTTCAAGGACAAGACCCTGCTTTTAACTGCCCTGACACACCCTTCTTTCATCAACGAGAACGCTATAGACAGGGATTCATACCAGCGGCTGGAGTTTTTCGGCGACGCCATCCTTGAGTTCATCGCTTCGGAATACCTTTACCGCCGTTTCCACGACATCCGAGAGGGCCGGCTGACAGAAATCCGAGCCGCCCTGGTCAGAACGGAAAGTCTCGCCAAGTGTGCCCGGAAAATGGAACTCGGTAAATTCCTTTTTCTCTCGAAAGGAGAAGAATTGAATAACGGACGGGACAACCAGAACATCCTGGCCGATGCCTTAGAGGCAATGATAGGCGCCATTTATCTAGACCAGGGCATGGACAGTTCGACCGCCTTCTTCAATAGATATATCCGGGAGGAACTGGATACCATCGTCGCGAACAAGCTTTATATCGATCCCAAAACACGTCTGCAGGAGATCATCCAAGGCCAGTACAAGATAACCCCAGAATACAGACTGATCCAGGAGACGATCAGCGAAAACAGCCTAAGTTTCGAGATAGGCGTCTATTTCAACAACAAGCTCATCGGAAAGGGCAAAGGCAAGAACAAGAAGCTGGCAGAGCAGGAAGCAGCCATAAATGCCCTTGGAAAACTGGACAGGTTGTGATATTATTTCAATCTATGGTAGTAAAAATAAGGCTGGCCCGAATAGGCAAAAAGAAAAATCCCAAATATCGGGTAGTGGCCATGGATAAAAATAAGAGCCGCGATTCAAAATACCTGGAACAGCTCGGATTCTATGATCCGATGGTTGAGAAGGACAATCTTAAAATAGATGAGGCCCGCCTTAACGACTGGGTATCGAAAGGCGCCAAACTTTCGGAATCCCTGGCCCAACTCCTCTCCAAGAGGAAATAATCAGAACTCCTTGAACGGGTCCTCTTTGCTCTCGTAATCGTCGGATATCGCTTCGCTATCACCTACATCCACGTTTTCCCTGATCTTCTCCAAAATCTTGTCGTCGATGGAGTCCAGATTGCTCCTGACGTTTTCATTAAGGTCAATATTTGGGTCATAGGCATAGATATTCAGGCTGAGGTTTGTGATCAGGTTGTTGGTGCCGATCAAGTTTACATTGTCTATGGTGATGATCTGTCCGGTGATGTACTTGTACTCCTTAAGGAAGGCCAAAAAAGCTTGCGGTGTGCCCGATCCAGCTATCTGGAGCTGCTTTGTCTGGAGCTTGTCCTTCACATCCAAGTTCTGAAAAGAAAGGATGAACGAATCAACGTTGAACCCTGTTTGGTCTCCTATCCTTTCGATCAGGTTTAAGGTCCTGAAGACGTTGAATCTATCGGGGAGGAACCCCGTCAAGAGACTGGTGTTCTCGTTGACCTTGAAGATGGCGGCCGTATTTATGTTCTGTCCCGAAATGTTGATGGTCGGAGCCAATATTTTAATCTCATCCATGACGGCCTGTCTTTTCTTCAGGGTCCAGATGACTCCCAAAGCCACAACAAGCGTTACTACGAACAGCAACATCATCAACGGCCTAAGCCTTATCCAGACGAACTTGACCAGCTTGACATCAACCTTCTTCATTTTGGAAAGTACTCCGGAACTGTATTTTTAGTGCGATTCTGAAACCATCCTCTGTTTCGACTACTTTCCCTTTCTGTAGGGTAATGGCATCCACGTTCAGAACACTGAAATTGTGGATTACCTGCTCGGATTCCAGCTTTTCTATTAGTTCAAAGATGCTTTCCAGGTCTCTGGTAAAAAGGGTCAATTCAGCACTGTTCTCCTTGTTAAGGGAAAATCCTTCGATGACGATATTTTCCCTTTCCAGTATCAGGTCCAGCAGGAAATCGTACTGCTTGTAGTATTCGGGCGCGGATACATAGAGGTTCCTGATCTCGTTGAGTTTCTTCAACCCGTAAATGCCTTTGGAAAGAGTCTGGGGGTCCTGCAATGTCCCGGAAAGCCTGCTGATGGACGTTTTGGCCATTTGCTCCAGTCTTTGCTGTGATACAACTAGCAAAAGGAAAATGGCTCCGTACACGACTAGCATTAAAGGGATCAGGATCAGGATGACCAGCCGTGTTTTGGCAACGGTGTTGCGGTATAACTGGACCTTTGTCGCATGTTTAATTAAATTGATGCGGAACATCGCTTTATATAACGGCGGCAATTGAGGTAATGTAGTTGTCCAGCTTTGTCTTGTCAACTCCCGCATTGAGATTTAGCTGCTTTGGCGACACCTGAGCAAAAGACAGCCTCTGGATATTGTATCCCGCCTGACCAAGGGCATCTTTGAACAAAGAAACAAAAGTGTCTATTCCGTTTTCGGCCGAAATCAGGATATTCTTTACCGGGACGCTTAGTCTGGCCATGGCCATGGCCAGTATCTTCTGAATCTCCTTGTCGTATTCCTGGAACACAGGTGAAAGAATCTTCTGGTATTCGCTGTTTTCCTTTTTGAGTTTGGCAAAAAGGTTGACAGCTTCTACCAGGTTGATGTTCAGATTGTTGTGGAGGGCTTTGGTAAAAAAGTTAAGACCGATATTGAAACTGTGGGTTGTTACCAGCTGTTTTTGCTTGACGTTCATGATAGAGGCCTGAGTGCTTTGGTTGCCGATGTTCATGAACAATACCAGCTGATCGGGAGAATTGTACATATTGCCGCTCAGGTATCTGAATACGGCCGTCGATTCGGGTTCCAGGGTAGCCGGGTAAAGGCCCAGTTCCAGAACAAAATCAGCCACTCGGTTGATCATATCTTTCAGGCTGACAACTACAAGCACGGACATCTGTTTCTCCTGCTGATTAGTAGACAATATCTGGTAGTCAAAGCTGGCTTTTTCAATGGGGTATGGGACGAATTCCTCTGCCTGCAGTTCTATGGCAGATACGATTTCCTTCTCCGACACGAGCGGCAGTTTGATTATCTGCAGCGAACAGACTTGGTCGGGTATGGTGATACTGGCCTCCATCTCCATCAGTCGAGCAGCCTGAAAGTTGTTTTTGAGGAGGGCCGAGATCTTGGTCACCTCCTTCTCCTCTTCCAGGCTCAGGTTTCCGTAGAAGTCCAGGATCTTCAGATCCAGTTCGAAGAAATTCTGGATGTGGTAACTGCCGTTCACATCCACTACCGAAACTTTGAGTTTATTGTGATTAAGGTTGATTCCGACCGCCCTTTTCATATCTATAGTTAAGTATATATCACCCTATTTATTTTACAAGCCTAACTACCGCCTGATATAAACGTAATATTGATAGCTCAGACTCTGGGAAGACATATAATCTACGGTCGGAGTATAGACTACGCTGTAGGAAAACTTGACAATCTTGTTGTTTATCGTGAAGCCGTCATTGCCGGCCCTGATCTCCGCAGTCAAGGGGAAATCCTCATCCGTTCCGCTGATGAAGTAGGCAGGCGAGCTTATCAGGGCGCTGTGAGAAGCCAGTCTCCCCTGGTCATCTATGTAGAAGCCGAACGGGTTGTTGTAAATGTCTTTGAAGCAAACCTTGATGCTTGCGCCCGCGAACTCGGCTGGCAGAGCCGGATCGGCGCAAGTCGGGTCAACGTCCAGGGTATTGTTACGAACGATGCTGGATATTCTCTTCTCGGCAAAATCTCCCGCTTCCTTTACTCTTTGCAGTTGCCCCAGGGACAGCTGCTGTCTCACTATCAAGAAAACGATGGAAAAGAATACCGGCAGCATGACCCCGATAATCCCAACGACGATCAGCATCTCCACGAATGTAAAGCCTCCTCTTTTCATAATCTGTTGATATAAAAATCTATGGTCACGCTCTTTACCCGCTGCAGGATATACCACGAGGTGACGACGGTGGCACTGACCTCATTGGCGGAACGCCTTTGCAGTGACAGTTCCCTTTTGAAGAAATTACCCAATCCATAACCGCTGCAGTTGCCGCTCGAACCTGGCCAGCTGTCCAGCGTGACGCTGTTAAAACAATAAACGGTCGGCGGGTTCGCTACGGGCGCAGCCCGGTTGTATATAGACAGGAAGCCGTTCGCCTCCCGCTGGAACTTCAGCCATTCCGTCAGCTCTTCCGAATAACGGCTGGCCACCACCTTGTGCCGGGAGTCTTGAAATATCACACCGGAGTAGCTGACAATGGCAATAATGGCCACTATGGCCAGGGTAAAGACGGAGATAAAGACCACCACCTCGATGATCGTAAAACCACTCCTTTTAGAGACAGGCAATGTCGTCATCAAAGGAAATAATGCCGAACTGGTTAACAGACAGCGAGGAACACTTGTTCAGGCCGGCGTGCTTGAGACGGATCGTCTGGGTAGCGGTCGTGTTCAATTCGCCTGTTCTTTTTTTAAAATAGAACGAGACTGTCGAGGTATTGTTGATGTTCATCTGTTTGTATTTGGTCAATAGAATATTCCTGACGACGGTTCTGGTGGGACAGTAGTAGTTTATCTCGATATTGGTAGCTCCGGCTGTGGCCCTGAAACCGTACCCCAAAAAATCAGAATATGAAGCGCACCCGTCCGGCAACTCGCTGGTCACCGCCCTTTGCCTGGCATATTCAACGGTGCTGCGCAGCTCCCTGTTGGCAGCCTTCATTGTTTGTTTCTGTTGATTCGTGACATAGTTCGCTATAGTCAGTCCGGTAAAGAGCGATGCGGCCGTCACCGCCATCAACAGCTCAACCAGGGTGAACCCCCTTTTTCGGCGGACTAGTCTGTTCTTATTCCTCACCGAGCGGCCCTAATTTGTAATAACAGGTACCGCCGCAGTTCGCACAGCAGGTTTTAGAGGCGCCGGCAACCTCCAGGGTGGAGCAAAGCGAATAACTGGTCATGCTACCCGGACTTCCGGTCGGACAATAGGCATAGGAGTTAGTGGTCCTCGGATCTGACGGAGTGCGGGGAATGTAAGAGGTGAGTGCGGGCAGTGTATCCGGGTAATAGCTGTTGTCCGAACGGTACATTTCCAGGGCGGACCTGATCTGTTCCAGGTCAGCCTTTCTTTTTGAATCCCTGGACTGTTTCCCAAGGGCGTTATACGATACAGAACCGACGGCCGCCAGCATAGAGATGATGGTGGCCACGACCAGTAACTCGACCAAAGTGAAGCCTCTATTTCTTTTCATTGCTGGTTGGTGACGCATATGGTACCGCTGTCAACTTCTGGGGTGGCGCACAAAGTGAACTGGGTAGAGTTACAGGTCCCGTTGCAGCCGTAGGTACTGCCTGACTTCGGGTCCATGGGAAGGCTTTCCGTCGGGATCATGGTCACGTTCCCGGTCGGGCACGAGATACCTCTTGTACCGAGATTTGTTGGATAAACGAATCCGCAAACGGAATAATACTGCTCTGCCGCCTGCTGGATGGTCTTGAGGTCTCCCCTTCTCTTGGCATCCCTGGACTTTTTCTGTGAGGTGCTGTAGCTTGAAAGGCCGAACGTCAGCAGGATGCTCATGATCCCGATAACAACCAGTAGTTCCAACAGACTGAATCCTTGCTTCCTATCTATTTTTTTCATATTTTCCTTCTTTATAATTATTAAGGCTGTTTCCGATAATACCAGGCGGAACAGTTGCTCCAGTTGCCGTTGGGCGGGTTGCTGACCACCTCCGGATCCGCGCTGTCCTCCAGACAGGCGCCAAGAAGGTACTCCACGTCGCTCATCCTTGAGTATCGGTAATGATATCTCGAACTGTCTATGTCCTGAAGCGGGTCCTTGGGGAACTTGTTTATGTATATGGTCCCGATACCGTTGTTCCATTCCGCTCCGGGGGTAATGGCCAGTACCACGCCTTCTGGCTGGGATGCACCGGCACCTGTCGGGTACCTGGGCAGGCTCTGATCAAGCTTATACATCTCTAGCGCCTCGGCTATCGCCTTCAGGTCCGCCTTCCTTTTCCGGTCGCGGGCTGATTTCCTGATCTCGTTCAGGTTTGGCAGTAGGGCCCCCATGATCAGGGCCAGGATGGAGATGACTATCAAAAGCTCCACCAGCGTCATTCCTCTGTCCCGTCTATGGTCTCGCATTCGTGCTAGAAACTCCATAATGACATGTACTGTTACAGCCCGTACCGCAGTTCGGTGCCGCTGCGGGTGTAATCTTATCGTAGTCTATATCCTCTGTGTTTTCAAGGCAAGAATACAACTTGAATATCTGCCGGCTGCCATCTGTCTGATAAATATAGTTGGTATTCGACGAGTTCGGATCCTGGGGCAGCTTTTCCATGAATATCCTGTTACCGTCCGTAAAACGCTCACCCCAAGGCAGGCCGGCCGCTCCCGTGACCCCGGGATAACTTTCGTGCTCCGAATAATATATGTCGAGGGCGGTCTTGACCTGGTCCAGGTCCTGCTTCCTCCGTGAGTCCCGAGCCTTTTTCAATGACCTGATGAAGTTACCCATAACCATAATGGCCAGAATGCCGAGGATGGCGATCACGGTCAATATCTCCAGCAAAGTGAACCCTTTGTTTTTTTTAGTTCGCATCTAAGTTGCATTGGTCGAGACACCATTGGGGATTGCAATACAGCCTGGTCCAGCCCGTCCGGCAGGTATGGTTTGGGCATCCCTGGCATTTGGCGTTACAATCAGCCCCTTGTAGTCTGCCGTAATAAGCTATAAGCTTGTCCGGTGTACAGTCGAACTTATAATCGGTGGAATTGACCTTGTAGTTGAAGACGAACTGCGAGGTGGTATTGTCCGGGTCCCGGTAATCCAGAAAGTAGCTGCACCCGAATTCACAGTTGCTGGCCTTGATACCGTAATCCTCAGGGTACGAGAGCGTGGTAAAAACGGCGAAGTACTGTCCGTCCGGGGTGACGAAATAGACATAGTCCTCCTTGGGGCTTCTCGGGTGGCAGGGAAGCTCGTTGTAATAGGGCTTGAGATCGTTTCCGGTATATGTGTTTCCGCAGATCTTGCCTGCGAGGTTGGTATCAGGCATATAGACCGTCTGGCCAAGCTGGTTCTTGTAGGCCATCTGCTCCACGGTCGGATATCGGTTGTGGTCCGCATAATAATCTTCCAGAATGCGCCGGTAGACGTTCAGATGGTCCTTCTTGCGTGTGTCGTACGCCTTTTTCGACTGCATGAACATATTAGCCGCGACCAGTGCTCCCAAAAGTGCCAGAAGCATCCCAACGACGATCAGGAGTTCGGCCAGGGTAACTCCTTGCAGTTTTACATTAGAACCCATAGTATTATGAGAAAACCAGCGGTCAAAAAAGGCCCGAAAGCAATTTTTGATTTCAACCCTTTCCTTCTCGCTAATAAAAGTATGACAGAGACCACACCACCTGTCAAGAAAGCTAAATAGACACCTAAACCCAGAGCCACCGGCGGCAGGATTAAACCCATGGCAAATACATACTTGACATCCCCGAATCCCATAGCCTTGCCTCGGCTGAAATAATGCAGTAGCCAGAACAGAAAAGCGGCGATCATCGAACCCGTCAGATGGACAAACAGCCTGTCATAGTTCATCAACAGGCCCATGGCGATGATAATCACAAGCACCTCATCAAGGATGATGGTATATTTGAAATCCGCCATGGCAATCGTCAACAATGCCCCGACTATGACCAGAAGGAAAAACAGACCGGTCGAGGGATAAAATCCGCCCCGGGAGGCGAAGAGCCAGAATACGGTTCCAGACAGGATCTCGGTTACGGGATACTTCCATGACAGACGTTTCCGGCAGTAGCGGCATCTACCCTTCAGAAAAAAGAATGATATTACTGGTATCAGGTCGTGCCAGGCGATGGTCTTTCGGCAGTGGTCGCACTTCGACCGGCCCAGAATAGACTTATTTTCCGGAAGGCGGTCGGAAACCACATTTATGAAGGAGCCTGCTGCTGCTCCAAATAAGAAATACCAGAGACCTATCAGGATATCGCCCACTAATAGCATTATATACCTATTTCAATCTTCTGTAGACCCCTTCCCAATACAGATAACCGATTCTGTCCCTGAAACAGACCGCCCTCAGCCGGGACAGGGCATAGGCAAAGTCCTTATCATTATGTTTGAAATAGTAGTCGATCAGTATTGACTCGGCTCTTTTGCACTCGTTCAGTTTCCCGAGCGTTAAAGCGTATTGCAGGTTTATCCGGCGGTTGTCGGTGTTCAGGTCATAGGCCTGGCCAAAATAAAAGGCGCTTCGGCGGTATTGCCCCTTCTTGAAGTGGTAGTTTCCCATCTCCCCGAACCAGGCCTGGTATCCGTCCTGGAGAGACTCGTAAAATAGAATCTGGTTGTTGATCTCTTCCAGTTCGGGATAGAAAGGCCTCTTAAGGCTGACGGGCATATCCTCCGGCGCGGCAGTGCTCTCGTCGGGAACCAGCTCATAGAGAATGCCTCTTTGTACGGGTCTGTATCCCTGTACCATCAGCTTGAAGTTGGCAAAGATCCTTCTATGCTCAATGTTTTCTGAGATAAACATCTGCAGCCTGTCCTTCTCATTCCGGCCGGGCACCATCAACTCGGGATAATTCCGTGCGATGAGACCGTAATAGTAGTCGTATCCCATCCGGCTGTATTGCAGAACGGCCACATCCTTTCGGTAATTTTTAACATACCTGAGGTATTGGACCGGAAAGAGGTCCATATCCCCCTGCAATAAAAGTATAGAATTTCTGTCCGTCACGCTGAGTATGTTCAGGCCGTGGTTTTCAAATACGGGCAACCGATAGAGGCGGCTGAAAAAATAGATATTCTTGACCGCCAGAAGGGCTGGGAACATGATCAGGAATATAAACACCAACCCGTTTCTCAAAAAATAGAAACTTCTGGCCGAGGAGAACAACTTCTTATATCTTTCCAGATAGGCCGGTATCCCCAGAACGGATGCATAGAACAGCACCATCAGCCAGGGCATGGACAGGAGAGCAAAGCGCTCAAGCATGGCGCGGCCCACAAACGTGTCCGAGGGCAGGCCGATATACAGAAAAAGAAGTACACCATACAAAAAAAGGTTAAACAAGACTACCTGGGATATTCTGGTGTTCTTCCTGATCAGATATCTGGCTCCGAAAGCAGCTGGAATAAGGACGGCGAAGGAGAAGTTCTGCCAAAGCATGTTCAGATAGAAAGCCAGATTCCTTATTCTGTCCATGATACCGAGGTTATATACCCGGCTGGCGTCAAAGAAGCCGTATTCACTCCTGGTCATCATCGCCCATATGCCAGGCAGCGATATTTCCCGCCAGTTGATCATAGAAGCCTCACCCCATGTGTAAAAGAAGTACGCATAAGGGGCGATTCCCGCCAAGAAAAAAACCCCAAGTTTCCAGCCGTTACGTCCGATGAAGTCAAGAGCTTCTTTCCGATGGCGGATCACGAGTGTCGCATAGACCAGGCCCGTCAGCAACGAGATATAATGGTGGAAAACGGCCACTGCCATAGTAAGATAGAACCACCGATGGCTCCCCTGTTCCCTAAAACCTCCGAGATATGTCCGGATTAAGAAATAGCCGGCTGTTACTGTCAGGAAAACGGTCATCATGAACACTTCCTGCACCGAGCTGTAAAGAAGGAATGCCTGTGAGAAGAATAGGACCGATAGGGTGGCCAGCTTGGCCAGAAGAAGGTATCTGGTCTTTTGTGCGTGGAGAGCTTTATCAAGCAGCCCGAATAGGTTGTATAGGACTGTCAGGGTGGCGATCGAGAAGGCCAGCGAGAGCAACGATATCCTTTGAGCCTCTGTGCCGAAAGGCAGATGGGCCAAGAGCTTCCCGAGCATTGTGTATAACGGGAATCCCGGGGCGTGTGGAGCGCCGTTCGTAAATATTGCGCCTACCAGGTCACCCGCATCACCTGACCAGATATACTTATACGGGAAGTTGAACTGCATCAGAAAATCTTACCCTTTTGCAATTTCCTTTGTCAATAGATGCACCAGTAGCAGACGTCCGTGCCACCGTCCAGGATGCAGCCGACGCCGTCACCGAGCGTATCCGTGGTCGGAACACCGTTAGTAAACTGCGGATTACTGTATTTGGTGTTCGCGTCAGCGCTTCTGAACGACTTTGACTCCGGCGAGAAACAGGAGAGAATGCTGGAGCCGGTGATGGCCACGTATATCTTGTTGAGCTGATCGTCGGCGATCTCAATGAAATTGGATTTCAATTCGCCGGCCGTGATCAGAGGTTCAACCACACTACCCGGATCCGACTCCCCGATGGTAATACCGTTCCAAACGCCTGTGTCATCCCAGCCGGAAGGCCAATCGCTTCTCTGGGCATAGTACCTGATGGCCGCATTATAGACCTCCTGGGTGGTGTTGCGCACACCGGTGTCTGTTCCCTTCTTGAACTGTTCAAATGGGTCTATGGCAGCCAGAAGTGCGACAGCGAGGGTTCCCAATAGTGCGATGACTATTAGAAGCTCAATAAGTGTAAAACCTTTTTTCATGGTTAACGTGAATTAATTTGTAACTCTAAGTATCAGATTAGAAGAATTTAAAATGTTTGTCAAGGGATATTTTGTAAGTTGACAAGTCGGACACAAAAAGTACAATAAATCTATGGCCGGTTATTCATTTAATAAATTCTTTGAGTATTTTGTCAGAAACAATGTCATTGATGCCGATACCGCCAAGAAAGTGCAGGTAGACATCCTGAAATCGGATATCCCGGCCGAGGAGTACCTAATTAAAAAGAAGCTTATTACCGGGGAGGAGCTTTATGGCGCCAAGGCATACGCCATGGGTGTCGAGTATATCAACCTTCTCAACATCGCCGCCTCTCCCCAAGCCCTGGCCTTTGTCCCGGAGGTCATCGCGCGGGAATATAATGTCTTCCCTTTCGAATATGACAGCAAGAACAATCTCCTGAAAGTGGCTATGGAGGACCCGTTAAATCTGGATACTATCAGCTTCCTCGAAAAGAAGACGGGGAAAAAGATCATGCCTTATCTGGAATCACGGGAAAATATTGAGGAGGTGATCCGGATCCAGTACCAGCAAAGCATCTCCCCCACAGTCACAACGGCGCTTGAAGAATATACCGAACAACAGAAGGAGTTCGAACCCCAGTCGGTCAAGGGAAAAGTGGTCAAGGAGCCACCTATTGCCCGGCTCGTCAATACCATCCTCGAATACGCTGTCAAGGGTAGGGCGTCCGACGTGCATATCGAGCCCCAGGAATTCAGGACCCGCGTCCGCTATCGCATCGACGGTGTCCTTTACGAGAAACTGAGCCTTCCCAAGTCCCTGCACGACTCCTTCATTTCCAGGATCAAGATCCTGTCGCAGATGCGTATAGACGAAAGGCGACTTCCCCAGGACGGCCGTTTCACCTTTAAGATCGGCGACCAGGAGATCGACCTGCGTGTTTCAAGCCTCCCAACTGTGCACGGAGAGAAGATAGTCATGAGGCTTCTGAAGAAAACGGGTGGTATTCCTACCCTGCCCGACCTTGGCTTGATGGGCACTACCCTGAAAAACCTGGAGATAGCCATCGCCAAACCGTACGGGATAGTCCTAATCACCGGCCCGACCGGTTCGGGTAAAACGACCACCCTTTACTCCATGCTCTCCAGATTGAATAAGCCAAGCGTCAACATCATGACGCTTGAAGACCCGGTCGAATACGAACTGCCGGGCATAAATCAGGTTCAAATAAACACCCAGGCCGGCCTGACCTTTGCGAGCGGTCTTCGCTCCTTTCTCCGCCAGGACCCCAACATCATCCTCGTCGGAGAGATCAGAGACAAAGAGACAACCACTTTGGCTGTACAGGCTGCTTTGACAGGCCACCTGGTCTTTTCCACCCTGCATACGAATAACGCCTCCACTGCCATTCCGCGTTTACTTGACCTTGGGGCCGAACCATTCCTGATAGCCTCGATCCTGGCAGCCACGGTTGGACAGAGGATCTTGCGTCAAGTGTGCTCGCACTGCCGCGTCCAGTACCAGCCTACCCCGGAGGTCGACCAGAACATTAGGTCCGTCCTCGGTGAACTTCTTCCCCAGAAATTCAAAGACCAACCACTGACCGTATATAAGGGCAAAGGCTGTGACGAATGCGGCGGCAGCGGATATTTCGGGCGGGTGGGCATATTTGAGGTCATCCTCTCGGACCAGGACATCGGTCACCTGATCCTCAAAAGCGCCACTGCCGAGACCATTGAGGCTCAGGCAAAACATAACGGCATGATCACCATGATCCAGGACGGATTCTTAAAAGTTCTTTCGGGCATCACCTCGGTAGAGGAGGTCTTGAGGGTTGCCCAGGAGTAAAATATGGAATTGAAGGCAGAGCAGCTTTTAGATGAAGTCATCAACCGTAATGCCGCCGACCTGCATCTGGTGCAGGGCTACCCGCCGGCGGTCAGGGTCAATGGCGTACTTGTCCAGCTTAATCTATACCCCATCATCAACGGACAGTATATCTATAACTTCTTCTTGTCCTTTACAACCAAAGAGCAGCAGGAAGCCTTGAACCTGAACCGAGAGCTCGATTTCGGCATCACCTACCAGGGAAACCGGTTCCGTGTTAACGCTTATTACGAACAGGACTCGATGGCCTTGTCTTTACGTCTTATCCCCAAGAACATCCGTGATGTCGAAGAACTAAACCTGCCCAGAGTGCTTCATGACCTGGCCGATGCCAGACAAGGTTTTGTTCTCATCACCGGCCAGACCAGCCAGGGTAAGTCGACCACTCTTGCTTCTCTGATTAATGAGATCAATAATAAAAGACAGGCCCATGTGGTGACCATAGAAGACCCCATTGAGTTTACCTACCCCAAGGCGAAAGCGATCATCTCCCAGAGGGAGGTCAGGCGGGATACGCTGTCTTTCCATAATGCCCTTCGTTCTGTCCTTAGAGAGGATCCGGACGTCATTGTCATCGGCGAGATGAGAGACTATGAAACTATCTCTACCGCCCTGACGCTGGCCGAGACCGGCCACCTGGTCTTTTCCACCCTGCACACAAACAGCGCCGCCCAAACAATCGATCGTATCATAGATGTATTCCCCGAAGAGCAACAGCCCCAAATCAGGACCCAGCTCGCAAACGTACTTAAGGCTATCGTCTGCCAAAGGCTCGTACCGAACACTGCCGGGGAAAAGATGGTTCCTGCCTGCGAGATCCTTTTCAACAACACGGCCGTGGCCTCCCTGATCCGCGAAGGAAAGACCTTCCAGATAGACAACGTCATCCATACGAGCGCCGACGAGAAGATGATCGTTCTGGAGCAGTATCTTAAGAATCTTGTTATCACCGGCCAGATCACCAAGGAGACTGCGCTGCGCCACGCGATCAGGCCTAGGCTCATCGAGGAGCTTTTAAAATAAAAAGACATGATCTTCGAATATACAGTCCTGGATGTCAAGAACAAACGTCTCAAGGGAACGGTCGAGGCCACCTCCCTCAAGGACGCCAAGAACATCCTTAAGGAGAAGCGATACTTTCTGGTGACGCTGAACCAAAAGAAGCAACTCCTGGACCCCTCACTGTTTCTGAAAAAGAACAAGAACGGCCGGCTCAACTTTACCTCACTGGTCGATTTTACACGCCAGATGGGAATTATGATCAATGCCGGCCTGACCCTTATCGACGCGCTCGAGATCATCAACACACAGACCAAAGACATAAATCAGAAGCTTGTGGTGGGCCGGATATCGGAATACATCAAAGGAGGCAACCCGCTTTCCACTGCTATGAAGGACTTGCCCGAAAGCTTTCCCGACTATTATGTTTCCCTAGTCAAGGCGGGTGAATCTTCCGGAAAGCTGGATGATGTGTTTCTGAGACTGGCGGAAAACCTGGAAAAGGCCCGCGAATTCAGGGGGAAGGTTGTCGGAGCCCTTATCTACCCGATGATCATCATCGGCGGCATCATCATCGTCGCCTTTGTAATGATGACCTTCGTGCTACCCCAGCTTCTGGAGCTTTATAAGAATTTCAATATCGACTTACCCATTAGCACCCAGGTGGTCATGGTAATATCATCCTTCCTGTCGCGCTTCTGGCCGCTGGTCATAATATCCGCCTTTCTTTTTGGTTCATTCTCCAAGGTGCTCCTTAAAAATCCTAAGAACAAGAAAATCCTAGACATGTATCTGATAAAGATGCCCGTATTCGGTGGCATCATCCAGAAATCCATCCTGGTCGATACCACCCGCACCCTGTCCATTTTGGTCAAATCCGGCGTCCCGCTCCTGGAGGCCATCCAGATCGTCAAGAACACCACCACGAACCAACTATACAAGGAGGCTCTCGATGACGTCTATCTTGATGTTGAGAAGGGTCGCTCTTTCGGCGATTCACTGAGCGAGGTGGGAGTGTTCCCGCCCATATTCGTCCAGATGACATCGGTCGGCGAAAGAACGGGAAAACTGGACGAGACCCTGCTGCGACTCTCGCGTTATTTCCAGATGGAGTCAGAACTGGCGGTCAAGGCGGCAACCACACTGATAGAACCCTTGATACTGGTGGTTCTCGGAGTCGGGGTGGGCTTCTTGGTCGTTTCGGTCCTGACCCCCATCTACAACCTGACAAGCTCTATCGGAGCGGCTCAGTAGCGGTTCATACCGGAATATTACTTATATCTTACCCTTTTAAGAGCTTCATTGTTTACGTTAACGTCATGGATCTCTTGCTACTGATGCTCGCCGTGCTCTTACCCCCGCTGGGGGTCTTCTTCGCAGTCGGGCTCGGGACCCACTTCTGGATCAACGTCATCCTAACCCTTTTGGGTTACGTTCCCGGAATCATCCATGCGTTATGGGTCATCCTCTCTTTCTCTTAGAGTAGCTTTTTCAGATAGAGGTAGGCCCCATAGACAGATTTATGTGCCCTTATCCAGTCCTTAATATCCTCTCCGGACAACCATAGGTGTCTTAAGATGGGGTTCCTTGAATACAGAACATCAAACTGTTCATATGTATGGCTAGTGAATTCCCTTTTCAGAACACTCTCTCCCCGCCCGAAATCAAAGACGGCCATACCGGCATCCTTGAGGCGACAGAGGATATGGTAGATGAGGACCTTGCCCGGAGTCATTTCCCGGTATTGTGCGTCATAGGCGGTATTCAGGGTCTGGTGGGTCCTTTTGTATGTCAGGCCGATGTTATAAGCAATTGCCCTGTTGTCCGCATACAGCATGTCCACCACAAACGACCGCTTGAACTTGGCCAAAAGTTCGTAGTAGAACAGTTTGTCCCCCGGGGAGGCAAATGTCGGTTTGCCGGCCTGTTTTTTCCGGCTCCGGTCATCAATCTCAAAGGCCGCCTCCAGGGCCTTCTTGTCTGACCGGTAGCTACGGTAAACGATATCTCCGGAGAGCCTTCTTACCCTGTTTACAAGCTTGTTCCTTTTTCTTCTGTCCATGAGGGCAAACGGATCACTGCCTATGTTTATATAGGGGCAGACCGACCCCTCCTTCCTGATCATATCCCGGCCATAAAGATACTCCGATATGTCCTCCGGGACCTCATCCAGGCAAAAACTGCCCATCCCCTTGAGCATCGCGGTCATCATAACGATGGCAGTACGTCCATCGCCGTCTCCGAGAAACGCTGACCGATCGAGATGCTTTCCGCCCGGATTAGCAAGCACGGACAGCCCATAATACCTTTCTACTGCCAGGGGTGTCACAGCGGCATAGGAACCATCCTCTCTCTGGGCGACCATGATACGGTAATCCCTTAGGCGGAACGCGTCCCGGCAGGCCAGAAACCACTCCGGACTGTTGCATGGATGGGCATGGCTACTCCTGTTCCACAGTTCCCGCCATTTTTCGATGAGAAGGTTGTCAATCTGACGGTGAATTTTGAGTTCAATCGCTTTTCCCATCGGCTAGGTTTATGAAATATTGTTCCGTCTCCGGCAGCTCGAGGCCATCCTTAAAAAGAGCTTTGAATTGGCTTTTGTAGCCCGTCACCAGGGCAGTCTTCTCTTCCGTTTTCCCCTGGAATCTGAAGGTCAGATATTTCCGGCTTCCGTCAGGTTCATACAGCCTGTCATATGGAAAGTCCGACCAGTATATCGGATCCGTGAAAAGCAGTTCGCAAGCAGTCCTGACTATCACATGGTCCACATGACCTCCGATACCGAAGGGACAGAAGACCACCCCCTCCGTTATCACGCCTCTTAACTTCTCCGTCACCTGCCGTACCGTTTTCTCATCCTCGGTGGCTATTCTTCCGTTCAAAACATGAAAGTAGTAGGTAGGGTAGATGTGTTCAAGCTCTGGGATGATCTTCCCGAAGAGGCCAAGACCCTTCGGCAGCCTCTGTCTTCGCCGCCACAGGGCGTCCACAAAACCCAGGTTCACAACTGTTTTGGCAACAGGCAACAGCGTTTCCCTGTCCTCTATCTGCCTGTCCTTGTATAGAAGCTCCGCATTGTCATAGCCGAGCTGCCCGAGAAAGGACAGGCCGGAACGGGTATGAGGCGGAGGACCCGCCTTGGTAAAGACATTCACCACATGCACATCCGTGTATCCGGAAAGATGGCTCATAAGAGCTCCGGCCGACAATACCGCGTCGTCCAGATGGGGAGAAACGAAATAACAGGGTCTTTTTCCGTGGATTATGTCTGCCACCGCGCTGTTTTTCATCTCAGGCAGCATTAATAATGTCTGAGACAACTGATAGGTATGACCGGACGCTTTTTTCCCAAGTATAGTCTGCCGCTGCCTCTCTGGCGGCCACAGCCATGTTTTGCCTTGTTTTGGGACTAGCAATCAAGGCCAGAATCTTCTCCCCGAAGACGACCCGATCAAAAGGCCTGACCCTTAAAATACAGCCTTCAGGCACCCACGACAGTCCTTTAATATCAAAAGACACTATCGGCTTACCGTGGGCCATCGCCTCCAGGGCAACTAGGGAGAAGGTTTCGAACCGGGATGGGATAACGACCAGCATGCACTCACCGAGTAACCGTGCCTTTTCCGATCCTTCCACCTTTCCCAGGCAGGTCACCATGCCCTGCAGGTTACGGGTATGGATATGTCTTTCGATCGCCTGCCTTTCCGCGAGACTCCCTCCTCCGGCTATCAGAAGCGGGACATCGGTCCGGCCAGAGATGGCAGTGTATGCGTCTATCAGAAGATCCAGCCCCTTCTGGTCCATCTCCAATCGACCGATAAAAAGTATGTACGGTCTGGATTTGCGGGGTCGTATCTCATCGTCTATCCTCCCAATCCCGTTCGGGACCACGTAAACCCGGGCATGCCTGTTCGCTGACAGTATCTTTTCCCGAAATGCCTCCGTAACGACGATGACATGACGGTACAGTTTCAGGCCGGCATCCTCTATCAACCGGAACGGCAGCTTATATTTCCGTTCCATGTCTTCGGCACTCAGCATGTGGGCCCACCCCACCACCGGCCGATGCGTGAATGCCGGCAAGAACGAAGTGGAGAATGGCGGTGTGAAACACTCTATCCAGATATCAAAGTCGGCCTTCCTTACCTCCCGGACCAGAAACAGATGAAAGAGGAGTTGCGAGAGTCTGGGTCCGGTGAAGGACCATCCGATCCGCCTGAATTTTATTCCTGATACCGTCAGATCAGAAGCGCCCCGGTAGTTTCCGGTGACAACGGTCACCTCATACTCGTCCCGGAGCCGTCCGGCTATTTCTTTTACAGCCGACGCACCGCCCCCGGCATAATAGGGATTGCCTATGTCGTCATAGATCGATATGGTTACCTTTTTCTTCACCTAGAGCTTTATAGCGGGTATTGTTTAAATATGGGTTAGAGCAGGGTAAGAATAGGGTGATAACGTGCTTGGGGTGGCTGACCGGACTTGAACCGGCAACCTTCTGCTCCACAGGCAGATGCTCTAACCAGTTGAGCTACAGCCACCAATCGGTGCTCCCAAGAGGATTCGAACCTCTGACCTACCGCTTAGAAGGCGGTCGCTCTATCCGACTGAGCTATGGGAGCAGACCGCACGATGAACTGAATATATTATAGCAAACGGACGGCCAGGGAGAAGCCCTATACGATCTCTTCCTTGCGGCGGCGGATGAACCCTATCCACTCCTCGACCACCTCAAAGAGTACTTTGAACGGAGCCTCGATCAGGAAGTCGAATATGAATAGGATAAAGTTAATCCTGGCTATCTCCGAGCTCAGCCACTTGCCCACAGACACCAGAGGCATCAGGAAAAAGTCTATGACCGGTGTCAGCACGTTCTCCTTTTCCTTGATGGTGTATTCCTGGGCGATCCTTCTGATTCTGTACCCGAAAAAGCTGACCGCGGAAACGAAGAAGAAAAAGATAAGTTTGCTCGTCAGGTGGAAGTTGAGCAGGTCAAGAAAGTAGTTGATGAGGATAAATGTCACGGCAAAGGTCGCAAAATAAAAGCTCCAGAAGGAAAGGGAGAACAGGAAGTTCTTCTGTTTTTTCCTTTTTTCCTTGAAGACAACCTTCTCCACGTTGCCCTGGTAGACAAACTGCTTTATCCTTTCAATGATGCGGTTCGTATTGTCTTCGCCCGGGATGCCGGTCATCAACACGAACATCGACATCAGGAGGGGCGGAAAAAGGGCGTTGATGGCGAGGGTGATATAGTCAATGCTCTCTCCCATGGCCTGCATGATGGGATATTCGGCTATGAAAACAAAGACTACCTTGGTCAGGAAGATATACAATATGCTCCTGACCCCGGCCCGGGTCAGTTTTTCCTTTGATATCTGGTATTTTTCCCGGCAGACGGAATCGACGATGGCCGTCAGTCTTTTTTCGTCCGCGAGTATCTCCTTCATTTCCTGCCTATTCCTAAGCATGGTTTCCTTCAGGACAAGATAGGCCGGCCGCAGGTTTCTCAGGTAACGGCTGATGTTGCGATTAACAGGTGCGTCGATATGCCTGTCGATGAAATGGAAGGACTTCTTGAATTCGGACAGATGTTCCACGAACTTATCCGGTTTTATTTTCAGCAGGTGCTCGAAGATGAGCTTGAACAGGTTGTATCTGAGGTAGACACGGTCGCTCTTCATGAACACCTGTTCCATGGCAATATAGAATCTCAGGTCCTTCTCTTCGGCTGAAATCCCTTCAACCACCACGTTCGGATTTAGCACCTGATAAAAATAGAACAGGAATGTCTTTTCCATCTCCGATTCCTTCTGGCTGAACACCTCCTCGATCTGACAGACCAGAAGGTCACGGATAAATTCAGAAAAATACTGTGCCTTGCCCCGTTCCTCACCCTTGATAAGCAGGTTCTTCAGGGTCACATACCATTCGATGACCTTTGAGAGCTGGTCGATGCTCTTCTCGGGGATCTTGTCTTTCTTATAGTAGCCCGCCCAGGCTAACTCTTTGGCGATGGATGTCGCCTCATCCAACAGGTTGGGATTGAAGGCTATCCGCCGGTTGATGATCCGGTTGATGGCATTCCTTCTGATGATATGCTCATCCTTGAACTCGATGACATTGCGGAACTTCTCATAAATGACGGCAAAGAACGAGACGGTCTTGGAGACATCGATAGCCTCGGTGTCATCGAACTCGGGTTTTTCGTAAACCTTTTCGATAGCACTTATAAGGGACTTGGTTTTGTTTGATATGTCGGCCATAGTACTTGTTTGGTATAATGATTGTATCATATCTTTGGCGATTTGTATCAATACATAAGCCTCCGTGGTGTAATGGACAGCACCCAGGTCTTCGGAACCTGTTGTAGAGGTTCGAGTCCTCTCGGAGGCACATGCTGCCCTTCGTGTTTGCCTTTTTTGTCCAATTCGTCATGCTGCTCCTTCTCATCTACCTGCTTTTGTATTTCCTCAGTATGATCATCTCGGACTTCTTCGGGGTTCCCTTTGTCCCCACCCGGGGCCGCTCCATCAGTGAGATATTCGATGAGGTCAGGTTCAGGAAGAGGGACGTTTTCTATGACCTTGGTTGCGGAGACGGCCGACTGACGTTCTATGTCTGGCAGAAGTTCGGCATCAAGAGCATCGGCATTGAGCTCAATCCACTGCTCCATTGGTACACCAGTCTGAAAAAGAGGCTTATCAAGGCCGACCGGACAATCTTTCTAAAGAAAGACCTTTTCGATGTCGACCTGAGGGACGCGACCGTGATCTACGTCTTTCTTTTCCCGGAGGTCCTCGACAGACTCAGCCGGAAACTGTCCCGGGAATGCCGTAAAGGCACCCTGATCGTTTCACACGGCTTTAAAATCAAGGGGTTCGGAAGGAAACTGGAGAAGCAAAAGACAGAGAAGCCGTTCTCTACTTATTATTACCGTCTGTAGACCTCTTCACCCTGACCCGGGCGTCATTCTCAAGGTACGCGGTCATGTCCGGTAGGATCGTTTTGTGGGCTTTGCCCGGATGGCTGTAAATCCTCATGGTAATGAAGTTCCGGAATCTGCTGACGTACTCGATCTTCCAGATCTCGGGGAAGCGCTTGGATAGCCCGCGGGTTATTTCCTCCCAATGAGCTTTCGGGCTGAATTCATAGGTGATGTCCTCAATGACCGGAGAGCCCATATCACTCTCAGGAACGCTTTCAAGATATCTGAAGGCACGGGCATATACCCCCATATCGATCTCGGCCACCACATACCTGTCGGGAAGTGACAGCTCGTAGAGGATCCGGGGGTCAACCTGGCCAATATAACCTGCCTCCCGGTTGTCAATGTATATTTTGGCCGACAGGTCTTCTTTCAGGTACGGTCTCCCGGCACCAGCCCGATAAGAGTACCTCCTGGACTTGGAGAACTTCAGTAGGGCATCCACAAACCCTTTCAGCCGGTCGTAGCCGCCCCTCATGACGAGTCCGAGCGTTCTCGACTCCAAAGGCAGGTCGTTCTCCCTTGGCAGATAGGTGTTTGCGATCTCAAATATCATGATCCCCTGATAACCCTTGTTTATCCTAGCATCCTTGACCAATGAAGGGACCAGGCTCTGCCGAAAACTGACCAGTTCCTTGGACATCGGGTTGATCATCTTTATGGAATCGCTGCTCGTGCCGAACAGTTTCTCTTCCTCTTCGGAGATCATGGAGTAGTTGTGGACTTCGAAAAAGCCCAGGTGGGCTAAAAACTTTCTGGTCTCGTTCTCCTTTTGGAAATTCTCCCGCTCCGTTCTGATGAAATCGTCCGTGATGTACGCAAAGGGCGGCAGGTGGGTAGGTATCCTTCCATAACCGTAGATGCGCGCTACCTCCTCGATGAGATCCTCTTTGATGCCGATATCGTTCATCCGATGGCTTGGGACCTCAAAACGCATCAGGCTGTCCTTTTCCTCTTCCAGACCGAAGCCAAGGTCTGCCAGGATCGAAACGACCTCATCCCGACCGATCTCCACTGCCATGTAGGCTCGGATATCCGCCAGCGTGATGCCGATAACCTTCCTTTCGGCTTCCTCACTTCTTACATCCTGATACCGTCCGGCCACTTTGCCTTTGGCCAATTTACGGTACAATGCCACTCCCCGGAAGAAGGCCGTTTCGGCCAGGTTCGGGTCCGGACTGTTTTCGTTATATGAGGCGGCCATGGTCCTGATCCCGTGCCTCATGGAACTCCGTCTGATATTGACCGGATCGTTAGATTCTATAAAGAATAGGATTCTTTTTGTCCCGTTATGCACTACACTGTTCTCAGTTCCCATGATGCCCGGCAGGTCGATGATCCGGCCGGTACCGTCGTCGATGACCACGTCGGTATTGTCCAGCCGATGCTTTTTTCCGTCCAGGGTGACGATCTCCTCGCCCTTCCGGGCCTGCCTGACCAAGAGGGTACGAGAGTTCAGCCTGTCCAGATCGAACACATGGGCCGGATGGCCAACCTCAAGCATGACGTAGTTGGTGATGTCAATCAAGTTGTTCAGCGCACGGATGCCTGCCGCCTCCAGCCTTTCCCTAATATAGGCCGGCGATTCTCCAACCTCAACGTCCTCGATAATGATGGCCAGCATCCTGTCCAGAAGCCTTTCCGGATCCTTGAGAGTTATGGGCTCCGCGTCCTTGTCAGGCTCGGGTCTCGGAGTGTCGAGCGGCCTTAGTTCGGCCGGGATGCCGTTCCTTTTGAGGATGGTGGCCGCTTCCCTGGCTATACCATAGACCGAGGCGGCGTCTATTCTGTTGGTGGTCACCTCTATGTCATACAGATGATCGCTGCCCGCCTTCTCCAGTCTTTCCACGGCCGGACCTGACAGGGATAACAGCTCCTGTATTTCTATCGGCGTAGCTTTTGTGTCCAGGTATTCCCTTAGCCAACTATCCAATATGCGGATGTTCATCTGTTTATTTCGGGGAAAAGTCCGAGCTCGCCGCTGAATAGCTTTCTCAGGTCGGACAACTGATATTTCATCATGTATACCCTCTCCACCCCGAATCCGAAGGCCCAGCCCGAATATCTGTCAGGATCTATTTTTCCCTCCCTCAGGACATAAGGGTGTACCATACCCGCCCCGCCGAGTTCCAGCCAGCCGCTTTTGCAGACGCGGCACTTCTCACCGTTGACGCGCATCGTCCCCCGGCAGATGGTGCAGGTCGTGTCCACTTCGAACGACGGTTCGGTGAACTGAAAATGATATGGCCTGAGCCTTATCTTGACGTCGTAGCCGAAATACTCCTTGGCAAAAAAATCGATAGCTCCCTTAAGATGGGTGATGTTAATGCCCTTATCGACGCAGAGGCCCTCGAACTGATGGAACATCGGGGTGTGCGTCACGTCCCAGTTGCGCCGGAAGCATCTCGCCACATTGATCATTCTGATCGGCGGTTTTTTCCTCCGCCACATCTCCCTTACCTGCCCCGAGGAGGTGTGGGGAGACAGAACCATCCGACCGAATTTTTCGGAAGGTGGGCCATCGACCGCAAAGGATTCGAACTCGTCCCTTGCCGGGTGTGTCGAGGGCATGTTCAGGCTGTCGAAGGCGAAATACTCATACTCTATCTCATGGTAGGAAACCTTATAGAAGCCTATCTTTGTGAAAATGTCCACGATCTCCTCGATGGTCCTGGAGACGGGATGGATGGAGCCGACAGGAACCTGTTGACCGGGAAGCGTTGGATCCATGGTGTCGTTCGTTCTCTGTAGGAGTTCCCGCCTCTTTACTTCTATCGCTCTGGTAATCCTTCCTTTGGTGGTGTTTATGGTTGAGCCGAGTTTTTTCTTTTCTTCAGAGTCCTTTACACCCTTCAGTACTCGAAGCCATTCGTTGACGGTGCCTTTCCTGCCCAAAACGCTGACCTCTACGGCCTCCAGTTCATTCAGGTCATGGGCGGAGTTTATCTTATCTATCAGGTTGTTGACAACTGGGTCAATCTTTTTGGGATCCATTTTAATCGGTGGCCTCGTTTATTTTTTTACTTCTTTGACAAATTTCGTGAACAGCTCTTTGTTTTGGGCCATGACCGCCAATATCTTGCGGTCGATCTCGACCTTCCTGGCCTTCAGGAGGTGGATAAGCTCCGAATACTTCATGCCCATCTCCCTGATACCTGCATTTATCCTCAGGATCCATAGACGCCTCATCTGGCGCTTCCGGTGCTTCCGTCCGGCATAGGCATATTCCCCGGCGTGCAGCACCGCCTCTTTCGCTACCTTGTAAAGCCTATTCTTGGTCATCCGATAGCCCTTGGCGAGCTGGAGGACCTTCTTATGTCTTTTGTGCGTGGTGACGCCTCTTTTGACTCTGGCCATAATTCATTCTGACAGTAACTTCTTAACTTTTTTAGCAATGGTAGAGAAGAGGACCTTGGGTGTCTTCAGCCTCCTGATCCTGGCCTTGGACTTAGTGGACCTCAGATGCCTCAGGTTATGGCTGCGGTGAACCACCTTGCCACCTTTCGTGACCTTGAATCTTTTGGCGATCGATTTCCTGGTTTTCTGCTTACTCATTTTTCTTTTTTTCATAGCTTATAACAACTCTGAGCACCCTGCCGTGGAAGGCCGGCTCGCTGACCGCCTTGGCATCCTCTATCTTGCTGATGAAGCTGATGAGGAAGGCCTTGGCGTCCTCCTTTTTGCCGAGCTCCCTGCCCTTAAGCCAAAGACTGATCCTGACCTGATGGCCGTCCTTCAGGAACTCGCCCGCCCTTCTGATCAGCCGCGCCACATCGTGGTCGGCCATGAAGAGCCCTATTTTAAGTTCTTTTGTTTCCGTCTTGCCTTTCTTTTCGTTCTTCGTTTTCTTGGCCAACTGGTACAAATACTTGTTAAAGTCTATGATCTTGGCCACGGGCGGTTGCGCCTTTGGGGCGACCTCCACCAGGTCCAGGCCTTCGGTTCTGGCACGCGAGAGCGCGTCATTCCTGGACATGATCCCCAGGAACTCGCCTTCATCCGACAACACTCTTAAAGTGCCTGCCTGGATCCTCTCGTTCACAAATATGCTGCGTTTCAGGAGCTGTTTTTTGCTTGGGCTACGCCTTCTTCTCAATTTGGGCTTTTATCTCATTGATAAACTCGTAAAGGTTCTTGAGGCCAAGATCCTTGCCCTCCCTGGTCCGAACAGACACGTAGGCCTTGTCTTTGCCTTTCATAGACACCTCTTTCTCACCAATTATACAGATATAGGGAACCTTTTGCAATGTCCATTCTCTGATTTTTGCCGACAGGGTTTTATTCTCAGCGTCAAAGGCGGTCCTGATCCCAGCTGCCGACATTTCCTGCCGGACATCATTGGCCGCATCCATGAATTTGTCGCTGACGGGGACGACTACGGCCTGATCCGGAGAGAGCCACACAGGGAGTGCCCCGGCGTAATGCTCGAGAAGGATCATCATGAACCGCTCCGGGGAACCGACTATCGCCCGGTGGATCATTACCGGCTGTTTACTAGAGCCATCCTTGTCCGTGTATTCAAGGTTGAACCTCTTGGGCATGAACATGTCTATCTGGACCGTTGACAGCTGCCACTCCCTTCCCAGGGCATCCGTGGCCATGAGGTCCATCTTCGGGGCGTAGAAAGCCGCCTCTCCTTCGCCCACATAGTAGTCTATCTTATTCCGCTTCATGATCTTTTCCGCCCATTCCTCCACCATGTCCCACTCCTTCGGATCGCCGATGTACTTTTCCGGATGGTTCTTGTCCCTGACCGACAGGCGGTACCTGTACTTGAATCCGTAGGTCGCCATTATTTTCTTCGTCATGGACAGTGCCCTGTCAATCTCTTCGTCCACCTGGTCCAACCGGCAGAAAACATGGCAGTCGTCCTGGGAGAACGATCTGACCCGGGACAGACCCGACAGTTCGCCCGGTTTTTCGTCCCGGTACAGCATGGCGAAATCCGTCATCCGGATGGGCAGGTCGCGGTAGCTCCTGGGCCTGGAAGCATAGATCTGCGTATGCTGGGGACAGTTCATGGGCTTAAGGAAAAACTCTTCCTCCGAATAATGCGACCTGACCATGAACATATCGTCCTTGTATTTGTCATAGTGCCCGGATACCTTGAAAAGCTCTGCCTTGGCGATCTGGGGTGTCCACACCTGTCTGTAGCCTTCCGTTGCCTGCACTTCTTCGACGTATTCGTTGATAAGCCGCCGGACCAAAGCCCCCCTGGGGGTGTAGATGGGCAGTCCACTCCCTACATAATCCGAGAAAGTAAAGAGGTCCAGTTTCTTGCCCAGTTTGCGGTGGTCCCTCTTCCTGGCCTCCTCAAGCTGCCATAAATAGTCTTTCAGTTCCTTATCGCTCGGAAAGGCGGTCCCGTATATCCGGGTCAGCATTTTTTTCTTCTCATCCCCCCGCCAGTATGCGCCGGCCAGGTTCAAAAGCTTGAAATGCTTCAACTCCGCCTTTGGATTTACGATGTGTCCGCCTTCGCACAGATCCGCGAACCCACCGGATTTGTAAGCGGTCAGTTTCTGACCGTCCGACTCGAACTCTTCTATTAGTTCCTTCTTATACGGGTTCCGACCGAACATTTCCCGGGCCTCTTTTCCGGTCAGTTCAAGCCTCTGGACACTGTCCCATCCCTTGACTATCTCCCGCATCCTTTGTTCGATCTTTGCCAGATCTTCTTCGGTAACCGGCCGGGGGAAGTCGAAGTCGTAATAGAAACCGTTCTCTATGGCCGGGCCGATGGCCGGACGTGTTTCAGGCCACAACTCAAGGACGGCCGCCGCCATCAGGTGGGAGGCGGTATGCCTTAAATGCCTGAGATACTCCTGGTTATCCGTTCTCATATCTTACTATTATAACCCTTGCCGCAAAATTTTAAAACCTTACCCAAATCTTACTACCTTTTTATGCTTATCAGAATTCACCAAACTAACATTACGTTAATTTAACAGTTCATAAACGGGGAGACGTTAACAAATATGCCTGACAAACAACTGACCAGGGAAACTAAATTATTCACCGAGTATGCCGACCGCAGGCAGCTGAGGATAGTTGTGACCACGGAAGAGGGTGATGACGTCTTCAGGCTCATCAGCGAGATAGCCGAGCTCGCGGAGCGGGAACGCTACTATGCCGGTGTGAAACTGTTCAAGGATAATACACTGGAAGTCGCAGTTTACCTTGGCAACGATCGCGCTAAAGAGAGACGAGACGAACAGGGATTCGTCCGGCAGATAGAGAAGCTGGTCATTAACTCCTGAGCACCTGCCTTAATTTCCGGATCAAGAAAGAGGAGACAGCAAGACCCAACACTCCGCCTACCCCTCCCCTGTTGCGCTGCAGGAATAGAAGCAGGCCGCGCAAGAGGTTATTGGGAAATTTATCTATAGCCCTTTTCAGCGAGATTGCCACTGCGATCAGGCCGGCCAGAAAGCCGGCCGCGATCAGCATAAAGATAATGCCGACGATATAGAATATGGCTTGGACATCGACTGTCATCGGTCAGAGGGCAATTTAAGCGAACCTTCTTTTTATCCTGTCCCAGTCCTCTTCCAGTCTTTCCCTGACCTCCTTGGCTGTGTCATCGTTGACCCTGGCGTCCTCTTTAAGGTCCTCGATAACATCCTTGACCAGCCGGGTGTAGCGGTTCTTGTCTATCTTTTCCTTGGCAGTGTCCAGCTGCTTGTCCACCTCGTCCCGAACCTCGTAATAGAACTTGGCGGTGCCTGCCTTGGTCCTGTCCGCCATATCCTTCATCCGCCGGGTGATGTCCTCGCGCGTTTCGCGACCCGATTTGGGGGCCAGAAGCATCCCGAGCGCCCCTCCAATGGCGCTACCGATTATCAGGCCAAGTCCGAACTTGGCGGCGTTGTTCCCGTTACCGTTGTTTGTCATGGTTTTGCCTTTTAACTTTTAATTGTTACGCCAATCTTAAGGCAACAGGATAAGTGATCTGTTAAACCGGCGTTAAAGTTCGGTAAGCCCCTGGAGTTTTAGTGGCCGCTAATGGACTCGAACCATTGACCTCACGGATGTAAGCCGTGCGCTCTAACCGACTGAGCTAAGCGGCCGTACTGGGATTAGTATAACATTTAACCCGGAATAGAGGACTGGGTCAGTTCCTTGGACATGGAGAACTTGGTGCCTTTGCTCTTGGCCATCCGCCAGAATTTTTTCTGCTTCTTTTTCTCGAAAGTGGCCGAAAGCCACATCCTGCCTTCCGAAACTTTCTTTCTGATGGATTGCAAAAGCTTGATGATGAACTCCAGGAAACGGAGGTGGTAGATACCGGCATCCTTGGGGACCTCGGACATGGTCAGTTTGGTGATGTCGTTGACGAGCGCCTTGTCTTCAAGCTTTATCTGTTCCACTTCCTTCTTGACCTGTTTGATGAGCTCCTTGATTTCATTGTGAATGCGATTCTTTTCCTGCCTTTCCATGTAGTTGAAGACGACCTCGGTGCGCCTGACCCTGGTCGGTTCCTTCTTCTCCTCTTTTCTCTTGAAGGGATCGAATCTCTCCGGGGGGGATTGGTTATCGCCCGGCTCCCAGCCTTTGCCACCAAAGAGCTGCGAACCGAAATCGCTGAAGGAATTTTTGACGGCGTCCTTGGAATTGGACCAGAAGTCATCAGAGAAGGATTCGAAAGTGTTCTTTATCTCTTTTAAGACACCCCCCTTGGCGTTCTTATGCGCTGTCTTCATAATCGACTAGTATACTATAGGTCGCCTAAAAAGTCAAGCGTTTTTTGCTTTCTCAGGAGCCGGGAATAGAAATAAGAGTTCTCCTGGAGCCTGGCCTTTTCCTGTTCGTTCTTGGCGCTCTCCAGCACCTTGGCCAGATCTTTTTCGTCAACGGTTATCTTCTCAAGCTCCGATATCCTGTCCAGGATGAATTCGCTTTTATAGATGTCGGCTATCTCCTGTTCTGTCTTCTTTCTAAGGGACTCCTGGGTTTCCTTCTTGGCCTGCAGATACTCCTGGACGGACAGTCCGAGTTGCTTTATTTCGTCATAAACGTTGGCCAGCCTCCTGCCCACCTCAAGGTCCATGATCAGGGGAGATATCTCAAGCTCGGATTCCCGGATAAGCCGGTCGAATATTTTTTGCAGCCTTTCACTCCGTTTTTTATCGGCCGATTTTTCCTCTTTTTTGTCCGCTTCTTTGCCTGGGACCCAGATGTCCTCTTTTTTATCGTTCGCCCTGATCTCTTTGGCAATCTGCCTATAGTCGGGCAGCTTCGTTATTTCCGGCGCCTCGGCCACCTCATATCTGACCTCCCAGTCCCCGCCTGCAGGGGCTTTCAGGATGGTGACCTTTGGATCTATGAAAGGTTTCAGGGCATGTTTTTTGACGGCTTCAACATAGGCATCGGTCAGAAAGTGCCGGCTGGCGTGCTCGAGTATCCTGTCTTCGCCCAGTTCCTTGCGCACCATCTCCAACGGCGCCTTCCCCTTACGGAAACCCTTCACTTCCGTCTCTTTCTGCATCTCTTTGAGGGCACTTTCCTTGGCCTTTTCGATCTCGGCGGACGGAACGGTCACGGTGATACGATATGTTTTGGAGGGTAGCTTCTCCAGCTTTTCTTGTATTTTCATAGTTGTCTATTATAACACGTGTGTGCCCGGGGTGGGAGTCGAACCCACATGGGGAAAACCCCATAGGTTTTTGAGACCTACGCGTCTGCCATTCCGCCACCCGGGCATCTTCTGGCTACTGCTTACCGGATAAGATATTTTATCACAGGATGGGCCGGCCTTGAATCGCAGACCTCGCCTCCAGGGTTGCCGAGTAATTGGCCAGCACGGCCACCTGTTTGTATTTCCGGCCTATTTTCCCGATATCCCTGACATTGGAGAGCACCTGTGGCTCGGCCATCCCCTCTGCCTTCAGTCTGACGGCCATGTCCAGGGCGCGGTCGCCGAAGACGGCCAACCTGGCCCACTTTTCCCTCAGTTTTGGCATGTGGATGTCCCATATCCAGGAAACGTCATGCCCGTCCGGAACACGGTTGTTGAGACCAAGGACAAGAAGCCCTTCGGGTTTTAGATTGTCTAGGGCAACCGTCCAGCTGGCCGGGTTCTTGCCGAGATAAAAAGCGTACACGGTCCCGTGCCTGGTGACTGATTCGCCGCGGCCGAAAGCGGGTTGCCACTCGCTCAGCGCCCGGAAAAACAGCTTCTCGTCCACTCCGTAAAGCCGGGAAAGGATAAGGACCGCCTGGGAGTTGATGAGCGTATAGTCGGGCAGGTCTTGATACCGTTTTAGCACCGCGGGGCCGTAAGTGTAGCCCTCCCGAGGCTTAAGGCCGCAGTGCGCACACCTCCATCTGCCAAGATGCCCAAGGTAAACGCCGTCATAGGCGAGCTTTCGGCGGCAACTGGGACAATAGGTGCTGTCCCCGAGTACACCGGACTCCTCCTTCAGGAATTTTGACGGGACCCGGAAATAGCAGACCCTCTTCCGGTCCAAGTCGTGGGTCAGATAATGGAGAGAGGGGTCAAAGCCGTTCGCCACGACGACCGTTTCCGGACTTTTGCCTAGCGCCTCACTAAAGCGGGCAAGGATATTCCCCACCTCGCCATAGCGGTCCAGTTGGTCCCTGAACAGGTTCAGGAAGATGATATGTGCAGGTTTGAGGGCGGTCACCGCCTTCGGTAAGGTGTATTCATCCACCTCGAATATCCCTATATAGCCTGCCTTTTGGAACAGGTCCTTCTGGACAAGGATGTTGGAGACCAGTCCGTTCATCAGGTTAGCCCCCGACGGGTTGGAGATCACCCGGTGGCCGGCCTTTCGGAACACTTCCGCGGCCAGCTTGGCGGTTGAGGTTTTACCGTTCGTTCCTACGACGAATATCACAGAGGAGAACAGTCCGGCCAGTTTTTCGGCAATCCCCGGATCGACGATGAGGGCGATCTCACCCGGCCACGTCTCCCCTCCCCGCCGAAGGATGCGGCGGGATACCCACGCGACTGCTTTGGCCATTAACTCAGCGACTGTCAGCATCATTGTACCACCCGGCGGCGGATATCCAACTTCTTGTCTTTGACGGTGATCCTTACAGTGTCGCCTTCCTCGATCCGGCCGTCTATATATTGGTAGGCGATCTCGTCGAGCACTTGCTCATTGATCAACCTCTCGATGGGTCTGGCGCCGAATACCGGGTCAAAACCGTGCTCCACGAAGTAGTCAACGACCTTGTTGTCATAGTCGATGGAGATCTTTTTTTCCTTCAGCGTCCTGTTCACGTTTGCGAGCTGCATCTCGGCGATCTTCTTGACCATCTCCTTGTTCAGGTTGCTAAAGATGATGACCGCGCTCAGCCTGTTCAGCATTTCGGGCTTCAGGAACTCCCTGATCTTGGCATAGATGAAGTCCTTCACCTCCTCATCGACCTGGCCTTTCTTGACGATCTCCGTGCTGCCGATATTGGAGGTCATGATGATGATCGTGTTCGCGAAGTTGACCACCCTGCCCTGTCCGTCCGTCAGCCGGCCTTCGTCGAAGAGCTGCAGGAAGATGTTGAATATCTGCGGATGCGCCTTCTCCACCTCGTCGAACAGGACGATGGAATAGGGCTTACGTCGGACAGCCTCCGTCAGCTGGCCACCCTCCTCGTACCCTACATATCCGGGCGGGGCACCTATCAGCCTGGAGACGGTATGCGCTTCGCTGTACTCACTCATGTCGATCCTGACAATGGCCTTTTCGTCGTTGAACAGACTATAGGCGAGGGCCTTGGCGGTTTCCGTCTTGCCTACGCCTGTTGGCCCCACGAACAGGAAGACGCCTATAGGGGCGTTCTCCCTGCCGAACCCTGCCCTGGAGCGACGGATGGACCTGGCTATCCGGGCTATCGCCTCTTCCTGGTCTATCACGCGCAGGTGCATTTCCTCCTCGAGGTGCAGTAGCTTTTCCTTTTCCGATCTCAATATCCTCTCTACCGGGATCCCGGTCCACCGCGAGACTATCCGGGCGATATCATCCGCCGTCACCTGCTCCTTTATCAGCCTGTCCTCCTCCGGTATCGCGTTCCATTTGGTCTCGATGGCGGACAACTCCTTCTGGATCTGTGGTATCCGGCCGTACTTCAGTTCCGCCGCCTTGTCCAGAAGCGCCTCACGTTCCGCTCTTTCCAGCTCGCCGCGCAGCTTGTCCAGCCTCTCCCGGAGCGAGTTCATTTTGGTCAGAATCTCCTGCTGCCCCTTCCATTTGTCCTCCAGGGCGGCGAGTTGCTGCTTCTTGCGCTCAACATCAGTCCTTTTCTCCTGGTATTCCTCGTTCTTCTCCCTCTTCAGGGCGGTCAGTTCAATTTCGCCCTGAATGATGGACCGCTTCAGCTCGTCGATGACTAAGGGTGAGGAGTCGATCTCTATCTTCAGAGTGGCGGCTGCCTCGTCCAGAAGGTCAATGGCTTTGTCAGGCAGATACCGTTCGGTAATATAACGCCGTGAAAGTTCGACGGCGGCAATAATGGCATCGTCGGCGATGGTTATTCCGTGATGTAGTTCATACCTCTCCTTGATGCCCCTGAGGATAGCGACGGTGTCCTCGATGGTCGGTTCCTCGACGAAGATGGGCTGGAACCGTCTGGCCAGGGCCTGGTCCTTTTCGATGTACTGACGGTATTCCCTGACCGTAGTCGCCCCGATCGCCCTCAAAAGCCCCCGTGACAGTGACGGCTTGAGCATATTCGCGGCGTCGATGGCCCCCTCCGCAGCACCGGCTCCCACCAGGGTATGTATCTCGTCTATGAACAGGATATAACGGCCCCTGGCTTTTTCTATTTCTTTCAGGACATTCTTCAGCCTTTTTTCAAACTCCCCCCTGTATGCGGCCCCGGCCAGCATGGAGGCAAGGTCAAGACTGACTATCTCCTTGTCCCTCAGGATATTGGGCACATCGCCCGACGCTATCCTTTCCGCCAGCCCCTCGACAAGCGCCGTCTTGCCCACGCCCGGATCGCCGAGAAGGATGGGATTGTTCTTGGTCCGCCTGGTGAGGATCTGCATCAGCCGTCTGATCTCATTGTCCCGGCCGATGACCGGATCCAGCTTCCTGTCCTTGGCGAGTTTGGTGAAATTAGTGGTGTATCTGCTCAAGGCACTGCCTCCTTCATCGGGTGGCTCGTATCTTATCTGTTGCATATGTCAATTATATAGAACGGGGTCCAAATTATCAAACACTAATCAAGAGTGCTAAAAAAGAAGCTGACCGACCCGAGCCAATTGTTGTGGTTGGCCGGGTTGTATTTGGTCATGATCTGCTCCAGGGAAACCAGTCCCTTGTCAATATAGTCCCTTTTGATGCCGGCGGCCACCACCTCAATGGCCTCGTCGTATGAGGCGAATCTGGTCACCTTTTTTCCGTATATCCCCCATCCCCAGCAGTTGTATGAGTCGGCGGGTATCTTGCGGCAAAGGCCCGATTCTACCATGGCAATGGCGGGCAGCAACCCGTAATGAAACTGATGCTTGTCGGACACCTCCACAATTCTGGCGGCATAGGGATAAAGGTCGGAGTTATACTTGGCCAGGAACTTTTCCAGGGTCTCTATCCGGCTATCCCGGAAGCTGAAACCCTTCGATTCACCAAGGACGAGCTGCTTGGCGCTTTTTCCCATGATCTCCTGGGTGTTGGCAAACAGTCGGCCATACAGCACCTGATAGTTGTGGATATATTTGATCGCGAGGAGACTGAGACCGAAATTCATGAATATCAGGGCCAAAAAGAAAAGCAACCTTTTCAGGATAGGCATATGAATCACTTTATCGCAAAATCAGGCAATCTTCAAGGCTCTTTTACTCAATGTCGACCTTGCTGATGTCCGCCCCAAGCGCCTTTACCTTACCGACGAAGTCCTCGTAACCCCGCTCCACCTGCTCGGCGCCGGTGATGACGCTTGTACCTTTGGCCGTGAGGGCCGCAAGGACCAGGCAGGCTCCCGCCCGGATATCCGTCATCATGGCATAGGCGTTGTGAAGACGGGACGGGCCGGTTATCTTCAGGCCCTGTTTCTTTTCGTTCTGGCCATCCCAGTTGAACTGGTAGACCTTGGTCGGGTCTTCCACCCGGGGGGAATATAGCGACAGCTTTGCCCCGAACTTTTTCAGCTCGGCCACGTAACCGAAGCGGTCCTCAAAGACGGTTTCGTGGATGGTACTGACCCCATTGGCCTGGGTCATCAAAAGGCCCCAGATAGGTTGCCAGTCCGTCATAAATCCAGGGTGGGGCTCTGTCACCACATCAACAGGGTTGATGCTGCTGCCGCTCTTTACCTTAAACGTCCTCACGCGCCGTTCGTAGCTATAGCTGAAATTGGCTTTCTCAAACGCCTTGAGAAAGCTCTTGATATTATCCGTGTCCACGTTGCGGACCTCGAAGGCTCCCCCGAACAGGGCGGACAGGACAATGAACGAGATGGCCTCATTCCGGTCGGACTGGACGTTAATCTCGTTCCCCTTGAGACGTTCCTTACCGGAAACGACGATATCCTCCCCTACCCTTTTCACGTCGGCCCCGGCCTGGTTCAGGAACTTGATCAGGTCGTCCACTTCAGGCTCGAGGGCGGCATTGATGATCCTGGTAGTTCGGGGAAGGTTGGCCGCGAACATCAGGGCAAGCTCCGTGCCTGTATGGGTTTTTTTCCGAAAGACTATCTCCCTCTTATCCGTCCTTCGCAACTTGGCATAATAGTAGCCGTCGTCGGAACTGTAGGTCACCTCTGCCCCGAGCTCCCTGATGATGCTCACCAAGCGGTCCACGGGCCGCGCACCCAACCGGCATCCGCCTGGATTTGGCACCACCGCCCTGCCGAAGGTCATGAGTAGCGGAGCGATGAGCATGAACGACACCCTTGTCTTGCCGGCGATCTCCAGGGGTATCCTGTCCTTCTCCAGCCTGTTCTCCACACTGACGCTGTTGCGGGCCGTGAATTCGGCCTTGCCCCCCAAGTAGTTGATGATCTCTATAAGCGCCTCCACATCCCTGATATGGGGAACATTATGGATGACCGTCCGTCCCTCGGTCATCAGGCCGGCGATGATCAGTTTGAGGCTAGCGTTTTTCGCCCCCGAAACTGAAACGCTGCCTGACAGTTTTTTTCCTCCGTTGATCCTGTATTCCATGTTGTTGATGAACTTCTATTCCACAAATAATACTTCCTCGCGCAGTTCGACGTCAAATTTCTGCCGGACCTTTTCCTGAACCGTTTTGACCAGGCCCCGGTATTCGTCGGAAGTGGCACCGCCCTGATTGATGAAGAAGTTGGCATGGACGGGGGAGATCAGCAGACGGCCGTGCCGGTAGTTTTTCAACCCCGCCTTATCGATGAAGTAGCCGGCGGAGGTGGTCGGCAGACCCTTCCGGTCCTTTTCCTCCACGCTGATGTTCTTGAAAACGCAACCGGCGGTGAAAACACCGGTCGGTTGGGTGCGCCGGCGGTAATCCATCACCTCCCGGCAGGTCTTCCGGCCGACCTCCCTATCACCCTTGTCCAGCTTGAAAGTGGCGGAAAGGATGATACCCTCCTCGTCCTGGAAGACGGAATAGCCATATGAAAACTTCAAGCCCTCCTTGTCCCTTTCGGACAAGTTACCCTTCTTGTCCAGATAGTCCACGCGCGTAAGCACGTCGGCGGTCATAAAATCGTCCTTCGGCCACTTCGAATTCATATAGACAGCCCCACCCAGGCTGCCGGGGAGACCATACATGTATTCAAAGCCTGTCAGGGACAGATCGGTCATTTTAACCGCTGCCAGATGCGAGTTGTATCCGGCCGGGAACTTGACCTCGACGGTCTTGCCTTTTTCCTCGACCGCGAACTCGCTTCCCACCATCCTTAGTATTACGCCGTCGAAACCCCGGCTGGAGAAGAGCAGGTTGGATCCCCCTCCCAGAATGAACAGTCGTAAGCCCCGATCCTGGCAGTAAAGATAGACCTCCCTCAGTTCGGACGCCACTGTGGTCTGTACCAGTACCTTGGCCTCACCGCCGATCTTGATCGAGGTCAGAGGGGATAACGGGACGTCAAAATCTATCCTGCCCTTTGACACGAGCCGGGACAGGTCGTTAAGATTATTGTTTGTGATAGTCATGGAGGACCTGTCCTATGTAATTGATGTTCTTATATACGTCTCCCGCTCCCATTGTAACATACAGCCAGGCCGGATACTCCCGCTGGCTCCCGACAATGAAGCCGGAAAAATCCTCTGCGGACCTGAGGGTAGTCGTTTCGAGCCCTTTTTGCCTCGCCAGGGCTGACAGGTCATCCGTGGTATAAAGCGAGTCCTTGTCTTTTTCCCGCTCGGAGGCAAAAACAGGCATCAGTGCCACCCGGTCGGCCAGCTTTAACGCCTTGATAAACTCGTCTTTCAGGGCCTTGGTACGCGAATAGGTGTGAGGCTGAAAGATGACAGCCAGCCTGTGCTCAGAGAACCTCTGCCGAAAAGCCTTGAGTGTGGCGGCTATCTCGGCCGGATGATGGGCGTAGTCGTCGAATATGTAGTTCCCCTCGATCTCAAGGTATTCCTCCATCCTCCTTTTGACCCCCCGGAACTCCTCGGCCGCCCGGGCGGCCCGGGTGACGTTCTGCCCGGTCAGATGGCAGAATGCCAGTACCGAAGCTATGTTCAGCATATTGTGTCCGCCGTACAGCTCCGGGTCCAGGCTCGCAATCTGCTTTCCATTATAGGCCAGACCGAACCGGTGCGCCTCATCGGTAACCCTGAAATCGCATTTATCGCCTCTACCGAAGGTGTATACCCTTACTTTTTTCTGCGCGGCCAGTCGGGTCAGCCTTTGGTCATCGCCGTTCACCAGCAGGAATCCTGCCGGGTCGACCCGGTCGAAAAACCGGGAATAGGCCGCAACCATCTCATCCATATTCTTATATATGTCCGGGTGGTCAAAGTCGATATTGGTACAGATTACATATTTGGGTGATAGATAAAGGAACTTAGCCTGGGGGTTTGGGGCCTGAGGGTCTTCCACGTACTCGTCCGCTTCCGCTACGAAGAGCCTTCCCCGCCCCCATTTGCCGGCCGGATAATCCATGAATCCGGGGCCCCCCACGAAATAACTGGCTTGAAGCCCTATCCTTTCCCACACATAGGCGGCTAAGGCTGTGGTGGTAGTTTTACCGTGGCAGCCGCAGACGGCGAGTGTTTCTCTTTCCCGGCTCAGTGCTCCCAGTACCTCCGGCATCACGAAGACTGCCTGACCGGCCTCTACTGCCGCCCTGACCTCTGGGTTATTAGCGCCTTGATGTGCCCCGCTGTAAACCACCGCTTCCGAGCCGGCAATATTTTTCGGATCAAACCCGGCCGAGATACCGACCCCGCGGGCAGTAAGCAGCGATGAGGTCAGGAACGTCTCGTTGATGTCCGAGCCGCTGACGGTCTTGTCCATATCTCTGAGGATAAGGGCAAGCGCGGTCATCCCCACTCCCTGGATACCGACCAGATGATATTTTTGGTACGACAGTATTTGATCTTTCATAGGCAAATATAGCTGATTGTCCTGCCTTTGGTCTCCTTTTCTGCCCGGTAAGAGTAGAACCGGCCGTTATCGCAGACAGTGCAGTTCCCGCCGCCATCAATATTTTCCTCCGTTATTCCGGCATAGCGCAACTGCCGCCGGACAATATAGTCAAGGTCAACGGTGGACCGGCGGTCCCCATCAGAGCGGGCTCCGAAACCGTAGGTCTTGCTAAACTCAAGCGCCCTTTCGCGGGGTACCCGATAGCATCTGCCGCAGATGGAAGGACCAATGGCCGCCCTGACATCCGGAAGGGACGCTCCCAGATCCCTCATCCTTTCCACGGTCTTCCGGACGATATTTTTCAGTGTCCCCCTCCACCCGCTGTGCAGGACAGCCACCACCTGCCTCGCCGTGTCCGCCAAAAGGACGGGAACGCAGTCCGCCGTCTTGACATAAAGACATTTCAGGTCACGGTAATTCTTCCGGTATACAAGGGCATCGCTCGCTGCTATCTCCACGTGCCGACCGGAAACACCGTTCCCCACCACTTTGACGGTATCCGAATGCACCTGGACAGGAGTATAGAAACTGATGCTGTCAAAAAGGGACCCGAATATCTTTTTGAAGGCATCCATCCTTTCTCCCGGGTCTGAGTTCCGTCCTCCCCGGCGGGTGGTGAACCCGCTTTTCAAGGTAAAAGTGGTCGGCCTAAGTACGCCCGAGACCCTGTTCTCAAACAACATAGGTGCGTATATTCAGTTTAACTTGCATGGAGCGCTTTATCAACTGCCTGGTATTCGTCCCAAGGGTGTTCATTTTTACCCCTGGCCAGGCTCTGTTCATGCGCCTTGCCTGTCAAAAGGACCAGGTCGTCTTCTCCGGCCAGGCCAACGGCCATCCGGATAGCTTCCTGACGGTCTTGTACAAAATAATAGGTCTTGTCCTTCTCATGTTCCTTTATCTTCCTAATCCCCTGTTCGATCTGACGGAATATATCGTCCAATTTTTCTGTTCGATAATCCTCCTCTGTCAGGATGACAATATCCGCATTCCGGGCCGAGATCTGGCCCATTTTGGGCCGTTTATATCTGTCCCTTAGACCGGCGCAGCCGTAAACGTGGATAATCCGCCTGGGATGTATCTTCTGTTTGATGGCCGAAAACAGCCTTTTGAAGGCGTACGGCGTATGGGCAAAATCAATCAGGAATGATCTGCCCCCTTTCTGGAAATAGTCGAAGCGGCCTTTGACACGTTCGAACCCGTTGACAGATTCGATCATCCTCTTCTCGTTGAGACCCAGAAGCTTGCCGACGGCGAAAGCCAGCATGATGTCCTCTTTCTCGAATCCGACAAAGCGGTCACTAATCCCAAGCTTCTCCAACTCGGCGAATGTAAGGTCAGCTTTCTTCTCGATTGCCACGGTCCAGAGATTCTTGTTCCTGATAAGCGGCCGGTAGCGGTAGAATGTCTCCGGCTCCTTGTTGACCACCGCGATGTCGGCGGCATTGATGAGCTTTATCTTGGTACGGGCATAATCCATAAAGTCACGATGATAATCCAGATGCTCATTGGTGATATTCGTCAGGGCAGCGATCTTGAAATGAATGCCCCAGGTCCGCATTTGATAGATGGCATGGGAAGTCACTTCCAGGACCACGTACTGAATGCCCATGTTCACGGCCTGCCGAAGTATCCTCTGGAGCTGGAAGAACCTGGGGGTAGTGACATGGAATCCGAGGTCATAGGTCCTGTTGCCGAGAGCAGCCCCCACCGTGCTGATATAGACCGCCTTTTTACCCTGTGATTTGAGCAGATGATGGATGAGGGTGGTGGTGGTGGTCTTCCCGTCCGTCCCGGTGACGCCGATCACAATCAGTTTTTGGGAGGGGAATCCGTAGAGAGCATTCGCCAGAAAAGCTTTCAGGAACCAGAAAACCTTTTTTATCTTTCTCATAATAATTAATATTGTGGAGGAATATTATAATATAAAATCAGCGACTTGGCGATCTCAAAAAAGGTCGGAGCGGCCGTTTCCGAGCCCCATGGGGAGCTTTCCGGTTCATGGTAAAGAGTCAGCATCAAGAATTTCGGATTTTGGCACGGCAGAAAGCCGATAAAAGAAGCTATAGTTTTGGTAGGGTCATAGTGTCCGGCAATTGGGATCTGGGCCGTTCCTGTTTTGCCGCAAAAGGCATACCCGGAAGGTTTCTGCGGCCAGATGGCCTCGGAGTTGTCCACTGAAGCCTGGAGGAATTTTTTCAGCGTGTCTGTGGTCCGGCGGGAAAAGACCCGCTCCGACAAGGCAGCATCCGTTTTCACCTCGGAACCCGTCCTCCTGTCATAGAAATGGTCCACTACCGTCGGCTTGACCACTATGCCGTCATTGGCAATGGCCGTAAAGGCCTTGACCAACTGCACGGGAGTGATGGCCATTCCCTGGCCGAAGGAGAGGGTGGCAAAGTCTATCGGATACCATTCCTGATAGTCTTTTATAAGGCTGTTCACTTCGCCCTCGAGCTCAATACCGGTATATGTCCTAAGCCCGAGCTGATGAAAGTATCCGTCCACCTTTTTTTCCGGTAGCCTTCTGATTATCTGGACCATCCCCACATTGGAGGACTTTTCCAGCACCTGCTGGACCGAGATCCGGCCACGGTAGTTGTCGTCCCATGTCTTGACGGCATATTCGCCCATCTTGTACGGCCCCTTTTCTTCCACCACCGTGTTCGCTTTAATCCTTCCTTCCTCCAGGGCCATGGCCACCACCAGCGGCTTGAATGTTGAGCCCGGTTCGTAAACCGCGGCTATCAGCGGGTTCAAAAAGTCCGCATCCCGGTAATCCGGGTATTTCTGCGGGTCAAAACCCGGTACGCATCCCATGGCGGTGATATGGCCGTTACGGGGTTCGATGATAATGGCGCACGCCTGCCTGGCCCGGTATCTATCCCGTCCTTCCCAAAGATGGCTTTCCATGATCTTCTGGACGTTGAGATCGACGGTAGTAAAGAGGTCCATCCCAGAAAAATCCCTCTGGCGGTCGACCACCCCCCCGATAAAGGGAATACCGATGAAATCGGACTCCTGTTCCTTGACCGTGGGCAGACCCGACAGCTCCTGGTCGAAATAACCCTCCAGACCTGTATATCCCTTTGGTTCGCCTACCTCATCCCGGCCCAAAAAACCCAGCAGATGGGCGGATGAAGATCCCTCCGGGTAATGCCTGGCCCATTCCGACTCGAAATTCAGGTACTCGGGGTAATATTCGTCCAGTTTCGCCTTCGTCCCTTCCTCTATCCCCCGGGCCACCCGGCGCCAGTCGGATAGCTTTAGCACGGCAGACAGAGTAGACTTTTTCAAGCCAAGCTCCTGTCTCAATAGGTTCTGCAGCGTCCGGTTTTCCTTAAGGAGACCGATATTGGCATAGACGTCGAATTTTTTCTTGTTCAGGACAAGCGGCCGGCCGTTGGCGTCGTAGACTTCGCCCCTCAGGGAGGGTTGCTTTTCCAGCTGTATATACCTTTCCAAAGGAATAATTCGGTTCGGATTCAGGATCTGGATGAAGAAGAGCCGGTTGATGATAAACAGAAAACCGAGTATTAAAGCCCAGAAAACGAGCTTGAACCTAATCATTTTTGGCTAGTGACTGCTGCCCTGTCAGATATATGATCCGGGCGCTTTCCGTAAAACCGAGCGCCTTGGCTTTCCGGTTGATGATATCGATGGACTGCTTTTTGGAAAGCTCGACCCTGATCTTGGAGTTCTCCTCCCGAAGACTTTGGGACTCCTGCTCTAGACCGGCCTGTTTGATGTTCAAGAGGAGTGTGGCCTGAGAGACGACCACGTTCAGAATGAACAGGATGATCAGAAAAAAAACGAACCTGGCTGCATAGTTTTTTTGTTCAATTTTATTTTTCATATATTCTCATCTTCGCCCCCCGGGCAAACTTTTCCTTCTTGTTAACGATTGGCTTTCCAAGCCGGCGTACACCCCTTTCGGCGAGCGCCCGCATGGTCATCTTGACCACCCTGTCCTCCTGGGAGTGGAACGTGATCACAAACAGCAAGCCTTTGTCCTTCAGGACTGAACAAGCCCCCTCCAGGCCCTGCCTGATGTTCTCGAGCTCGTCATTGACGATCATTCTCAGGCCCTGAAGCGTTTTCCTTAAAAGGTTCTTTGCCTCCGTATCAGGGATCCCGAGACCCTCTATGACCCGTCTGAGGTCCCCGACCGTCCTGATCTTCGCCACTGTCCGCTCCTTCAGGATGCTGTCCACCAGCCGGAATGTATGCCTGTCCTCGACAAATTTGGTCATGATCTCGTAAAGCATGTCCGGCGCGAGGGTGTTGATGACGTCCTCCCCTCTGGCCTTGAGTCTGGTACTTATCCTCAGGTCGAGGGGTTCATCCTTCTCATAGGTGAAGCCCCGCCCCGCCTCTCTGATGTGCTGCATGGATATGCCGAGGTCGAAAAGGACGGCATCGGCCCCGACAAAGCCGTGGGCTCTGGCTATATCGCCTATCGTGGCAAAGTTGGCGTTGACCAGCGTCACCCTGTTCGCCAATCCGGTTTCCCTGGCCCTGTCAGTCCCGAGCTTGTACATCCCGCTATCCCACTCGATCCCGAGGACCCTTATCCCGTTCTCGGCAAAAGTCAGGCCGTGTCCGCCGGTGGCGAACGTCGCGTCTATGACGCTTTCGGCTTGCCGTTCTTTTAAAAGAGCCGTTATCTCCTCCAGGAAAAGAGGAGTGTGCAAATTAGGCTTCATTGTTGTCCAGCAACTTGGTGGCCGTTTCGGCCTTTGCCAGATACTTTTGCCACCCCGCCAGGTCCCAAATCTCAAAGTGGTCGCCCGTTCCCGTGAATATGACCTTGTCGCCATTGCCGATATATTTCAGCAGGCTCTTGGGAACGACGAACCTACCCTGCTCGTCCAACTCGATGTAGACGGCGCCTGAGAAGAGGACCCGCTTCAGGGCCAGGTTTTCGGTTGCTATCAAAGAGCTAGTCAGGAACTCCTTGGACCTCTCTTCCCAATCTTCCTTGCTGTAGCCTGACAGGCAGCTGTCAAAACCTTTGGTCAGGACGAACGCGTTCCCCTTGATCACTTCCCTGATCTTCTTTGGTAAAACCAGTCTGCCACCCGATGTGAACGAGACTGTGTATTCACCAAAAAACACCATTTACTACCATTATTCACCAAGTAAAAATAATTGTCAAGACGGAATTTTGTTAAAATGTGGTAAGGAAAGGCTAAACATGAAACTCAAACTGGGCTGGCTGTACTATGACCTCATGAATACCTACGGTGACCGGGGTAACGTGCTTGTTTTAAAGAATAGAGCCTTGGCACGCGATATCGATCTTGAGGTAATCCAATTCTCCGTGGCCTCCGGTTACCGAGAGCTCGCAGATTGCGACCTGTTCATGATGGGTGGAGCCGAAGACAGGCAGCAGGAAATAGTGGCTGCCGACCTTAAGAACGACAAGAAAAGGGCTTTAAAGGAGAAGGTGGAGGGCGGTACTCCCGGCCTCTTTATCTGTGGGGCATACCAGTTCCTGGGTCAGTATTACCAGGACGCCGCCGGCCATCAACTTGAGTGCTTGGGTATTCTGCCTTTCCACACCGTCCATCCCGGCACCCGGGCAAAGCGTTTGATCGGCGATATCGTGGTCGGGATAGAAAACCCCACTCTCCTCGGAAGCTATCCGTTCCTGGATGCCCCTCCCGAAGCCAAGCTGCTGATAGGCTTCGAGAATCACGGCGGCCGGACCACCATCGATGATCCGGACTCTGCCATCGGCCGGACGGTCAGGGGCTTTGGCAACAACTCCGCCGACGGCACAGAAGGTTACCTTTATCTGAACACTCTCGGCACATACCTCCATGGGCCCGCGCTTCCCCGGAATCCAATGCTGGCGGATTTTCTCCTTGCAAAGGCCTTATCTGTCAAATATAATGAAAGGGTTGTTCTTGTGCCATTAAATGACGATCTTGAGAACGAGAACCGCAAATACCTATTGAGCCAGCTGTATGTCAAAACCTAGATCCTTCTCCAAAAAACAGGTGGAACACATCGCCAACCTCGTCCGGCTGACGTTGACAGAGGCCGAACGGATTAAATTCGCCCATGAAATGGGCCAGACGCTCGGGTATATCGAGAACCTGGACGAACTGGACACCCGGGGAGTAGCACCAACCTACCAGACCACCGGGCAAAAGAACCGTTTTCATGCCGGGGATCCCGACGAAAGGACCCTGAATCGGGATGACGCCCTTCAAAACGCCCCGAAGAAAAAGAACGGCTACTTTCAGATAAAAGGTTTCGAGTACGGGAAATGATGACCATTAGTCGCCTCCTGAAGGATTACCGAAGTAAAAAGACCAGTCCGTCCGACGTCGTCAGGCGTGTACTGGACGCTTCGGAAAAGGCCGGGTCCAGGCTCAATGCCTTTGTGACCCTGACCGCAAAGGAAGCCCTTTCAGCCGCGGAAAAGGTCAGGGACTTCGATCGGCCCCTCTCCGGCATCCCGATCGCCATCAAGGACAATTTTTGCACCCGGAACATCCGAACCACGGCTTCGGCTAAACTCCTGGACAACTTCATCCCTCCTTATGACGCTACTGTCGTCAAAAAACTTAAGGATGCCGGCGCCATTATTATCGGCAAGACGAATATGGACGCATGGGCCCATGGCTCCTCCACCGAGACCTCCGATTACGGGACTTCCAAAAACCCCTATGACCTGACCAGGGTTCCGGGCGGCTCGAGCGGCGGTTCGGCGGCCATCGTGGCGAGCGGAGCCTCCCCATTTGCCATCGGTTCGGAAACGGCCGGGTCCATCCGGCAGCCGGCCGCCTGGTGCGGCGTGGTGGGACTGAAACCCACCTACGGCCGGGTGTCACGCTACGGCCTTATCGCCATGGGATCTTCCCTGGACAGCCCCGGGCCCCTGACAAGAACTGTTGAGGACTCGGCCATCCTTCTCCAGGTCCTGGCCGGACACGACAGGTATGACGCCACCACCGGTCTCGAACCCGTACCCGATTATATTGCAGAGATGGGCCGCAAACGAAAATACACGGTGGGCATATCGGATGATTATCTGGAAGGAGTGGACGGGAAGATAGTTTCAGCCTTCAATGCCACAGTGGAGACGCTCCGGAAAAAAGGCCACAAGATAAAGAAGATCCGCCTGATCCCGCCCAAGTATTCCATCTCCGTTTATACCGTCATTCAGCGGGCGGAGGTATCCTCCAACCTGGCCAGGTTTGACGGCATCAGGTACGGTTATCCGAGAACCGCCTTTTCCGAACAGGCCAAGCGTCGGATGATGCTAGGGGCCTTCACTCTTTCCGTCGGCTACTATGATGCCTATTACCTGAAGGCCCAGAAGGTCAGAACGCTAATCATCGATGATTTTAAGCGGGCCTTCAAGGACATTGACCTTATCCTGGCCCCGACCACGCCTACCACCGCCCTCAAGATCGGGGAAAGCGCCGATAACCCCATGTTCGGAGAGATGATGGATGTCCTGGTGGAGGCTTCCTCCATTGCCGGTCTCCCCGGCATCAACATCCCGGTCGGTCTTTCGGACGGGCTCCCGATCGGACTGCAGATCATGGCACCCTGGTTCGAGGAGGGAAAGGTCCTTGATCTGGCACGTCAACTCGAGCTTGAGTTGGATTTTTCACAAATTAAACCTCCCGATTTCCATGAAATATAGAACCATTGTCGGCTTGGAAACCCATATCGAGCTGAAGACAGACCGGAAGATGTTCTGTGATTGTAAGGCCAATTATTTCGGTGAGGAGCCGAACACCCGTACCTGCCCTGTCTGCCTCGGTCTCCCGGGGGCGCTCCCTGTCCCCAACGAGGAGGCGGTCCGCTTTACCCTGCTCATCGGCCTTGCCCTGAACTGCAAGATCAATACGGAGTCGTTCTTTGAACGAAAACACTACTTCTATCCCGATCTCCCCAAAGGCTATCAGATCAGCCAGTATCTGAAGCCTTTCTGCTACGGCGGCCACCTTGACCTGGAGAACGGCCGACGGGTAAGGATCACCCGCGTCCATCTGGAGGAGGACACGGGCAAACTTCTCCATGGCCGGCAGTTCAATGACCCGGCCTCAAGTTATGTGGACTTCAACCGCTCCGGCGTACCCCTGGTGGAGATAGTGACGGAACCGGACATCGAATCCCCGGCCGAAGCGGCAGAATATCTTAAAAAACTACAGACACTGGTCAAGTACCTTGGAGTATCGGATGCGGATATGGAAAAGGGTTCCATGCGGGCCGAACCGAACATTTCTGTCGTCCCGGAGGATGAATGGCTAAAGACCGGTAAACTGCCCGAATACAAGGTTGAGATCAAGAACATCAACTCCTTCCGATTCGTCAGGAACGCCATCGATTTCGAGGAGAAGAGACAGGGCCAGGTCCTGTCGGAGGGAAACCGGCCGGTCCAGGAAACCCGGCGGTACATCGAATCGGCCGGAACAACGGAATCCATGCGTACCAAGGAAGAGGCCCAGGATTACCGGTACTTCCCCGAACCGGATATCCCGCCCCTCTCATTCGGTGAAGAGTACCTGGAGAAGATAAGGAAAGAGCTTTCCGGCAAGGAGCTGCCATGGCAGAGAGCGGCTTCCCTGAAAGAAAAGGGCTTGAGGGAGGATGCTGTCCGGATAATGGTCGAGGAAAAACAGGTGGGAGACGCTTATGTCAGACTTCAAAAACAGGTTTCTGAACCGGCAAAGCTGGCCATGTTCCTGGTAAACCAAAGAAAGCAACTCGACTTCACCCGACCGGCGGATATACTGAAAGCCTTCAGAGCGACTACGGAAAAAAAGGAGGTTGACGGCGAAGTCGTCGACAATGTTCTGGCAGATATCATCAAGAACAACCCCCAGGCGGTCGCAGACTATAAAAAAGGCAAGGAGAGCGCCATGCAGTTCTTGCTTGGACAAGCCCTTCGACAACTCGGCCGACAGCTAGAGATCCATGATATAATCACCCGACTGAAAGAGAAACTCGGCTAGACTCCGGAGCATAAATATGCTATAATTTTAGTTATAGGATATTCCCTTCATTGCTTGGGTTATCTTATGGTCTGTTCAAGGCCTTAAATACCGTCTATCCCGTTTGCCGGGATGCATCGGTACTAAGGACCGGATCTTTAACAGGAGAGGCAAGGAAAACCATCTCCCCAAGCTGTGGGGCGTTAAGTCTAGAGTCGGCGATAATCTCACCATCGCCTGCTCTACATCTTAACGCCCTAGGCAAAAGGAGGTGAAAAACACCGTGAAAAGGGCACACAAGATCGCAATAGCAACAGTGCTGGCAGCCGTGGTAACGTTAGTCGTCGCGGCGGTCGTGCTCGCGGAAACGACCATCCATGTGCGGCAGCCGACCCTGACAGATCATGAGTGCAACTCTTCGGAGTGGCATTTCATCATCAACGGGGTTGAGCCGCCGGAGGCCGCTCCGCAAAGCATTACCGTCGTTTGGGCGAACGGCGCATCCGAGGTTGTCGGGCTGGACAAGGTGACTCCCGGAGGTGTAGCTCATTACACTACCCGGAGCCACTTGGACTCAACTGTCGTTGATGCCTATACGGTTATCTACGACGGCTGGTCGGGACAGTTCAACCTGTCCCATGGGCCCTGCCCATCACCCACGCCCACACCAAGGCCAAGCCTGACGCCGACACCAAGGCCGACGAAGACGCCGACGCCACCGGCAACGGAGACGTTGACGCCAACGCCCGAGGACACTCCGACGGTCACTCCGGAGACGCCGGAGACGCCAACGGAGACGCCAAGGCCGACGAAGACGCCGACGCCAAGCGTGACGCCAAGTCCGGGACCAAGTCCGACAGCGACGTTGACCCCAACGCCGACGAAGACCAAATCCCCGACCCCAACGCCAACGCAGACGCAGACGCCGACACCGACGTTGACGGAGACCCCAGGCCCAAGCCCGACCCCGACCGAAACGCCAACTCCCACGTTGACGGATACGCCGGGGCCGTCGCCCACGCCAACGGAAACGCCAACGCCGACGGCCACGAACACGCCGGGCGGAAGCCCGACCCCGACCGTAACCAATACGCCGGGGCCGTCGCCCACGCCGACAGAGACCCCGTTCAAGGTCACTGGGACGCCCGTTCCTCCTACGGGAGCGGATGGGGGAACCTTCCCTTGGGGCCTGTTCGGAGTGGTGGCGCTGGTCATCGTATCAGTATTCTTGGGCACGTCGCTGGTGAGACGACATGCCTAAGGCCACAGGGCGGCCGGAGGACTAACCTCTTCCGGCCGCCCACCCCTTACAGGGGCCTTGCCTCTCCCAAATCGCAATATAAAATATAGAAGTTCAAACCAATCATGAACCCGGAAAGGTTCGGAGGATTAAGATATAAGGCATTCGCAGCCCTCATGGCCCTCGCCATCGTGGGCTATTACACTCTTGGTAATCCTCAGTTGGCGCACGCCCCGGCCGAACCCACGCCTGCCACCTGGACATATACCCCGGAACCGAGCAGCAGTCAGGAACAGGCGCGGTCCGTTATCAATACACCCCGGCCAACAGGAACCGCCCGGCCAACCATTTTGCCAACCCGTACCCCCTCGCCCACGCCGACCATTGAACCAACACCCACCTTTGCCCTGCCCGAGATGCAAAGGAACATCGATTACAGCCTGGGGAATATCTCTTTTGAATTGCCGTTCACGCTGACATTTTCCACGGACAGTCCTTTTTTTCAGGGATCGGCAGAGGACCTGGTCATTCCCGTCCAGCCACTGCCCGTCTATACGGACGACTGGACCGCGGAACAAGCCGGCGAGAAAAGCCCGTCCGAGATATTCGCCCGCTACTTTGAAAACCCGCATTATGCGGTGGTGGTAGGCGCCGATATCCCATTCCATAACTTTCTATTGGTACATTCCGGCATCTACCGGGACACGTTCGGGGTTTCACATTCCCTACCCTACCAGTGGCTCAACCAGCCCGAAGCCGATCTCAGTCTTCTTATCGGTACACCTCTCACGGTTACCCAGACCAGGGACGACCGGTCCTTTTTGGAAACCTTGAGAGTTGTCGACGTATCCGTCGTCTCAGAAGCGGTCGTAGTTGATGCGGACGCTTTCTACCCCAATGACGGTCGGCCTTTGTTTTTCCAAACCGACGGGAATGGTCTCGGACTGCCCGACGTAGCCAGGCAATCCCACCAGCTGACCATCCTGACGTGTCTGGGGGGTCTCCCTGGCCAGGGGGCCAATACGCGTTTCCCCAACCGGGTGCTCCTGACCGCGGAACGGATCGCTCCCTAAGAGAGAAGTTTTTCTCTTTCCAACAGGCCGTCCTGTGCGTTTATCCTTTGGATGACGGAGGCGGAATTTTTAGCACCCGCCCTTAAAGAATCCGCCAGGGAGTTACCGTGGAGAACGGCGGCCAGGAAGCCGCTCGTAAAGGCATCCCCGGCACCCGTGGCATCCACCACCCGGGGAACCTTATAGGCGATCTGATGGGCTATTTCCTTGCCTGTCTGGGCATAGCTGCCGAACTCACCGTCCGTTACCACAAGTACCGCCCCCTCGGGCAGGCCGAGTTTGGGAAAATAGTTCACTTCCGCAAGCAGGAGCTCGTTCGCCGGCACGTCGATGATATCCGCCAGTTCGTAGCGGTTGATGATCAGGTAATCCACCTCGGAGAGAAGCCCGGAGAGTTTTCTGTACCTTAGCCGACAGTCCTTCACTCCCAGATTTAGGGCTGTCCGGACTTGTTTTTTTCTGGCAAAGCCCACTATGTCGGCCTTTTCCCCGACGGAAAGCTCGGGCATGTTACCAAGGTAAAGGAGCTTGGCACTGCCAATGGCCGTCTTCTTACGGTCGTCAAAGGTCAGACTGGTGGCCCTGGAACGGTGGTTGACGATGGTCCTTTCCCCTCTGGGCGATAAAAGGATGGCCGAGATGTTAGTGAAGTCATCGTCTTCCTCTAAAAGTGACAACTCTACATGCTCCTCCGCCAGTCTTTCCCGGATGAGTTTCGAGACCCCGCCTTTCCCAAGCTCTGCCCAGAGGGCTGTCTTGACACCGGCTCTGGACAGGCCAACGGCCACGTTGCCTCCGCCGCCGCCGATACCCTGCCGGAAGTCCTCCACCACGTATTTGCCGCCCAGGGCAAGGGTGAATCTGTCCCTTTTGATCGTCAGGGATGAATCGGAAAAAAAAAGGTCAAGGGTCAGGCTGCCGATGGAGATAGCCTCAGCCATTAAAAATTTCCCGTTCAATTTCTAACAGTCGGTTGTGCTTGGCTACCCGCTCTCCCCGGGCCGGGGCACCGAACTTGACGAAGTCGGCCTGGAGGGCGACGGACAGATCGGCGATGAAGGAGTCGTTCGTCTCAATGGCGCTTTGGGAAAGCATTATTTTCATATTGCCCTTTCTGGCCCCGGAGACGAACTCGAACACCTCCCACAACGTCCCCCTTTGCGAGATCTTGATGTCGGCGGTGGAACAAAGCCTGTCCTTGACTGCCTTCTCCAGCCTCTGCTTGCTCATGGAGAGAAGGTCGTCGCCCAATATATCGACTTTTTCCCCGAGCCGGCCAACCGCCGTCTGCCAGCCGGTAAAATCGTCCTCGGCGAACGGGTCCTCCAACACCAGGAACCGGTATTCCTTGAACAGGTTTTCATAATACTCCATTAGATGGGCCGTATCAAAGGAACCGGCCTCTTCCGACAGATAGTACTTCCCGGCCTTGTAGAGCGAAGAGGCGGCCACGTCCAGGGCAAAGAAAACGTCCAGGCCTATTTTGAGATTTTTTTTGAGGATAGCCTCCTTCAGGATCTCCAGAGCATCCATATTCGACGAGAGGTTTGGAACATAGGCGCCGTCCACCCCTACTCCGCTGAAGATATTGCGGTATTGGAATACCCTTTCGAGCTCATGGTATAGCTCGCTCGCCTGCTCCATGGCCTGGCGGTAATTCAGGCCGCTTGAAAAGATGACCGAGAATTCCTGGAAGTTGAGAAGGCTGGAACCGTGCCTGCCCCCGGAGATCATGTTGAAGATGGGTGACGGCATTCGTCTGATATCTGTCTTCCCGAAATTCTCGATATAGGCCTTATTCAGAAATCGGTACAGGGGCAGGTTGTTCAGAAGGGCAGCCGCCTGATAGGTCAGCTTTGACAGAAGAAGGATGGTATTGGCGCCCAAAACCTCTTTCTTCTCCGTCGGGTCGGTCTTCAGAAGCCACAGGTCGATATTCTTGTGTTTGAGCGGGTCGGCTCCCACAAGTTTCGGAGCGATAAGCTCGTTTATATATTTTGCCGCCCTTTCCGGTTCAAGATACAAGGCCTCATATTTGTTGACAGACAGGTTGTTCGGGACGGAGGTGGAAACAGCTCGGCCATCCGAGAGCGTCATTACGCCGGCGAGGGTTTCATTGCCCCGGCTGTCGTACTCCCTGAAAGCATGGATCTTCTTAATGACGGTCGGCATGGTGCTTCTCTAAGTTGTAGACTGCGTCTCGGACCCGCCAGACAGCATCGTGGTTGACGGATACGCTCGTGGCACCGCTTTTTATCAGCACCTCCAGTATCTCCTGGTAGTCGGACACAGACTGTCCGCAGATGGAAGACGTCACCCCCAAGTTATGGCAGGTCTGGATGGTCTTGCGGAGCGACCAATAGATGGCTTCGTTGCGTTCGTCGAAGAGAGGGGTAACTGTTTCGTTGTCCCGGTCCACTCCCAGGGTAAGCATGGTTAGGTCATTGCTGCCGATGGAGACGCCGTCCACTCCCACGGCTAGAAATTCCTCCAGCCTCAGCACATTCACCGGCAGTTCCACCATCATCCAGAGCTTAAAGCTTTTCTCGAACTTCAGCCCCCGGCTTTCCACCAGCTCCTTCGCCCTTTTGAGGTGTTCTGGTTTGACCACGTAGGGGAACATGATGTGTAGGTTGGTCAAACCCTCTTCCCGCACTTTTTTAATGGCCTCCACCTCTAGGAAAAAAACCTCCGGTTCGGAGATATAGCGGTATGTGCCCCTGAACCCGAGCATCGGGTTTGACTCCACCGGCTCGTAGTCCTTGCCGCCTTTCAGGAACCTGTACTCGTTGGTCTTAAAGTCGGTCGCACGGTAAACGACCGGCCTTGGATAGAAGGCCCGGCAGATGTGGGCAAGGTCTTTTTTCAGCTTATTGGTGAAGACGTAACCCTTGCCTTTTTTGAGTAGGCTTTTGGGGTGTTCCCCGATATTCGCGATCATGAACTCGGCTCTCAGGAGGCCGATCCCGTCGACGGGCAGCTTGGCATACTCTTCAGCCTGTTCCGGTTCTGCCAGATTTAGATAGATTTTCGTCTTGGTCTTGTGGAAGGTGTGTTTTTCCTCGGTTATTTTTACCTCAACTTTGCCTTTATAGATCTCACCGCTCGTGCCGTTCACGGTCAGCACGTCTCCCTCCCTGATCGCCTTCATGGCGTTGTCCGTTCCGACCACGCAGGGGATACCGAGTTCCCGGGACACTATAGCGGCGTGCGATGTACGACCACCGTGCTCGGTGATGATGGCAGCGGCCCTCTTCATGGCCGGTACGTAATCCGGATTGGTTTGGGAAGCCAGTAGTATGTCGCCTCCCTTGACCCGTCCGATCTCTTTGGGAGACTTCACCTTGACCACCTTACCCGTGGCAATGCCCGGGCTTGCCGGGTCGCCCTTCAGAAAGACCTCCCTGTTTATCCTGACCGTCCCCGCCCCCCTGCCTTCCTTCAGGGTGGTGATAGGCCGGGATTGGGTAATGAACGGTTGCCCCCCCTCTATTGCCCATTCAATGTCCTGGGGAAAGAAGTAGTGCTTCTCGATTTTCCGGCCGATATCTGCCAGGGCCAGGATCTCGCCGTCCTGTATCTTCTGTTGGGACCCGGTCTTCCGGTCCAGCTTCTTCTCCACATTCGTCGTCCCCCGCTTGACGAACTTCACGTCCTGAACGCCGATCTTTTTCTTGACGATCTTGAGTTTCTTCTTGTCCACAAGGTACTGGTCCGGCGTCACTTTGCCCTGGACAATATATTCTCCGAGCCCATAGATGGCTTCAATGACCAGGGTGTTCTTGTCGGCCGAGACAGGGTCGACCGTGAACAGGATGCCTGACTGTTCCGACTGGACCATCCGTTGCACCACTGCCGCCAGGCCGACCTGGAAATGGTCAAAACCCTTTTCCGCCCGGTAGAAAATGGCCCGCTCCGTGAACAGAGAGGCCCAGCACTCCCTTACCTTGTGCACCAGGGCAGCCTCTCCCTTGACGTTCAGGAATGTTTCCTGCTGGCCGGCGAAGGAAGCGTCGGGCAGGTCTTCGGCGGTGGCACTGCTCCTGACAGCCACGAGTGGCGGGCTATAGGCAGCCTTGAGCCTGTCCTTGAAAGCCCCGAGCAGGGATTTCAGCCGTTTTTCCTTTTCATAGATGCGCTCATAATAGGCAGCGATCTTGTCGGCAATGTCATGGGGGACCTTCGTATCCGTGATGATCTCTCTCGCCTTTTTTGAGACCTTCCCAAGGCTCTCCGGGTTCTGGTGGTTCAGGGTCAGGAGGACCCCGGCGAGCTTTGACCTGATATTCTGCTTGTCCAGAAAATGGAAGTAGGCCGCCGAGGTGATGATAAAACCGTAGGGAATGGGGAAGCCCGCCCTGGTCATTTCGCCGAGATTGGCGCCTTTGCCACCGACGAGCGGGATATCATGCTTGTCAACCTCTTCAAACCACACCGCTAACTTTTTGCCCATATTAATCAGTATAGATAAATTAGAAAAAGTTGCAAACAGTAATGGGAGGGCCCTACGATTTGAGTGCCTCTATGCCGGGAAGGGTTCCCTTTTCAATGAATTCCAGCATCGCCCCACCCCCGGTAGAGATGTGGTCTATCTTGTCCAGATATTCTTTTTTGGAAATGGCTGCAATGGTATCTCCTCCCCCGACCACGGAAAAGGCCTCCTCGTTGTGGGCTATGGCATAATAGATAAAATCGGTTCCCCGCCGGAAGGAGATGTTCTCGAAATAACCCACTGGACCGTTCCAGACGATGGTCTTGGCCTCGGCGATGACGCGGCCGAAAAAGGCCTGGGTATCCGGACCGATGTCAAGCACATATTTATTGATGGGCAGGTCATCTATCTGTCTCACTTCGCCCGGATCCTCCTCGTCCTGGGGATGGCCTATCACCACGTCCAGGGGCAGGTCTATCCTGGTCCCCCGCTGGCGGGCCAGATATATGAGCCGCCTGGCTTTTTCCACCTCCTCGTACCTGCCGGCGCTTCTGCCTACCTCATGGCCTTCGGCCGCCAGGAAAGCGTTGGCCAGACTGCCGCCTATAAGGATATGCTCGACCATCCCGGTCAGACGAGCGATGAGATCTATCTTGGTGGAGATCTTGGCCCCGGCGATTATGGCCACAAAACCTTTTTTCGGCCTTTCCAATATCTTACTGACCGCTTCGATCTCCTTTTTCATTAAGAGCCCCCCGTAAGACGACAGGTATTTCGGTATGCCCACGATGGAGGCATCCGCCCGGTGAGAGACGCCGAAGGCATCGTTGACATATGCATCCCCCAAGGCCGACAGCTCCTTGGCAAAACGCAGGCTACCCTTCTTTTCTTCCGGATAAAACCGGATGTTCTCCAGGACGCTGATGACCTTCTCCTCGTTCAGAGAGGCCTGCTCGCCATTCATCGGGGCTGTAAAATCATCTATCAGACTCACCTTCCGGCCCGGAATCAGCTTATGCAGGTGGTCCGCCACTATTTTGAGGGAGTACTTGCGGGAGCGCTTGTCCGGCCGGCCGAGGTGGGAAATAATAATGAGCTTGTTGCCACCTTCCAGAAGGGAGTTGATGGTCGGCAACGACTGTCTTATCCGGGCGTCATCGGCAATCGTCAATCCGTCCCTGGACAACGAAACGTTGAAGTCGACCCGCAGCAGAACTCTTTTGTTCTTCAGCTTGGCGCCATCAATATAGCGGATGCCCATTTTTTGTCTTCGCAACTGTTAAAAGAAGTTCGCTAATTTCTCGACCAGGTCCACCAGCCGGGTGGAGTATCCCCATTCATTGTCATACCAGCCGCATATCTTGATGAAATGCTTCCCTGTCACCTTGGTATAGTTACTGTCGAAGATGGCCGAGTACGGGGACCCGATATAGTCACTTGAGACCAGGGTTTCCCGTTCGTAGGCCAGAATGCCTTTGAGGGGAGCTTTCTGGGCAGCGGCCTGGAAGGCGGCGTTAACCTCCTCCACGCTGGTCGGCTTCTTCACCACGGCCGAAATGTCGGTAAATGAGACCGTCGGGACGGGAACCCGGATGGCCATGCCGTCTATCTTGCCTTTGAGCGACGGGATGGTCTTGACCACCGCCTTGGTAGCCCCGGTCGTCGAAGGAACGATATTGAGGGCGGCGGCCCTGGCGCGGTCGAAAGACTTGCCCGAGTCATCCAGGAGGCTCTGGGTTTGGGTATAGGCATGGGCGGTGGTCAGGTATCCGACCGATATCCCGAAGTTGTCATCCAGGACCTTGAAAAGCGGCGAAGCGCAGTTGGTGGTACAGGAGGCATTGGAGATAACCGTCTCGCCTTTGAAGTCGAACCCGGCCTCGTTCACCCCCAAAACGAGATGCGGTGTTTCCTCATCCTTACCGGGGGCGGTCAGGACCACTTTTTTAACGCTTCCTCTGAGATGTTTGACCAGCTCCGGTTTTTTAGTAAAAGCCCCGGTCGCGTCCACCACCACATCCACCCCGTATTTCTCCCAGGGGATTTCGTCGGGCCGGTCGCCGTTCATGACAGTGATGGACTTACCTCCAACGGTGATGCCATCGTCACTGTGGGTCACCTCCCGGCCATAGGTCCTGTATACCGAATCGTATTTAAGGAGATATGCCATCATCTCCGGCTTGGTGGAGCGGGTATTGACGGCCACGATATCAAAGGTGCCGCGGTCGATAGCGATCCGGGTAAAAGCCCTTCCGATCCTTCCGAACCCGTTTAAACCCACCTTTAGTCGTTTCATGCCTATTTTAGGATACCAAGTTTATGGTTTTTTTCCCAGCTTGTTTTTGAAATAGTCCACCCAGGGTATCTTGTTCGGGTCCTCACCGTACCTCTTGCCCAGGTCGTAGGTCAGATAGCCTCCCCAAACCAGGATTTCCACGAACTGCGCCAGCCTGGTATCTGCCTCTGCCTTGTACGAAAAAACCTCCAGGCCGTTCTTGGCCACCACCTCCTGTGTCAAACCCATTCTCTGTCCGTTGCGGGGGAAATACAGGTCCGAGTCCAGGAAAACAAAGGCCAGTTTTTTGTCTGACGGGTTCTTCAGGCCCTCCATCAGATGATGGTTGAGTTCCGGCACCAGGTTGTAGCCGGCATACAACTTCGCCGTTTCGTTAGTCTGGTTGCGGAGAATATGGGCATTGCCCGCCAGATGGTCGGCCGCTACGAAGACCAGCGATCTGCCCATGAGCTGTTTGGAGAACCCGGCTGCCTCTCTCTCTAGGCCGGCCAGGATATCGGCCATCCCGTCCAGGAACGATGGATCGATCGCTTCGTCGAGATAACCCAAGGCATGCAATATTCCCAGTGCCCCGAAAATCATGTACCCCTGACCCATTCTGGGCTGCAGACTGGGGTTGTGCACCGGGTCGAACCGGTAAAAGGGCGCTCCATAGCTTGTCAAAAGATCGGCCACCTTTCCGCCCTCGGTCACGCCGGTCAACATGGCCCCCTTTTCCCTAGCTGTCTTCAGGTTATGGATGACCTCCTCGGTGGTCCCGGAAAAGGACGAGGCCACAAATAGAGTCTCTGGACCCACATACGATGGAACGCCATAATTATTCACTTTGACTAAGGGGACCTTAAGATTATCGGAATAAAGGGATTCAATAACATGGTAATTATAGATCGAGCCCCCCATCCCGGAAATAACAATATTCTTTGCCCGGCGGTATCCGTCCGGGAACCTGATGGCTGTCGATTCGGTCCATGCCTGCCTGATCTGCTCAGGGATAAGCTTGATGGACGCCAATGCCGTGTCCTGCATATATAGTTGGTACAACTTGTATTATTTCCTGACCGCACCCTGGCTTTCGAGAAAGGCGATCAGCTCGTCTTTTACCCGGTCCAGGATCTCCAGATTGTCAGCTTCTATATTCAATCTTAGCAAAGGCTCCGTTTTAGAGGCGCGGACATTGAACCAGTGGTCCGGGAACCAGACCGAGATGCCGTCCAGCTCGTCCACGGAGTCCGCGGTTTCTCCATATCTGTCCCTGATGGTCGACTGCACTTCGGCCGTATCCCTGACCTGGAAATTTATCTCGCCGGAGGAAGGGTATTTGTCGAACTCGGCCACCGCTTCCGACATCTTCTCACCGGTGACGGACAGCTTCTCGATCATAATCAGTCCCGCTATGAGGGACGACTCGGCCCCGTAATTATTGCCGAAAAAGAAGTGCCCGGAATGCTCGCCGCAGAAAATGCCGTTCAGCTCATGCATCTTGGCCTTGATGAACGAATGGCCGACCCTGGTCCGGACAGGCACTCCTCCCTGTTTTTCGATGGTCTCGGGAACTATCCTGCCGCAGATGGCGTTATACAGATAATGGCCTTTCTGGTGCTTAAGGAGATGGTCTGCCAGAATGGCGGTGGTCAGCGAGCCGGACACCTTCCGGCCCGTCTCGTCCACAAAGAAAATCCGGTCCGCATCCCCGTCCAAGGCTATCCCAAGGTCAGCCTTCTCTTCCACTACTTTAGCCAGAAGGTCTTTCACATTCTCGTCCTTGATCGGATCGGGAACATGGTTCGGGAAGTCGCCGTCCGGGTCCAGATACAAAGGTACGATAGTTATAGGCAGTCTCTTTTGCATCTCCTGCCAGGCCGGGCCGCCCATCCCGTTCCCAGCGTCCACTACCACTTTGAGTGGTTTAAGGTTCTTGACCTCTATAAAGCTAAGGGCGTGCTCGATCCAGTCAGCAAAGATATCTTTCCGGGTCACTTTACCTTTCTTGCCCGGCAAGGTTGCTTCCCGGTTCAGAAGCTCCTTTATCTCCGGAAGCCCCCGGTCCCCGTGGAGAGCCTCCACCCCTTTCTCCAGGAGCTTGGCCCCGTTATATTCGGGGGGGTTGTGCGAAGCGGAAACTACTACGTTCGCGACAAAGCCGTACTTGCCCGAGGCGAAATTGTGCATCTCGGTCGATATCATCCCCAGGTCCACCACGTCCACGCCGTAATCGGTGATCCCTTTGACAAGGCTGCCGAAAAGCGAGGGCGATGAGTTGCGGGTGTCCCTGCCCACGGCGACGGGTCCGTTCTTGAAGTACAGGGCGATGGCCTTGCCGAGGTGGTAGTAGAAATTCTCGTCTATCTCACTTGGATAAATACCGCGGATATCATAGTCGTGGAACGCCGATGTGTTAATATTCATCATTGTATGATACTATCATAACTTTTAATAAAGCTATCGTAAACGATATTGTTTTTTTTGTCAAGCTGCTTGTACTCACAAGTACAACCCCAGCGCCACTTCGATGGACTGTTGGAAACCCATGGGGCTCGCGCCGGTCTTGATCCCTTTTTCTATCCGGTAAAGCGCCTTGTAGATGTTCTTCAGCCTGGCCTCATCCCAGGTGTGAGCCTGCGCTTTGAGCTTGGAAAGCTGCCAAGGCTGGTAATTACCCTTCAGATCTCCCGTCATCAGGTTCATCAATTCCCTAATCCGTTTCTTCAGCATAAAGAACACAAGCTCCGGAGCTGTTTTGTCTTTGGCCTTCTGGTAATGGGCATAGCACTTGGAAAAATTCCCCGCTTGAAAGCTGTCCAGAAAATAGAACAGGCTCGGGGCGATCTTGAACTCCTTATACTGGGCGGATGGAAAGTACAGGCGGTAATACTTGATCCTGTTCTTGTCGTCGTCGGTGAACACAAAGGCATGGTCCGTTTCCCGGCTTGTCAATATTTCCATCGCCTCCTTCAGCTTGGCCGAAACTTTGCCCGCCCTGAGCTGGTTGGCAAAAATGTTCCGGAAAACGTAGAGTTTCCTGTCCTCGAACAGGCTGAGACGGGATAGCTCTTGGCTAAGGTCTGCCGGTTGCCAGTCGCCATCATAGAGTACGGTCCGGGCAAAATCCTTTTTTATTCCGAGGAGATACCTGTCCAAACCGATATTATCGTCGCCGTACAGGATTTGTGTTTTCATAAAGCACCACCTCTTGCAATTTACGCCTCAAACAATTACTATATTATACAGAAAGGAGATGAAATGACATTATGAACCCTGTATTGGATGTTCTATCCAGATTTTACAATAAGACTACCAATTACCTGCCCAACTTCTTTTACGGTTTGCTAGTCTTGCTGATTGGCATTCTTTTGGGAGGCATTGTCAAGCAGTTGTTCCTGGGAATAGTCAAGTTTTTCAAGCTTGGCAAGATCCTTAAGTCCACCCATTTCGGCAACGAAAAGGATGTCAACATCTGGGTCGAGGTCCTGGGAGAGCTGTTAAGGTGGGTCGTCATCATCCTTTTCCTGATCCCCACCGTGGAGGTCTGGGGGCTGTCGAGGCTCGTAACCGTCCTCAACAACCTGCTGTTCTATCTGCCTAATGTCATCGTGGCGGTCATCATCGGTCTCGTGGGATATGTTGTCGCCAACCTGACCTATGATATTGTCCTCCACAGTCTGAAGACCCTGGAAGGAAGGGTGTCTTCGACCATGGCTGGCATGGCCAAGTACACGATCCTCATCTTCACCGGCCTGGTAGTATTGAACCAGCTGGGAGTGGCCCAAAGCCTGATCCAGATCCTGTTCACCGGCGTCGTTTTCATGATCTCCCTGGCCGGCGGCCTGGCTTTCGGGTTGGGCGGGCAGGATTTTGCCAAGGACATGCTAAGCGACCTGAGGAAAAGCCTGAAGAAAAAATAAAAACGGAGCGTTGAGTGGCCCGGATATGATAAAATAGGGCGTAGTGTTTTTTATTCTCTGTTTTTATTGCCGCCATCGTCTAGAGGCCTAGGACGCCACCCTTTCAAGGTGGAGACCGCGGGTTCGAATCCCGCTGGCGGCACCTCCCTAAACCAAAGGTCAGAACTTGCCCATCATGAAGTCCTCATATACCTGGTGCTTTTCCATGGGCTGCATAATGAATTCTAGCAGGTGCTCGTAGCGGGTTCCCCTCAGAATGGTCGGGTCTTCGGCAATCGTCCTCGTACCATACTCAACCACAGCCGGCAGGATGTTGGCAAAGATCCCGGCGGTGCTCATGTTCACCACCTCGATCCCTTCCTCTCCTTCAAAGTCGTACATGGCAATGGGCAACGAATCGGTGACCAGCATTCCCCGAAAGCCGGGATGGTTTCTCAATTTATCCAGATTGTCCAAGGCCGGATAGGACAAGGTCCCATGCGTGAGCATGAGCGTGAATTCTCTGGCATGGTGTTCTTCAACCAGGTTCGCCAGGTCGCCGGCCGATCCGAGAGTGTCCCCAATGTCATCGGCAGTGATGACGGAGACCCCTTTGAGAACGGCTGGGTCCTGTGGGTAGACCATTTTCATGGTGGTCTTTCCCCGGGAGTCCCTTTTTTTATCGCATATAACCAGGTTCTCATGGATTGGCGTAAGGCCAAGAAGCCCTGCCAATCTGATGTTTCTCTGCAATGAGCCAAAGTCCAGGCAGGCGATCTTCGTATTAGTTAGGTCCATATTCCTAAACAGCCTTGTGTGGCCGTTTTTGATATGGTTAGCGAGAAGTGGTAGGGCCGTTAAGTTCAAATGATCCACTCCCGCCTCATCCAGGTATCTGTCGGCTTCGTTGCTATGAAGGTCCAATGTCAATAGCTCCCGGCACCCGGAAGCAGCCAATAGTTTGGCGAACAGCCGCGCATACAGCGTCTCTCCTGTCATGACCTTGCCCTCACTGTTCACTGAGGGGTGGTCACTACGGCCGCCGGGATAAGGACAAAGACCAATGGTTCTGTCCGCGATGGCCCTACCTTCAATGGGGGAGGTCAGGGCGTCAAAGGCCTCGAGCGCCATCATGCCCACTTCGCGATAACGGTAGCCGGCCATCTCGATCATCCAAAAAGGCACAATGGCAATATTCTCTTCCGTCCCGGTAAGTGATTCCACTGTCCCGTCCCCGTATTTGACCCGGAAACCGGCCGACCCGTCGGGGTATTTGCGATCCTGGGCATTAAGGCGGCCATGCCCTATATATCCTTTTAGGGATCTTAACCATTGGTCGTAGTATCGGAATGAGGCGGGATGCACAACTCTATAGATCGAATTTCCGTGCTCTCCGGAGACAGGTTGTACGTCGGGAGTGGACATAAGTTAAGGTATTATAGGACACCTTAACTGAATATGCAATCTTAGGTCTCGGTGGCGCGGCGGCCGATTTTTTCGCGCATGTAATAGAGTTTGGCGCGCCTGACCTTGTTGTTTTTTTTGATCTTGACGCTTTCGAGCCACGGCCAGTTGGCGGGAAACACCCTTTCGATCCCGATGCCAAAGCTGCCTATCTTCCTGACAGTGAAGCTTTTGTTCTCGCCCTTTCCCTTGATAGAGGTCACTATGCCTTCGAATTTTTGCTTCTTCACCTTATCGGCATCCATAAAAGTGGTCAGGAGTTCGACTTCGTCTCCCACCTTGACAGGGGTTTCCTTGATCTTTGCGTATAGGGCCATAGAAGTCAATTATATCAGGCAGATTTCTTTTGTTCAAGGGCTGCCTCAATAAAGGCCAGGAATATAGGATGGGGCGAGAGCGGCCGGGATTTGAATTCCGGATGGTATTGTACGCCGACAAAAAAGGGGTGATCCTTCAGTTCTATCGCTTCCACCAGTTTTTTGTCGGGCGAAATGGCCGAGGCGACGAGACCCGCCTTTTCGAACCTGCCCAAATACTCGCGGTTGAACTCGTAGCGGTGGCGGTGCCTTTCCTTGACAACTGGCAGTTCAAAGTTCTCGTTGTCGTATTTCTCATACGCCTGCCAGAGCTTGGTCCCCTTCTGGACCTCGGCCGGCCAACCGCCGAGCCGGATGGTGCCACCGTACTGCTTCCTGGCCAGGTATTCCTTCTGTTCCGGCATAATGTGGATGACCGGGTACTTGGTGTCCGGATTCACCTCAGTGGAGTTTGCGCCATCCATTCCAAGGACATGCCTGGCAAACTCGATGACCGCCATCTGCATCCCGAAACAGAGGCCAAGGTAAGGGACCATGTTTTTGCGGGCGAACTCGATGGTCTTGATCTTGCCCTCGACCCCCCTGCTCCCCCAGCCCTGCGGCACCACCAAGCCGTCGAAACCTTCCAGGACCCTTGTTCCCTCCTTTTCGATCTTTTCCGAGCTGATCCAGGCCACGTTCGGCTCGATACCGTGGTAGTAGAATGACTGCCTGAACGTTTCCAGGACGCACAGATATGAATCCTCGAGCGAGTAGTCACCACTCTCAAAATACTTGCCGACGATCCCGATCCTGATCTTCTTCCGGCTGGTCTTGGTGCTTTTTTCGAACTTTTCCCATTTTTCCTTGAGCTCTAGATTGGTTTGCCTTTTCGGCAGGCTCAGTTTTTCCTTGATCCTCTCGACGATGCCCTGGTTTTCCAGGTAGGACGGGACCTGGTAGACGCTCTCCAGGTCGGGGTTGGAAAAGATGTCCTCCTCGTATACGTTGCAGAAGATGGAGATCTTTTTCTTTCTCAGACTGTCTATTTCCCTCTCGGATCGGGTGACGATAAGGTCCGGCTGCACACCAGAAGACAGCAGTAGCGAGACCGACTGCTGGGCCGGTTTTGTCTTCAGTTCGCCGAGATTCTTGGGAAGGGGCAGGTAGGCTACGTGGACGACCATGACCTTGCCCTTGTTGGCGAGCTTAAGCTGTCTGATGGCTTCAAGGAAAAGCATGTTCTGGATGTCCCCCACCGTGCCGCCTATCTCCACGATGACTATTTCGGCCTCCGTCTTGTCGCCAAGCTCCTTAAGCCGGTTATTTATCTCTTCGGGAACATGCCTGACGAACTCCACACACTCTCCCTCGTATTTCATCTGCCGTTCATTCTCGATGACGGACAGGAAGACCTGGCCGGCCGTCATATAGTTCAGCCTGGTCAGGTCGCGGTCCAGAAAACGCTCATAGTGCCCGATGTCCTGGTCCGTCTCCAGGCCGTCCTCGGTCACAAAGGTCTCCCCGTGGATGATAGGGTTCATCGTGCCGGCGTCAAGGTTCAGATAGGGATCGGCTTTAAGGGCGGTGGTTTTATAACCGGCCTTCTCCAGGAGAAAAGCAACGGATGCGGTGGTAATTCCCTTCCCCAGACCGGAGATGACGCCACCGACAACGAATATGTAATATCTCATGCGCCGGTCTGCAAATAATCCCTCAATATCTGGTCAAAGATATCGCCTTTGGATATAATGCCGATGACCCTTTTCTTGTTGTCCAGAACAGGCAGCTGCCTGACCTGTAGCATCAGCATCCGCGACAGTGCCTTGAATATACTGGCCTCCGGGTCGGTGGTGAACACAATCCTGTTCATGACGTCCTTGGCCTTCAGTTTCTTGAGCTTGACAACGTCCTTTTCGAGGGAGCTCAAATTGAAATGGTTGAGGTCCTCCAGAAGCTCTGAGTATTCGGGGTAGATCTTCGCCAGGAGGTCTTCCTCGGAGATGATGCCGAGGAGCCGGCTTTCCTTGTCCATGACCGGCAGGCCGTGGACGCCTTTTTTGAAAATGAGCCCCCAGACCTCCTGAAGAGGGGTTTCGGGGAAAACCCCGATGACCTTCCTCTTCATGTAGTGCTTGACTTGTTTCATGCTCTCCGTTTAATTTTTTTCAGGACCTTGAGGTCTATTGTCGCCCGTCTCAGGACGGCGAAGGCCTTTTTCCTGTCCGAGGAGTCCTTCTGCTCATGCAGAAGTTTTTCCGCCTGTTCCTTCACCTCGGTTATCTTTTTTTCGTCCAGGTCGTTTTGCCCGAGTGCGCTTGATATCAGGATCCGGACGGTCTTTCCGTCGGTCTCGACGTAGCCGGCGCCGGCGGAAAAGTACTCTTCCTTATCCTTGCTCCTAACTGTTATAACACCTTCCCTCAATAAAGTCAATAAGGGGATATGGCGCGGCAGGATGGTGATCTCGCCCTCAACTGTCTGGCAGATAACACTATCCACTTCCCTGTCCAGAACCGACTTCTCCGGCGTGATGATCTTCAGTTTCAGCATTATCTGGCCTCGTCAATTGAACCGATCATGTAAAAGGCCTGTTCGCTCTTGCCGTCGTGCTTGCCTTCCAGTATCTCTTTGAAGCCCCTGATGGTCTCTTCCCGCTTGACGTATTTGCCCGGTTTGCCGGTGAACACCTCGGCCACGAACATCGGCTGGGTCAGGAACCTCTGTATCTTTCTCGCCCGGGACACGGTCAGTTTATCCTCTTCGGACAGTTCCTCCATGCCCAGAATGGCGATGATATCCTGGAGGTCCTTATACCTTTGCAGCACCTGGAGCACCCTCTTGGCCACATCGTAGTGCTCTTCCCCGACAGTGGACGGGTCCAATGCGCTCGAGGACGAGGCCAGGGGGTCCACGGCCGGATACAGCGCCTGCTCTGCCAACGCTCTTTCCAGTGTAATGGAAGCGTCAAGGTGCGCGAAAGTAGCGACAGGGCCCGGATCGGAATAGTCGTCCGCCGGCACGTATACTGCCTGCATCGAGGTGATGGACCCGTGCTTAGTGGACGTGATGCGTTCCTGGAGCGCCGACATGTCCTCGGAGAGCGTGGGCTGGTAACCGACCGCGGAGGGGATTCTGCCCAATAGTGCCGATACCTCGGAGCCCGCTTGGGCAAACCTGAAGATATTATCGATGAATAAAAGCACATCCTGCCCCTCCTCATCGCGGAAATACTCAGCCATGGTCACACCGGTCAGAGCGACGCGCAACCGGTTACCCGGCGGTTCGTTCATCTGGCCGAAAACCAGGGCTGTTTTTTCAAGCACCCCGGTTTCCTTCATCTCGTTCCAGAGGTCGTTGCCTTCGCGGGTCCGCTCACCGACTCCGGCGAACACGGACACGCCACCATGCTCTTCGGCGACATTGCGGATAAGTTCCTGAATCAAGACCGTCTTACCAACGCCTGCGCCCCCGAAAACGGCAATTTTTCCTCCCTTAATGAAAGGGGTCAAGAGGTCAAGCACCTTGATGCCCGTTTCAAATATCTCAGGTTTCGGATTCTGCTCTGTCAATTTGGGCGATTTACGGTGGATGGAATAGTGCTTTTTGGCATTGACAGGGCCGTTCTCGTCGACGGGCTGGCCAAGGACGTTAAATATCCTCCCGAGTGCGGGTTCTCCCACCGGTACCCTGATAGGAGATCCGGTGTTCGTGACCTCCATGCCCCTTTTTAGCCCGACGGTGGTATCCAGGGCCACGGTCCGGACAATGGTGGGCGAAAGGATTGCTTCCACCTCGAGAACGATCTCCTTTTCCCCTGACTTGACCGTCAATGCGTCATAGACGCGGGGCAGGTCGCTATGGAACTCCACATCAATGACAACGCTCCTGATTTCCCTGATGACACCTTTACTGCTGTTTTTCATCTTTTTTCCTGATTGTTATGAAACTGCTAACCTGGCGGTATTCATATCCAAAAGCTCATTCGTTATCCTTTCCTGCCTGAGGCTGTTGCGGTACAGTGTCAGTCTGTAAACCAGCTCCTTCGAATTGTCAGTGGCATTCTTCATGGCCACCATCCTGGCCGAATGCTCGGCCGCCTCGCTTTCCTCGACCGCTCCCCGGATCTCGCTCTGCAGGAAAAAGTCGAACAATCCGTTCAGAACCCCGTTCACATCCGGTTCGATCACATAGTCGGCCGGTCTCTTGGTTTCAGCCGCGCCTTCGGGCCGCCCGCCCTTGAACACTTCCAGGTCGAAAGGCAAAAGGGTCTTCTTTGTCGGCCGATACACCAGACTGCTGACAAACTCGTTATAGTAAAGCTCCACGCCGGAGTTTTCCCCGCCGACGAACCTGTCCCGGGCCAGGGTAAAGATGGCGGTCGTGTTGTCCAGGAATGGCGTCTGGGACGAAAAGTCGGCAATTATCTTGCCTCCCATATAGTACAAAAACTGCTGTGCCTTCAGGCCCATGACGATAAACTCGTAATCGTTAAAGTTGTCTATTTCCCTGTCCAGGAACTTGAACAGGTTGAAATTGAACACCCCTGCCAACCCCTTGTTGGACGAAATGACAATGGCGAGCTTTTTTTTCGCTCCTGTTTTTACTTTCATGAGCGGGTGCTCGGTGGCCGCGCTGGTAGACACCAGACTTTCGATCGTCTCCTCCAGTGTCAGCCGATAAGGCTTGCCGTGAGTTGCCCTTTCCTGCGCTTTCTTCATCTTGACGGCCGAAACAAGTTCCATAGCCCTTGTTATCTGGCCCACGTTCTGGATGGATTTGATCTTACTTTTCAGCTGTCTTAGATTCATCCTTCGTTTTGGGGAATATTGTTAAGAAATTCTTGGCGAACTCCTCGAGCTCCTTTTCCACTTCCGGGGAAATGACCTTCTCCTTGGCGATGGTTTTGAGAAGCTTCGGCCTGTCGGCCTCGAGCATGATCAGAAACTCGTCCTCGAACCGGCCGATCTCGGGAACCGGTATTTGTTCGGTATACCCCCTAACCCCGACCCAGATGGCGACCACCTGTTTTTCCAGAGGCATGGGCTGGTGTTTGTCCTGCTTCAGGAGCTCATACATCCTGGCACCCCTGTTTAAGGTTTTCTTGGTCTCCTCGTCCAGTTCCGAGGCGAATTGCGAGAAAGCGGCAAGTTCACGGTATTGCGCCAGATCGATCTTGAGAGAGCCGGCTACCTGCTTCATGGCCTTTACCTGGGCGGCCGAACCGACGCGGGAGACGCTGGCCCCGACATTGATGGCCGGCCTCATGCCCGCATTGAAAAGTTCTTTCTCCAGATAGATCTGTCCGTCGGTAATAGAGATGACGTTCGTTGGGATATAGGCAGAGATGTCCCCCTCCTGCGTTTCGATGATGGGCAGGGCGGTGATGGACCCGCCACCATATTTCTCGTCAAGACGTGCGGCCCTCTCCAAGAGCCGGGAATGCAGGTAGAAAACATCTCCGGGATACGCTTCGCGACCGGCCGGGCGCTTCAGAATCAATGATATCTGTCGGTAGGCCCAGGCGTGTTTAGTCAGGTCGTCATAGACTATAAGCACGTCCTTGCCCCTGTTCATGAAATACTCCGCCATGGCCGTGCCCGTATATGGAGCGATATATTGTTGGGATGCCGGGCTGGTGGCAGGCGCTGCCACCACGATGGTGTAGTCCATGGCCCCCTTCTCCGTCAACAGGTTGACAAACTGGGCAATGGTGGACTCCTTCTGTCCAATGGCAACATATACACAGACGACATCCTGGTTCTGCTGGTTGATGATAGTATCCAAAGCAATGGTGGATTTGCCGGTCGCGCGGTCACCGATGATAAGCTCTCTCTGGCCGCGGCCAATGGGAATAAGGCTATCAATTGCTTTAATACCTGTTTGCAAAGGTACGGAGACCGACCTGCGGTAGATGATGCCTGGCGCCACTTTCTCTATCTCCTCGTGGTCCTCTGCCCGGATAGGTGAGAGACCGTCCACCGGATTCCCCAAAGGGTCGACCACCCGGCCCAAAAGCTTGTTGGAAACGGGTACGCTCATAATCTTACCGGTCAGGCTGGCCTTGCCTCCGACGCTTAACTGCTCGTAGGCGCCGAAGACAAGTACGGACACATGTTTTTTCTCGAGATCGATGACCATACCTTTCTGGCCGAAGCCAAGCTCCACCATCTCGTTGTAGCGCGCGTTCGGCAGACCGGTCACCACCGCTATGCCGTCGAAAATCTGCACGATCTCCCCTGTTTCCACGATCTCCTTCTTGACCTGGTGCGCCTCTATCTGGCTGATGACGTCTTGGACGATTTTTTTCGCTTGCCTCATTGGTTACGTATTTAAACTTTCAGTAATTTCCCTCAACTTGGTCTTGAGGGAATAATCCAAAAAGTACGGTCCGAATCTGATGATCAGGCCGCCGAGGATATCGGGGTCGACCACGTTCTCCAGGACCACCTCCTCAAAAGATTCCAATCCCAGTCCCTTCAGGACCTCCTGCTCCTCCTCCTGGTCAAGCTTATAGGTACTCGTGACCAACAGCTTCTGGGCCTTGCCGTTCAGCAAGGACTTCAAAGCCTCCTTCAGCTCGGGGCTGGTTCTGGTAGCGCTCACGGTATTAGTCGGCATGCTTCACTTTCGGCAACTTCCGGGCAACCTCCTTGGTGATCTGCTTCTGCAGGTCACCACCGACAGTTTCCCTAATGGCTTTTTCCGCCAAGGCCAGGGCTATTTGGGAGGCCTCCTTTTTCACTTCCTCATACATCTTCTCGCGCTCGCTCTCGATCAGTTCCATGTTGTGCTTCCGTATCTCCTCCGCTTCGACCTGGGCATCCTTCAGGATCTGTCTCTTGGCCTCGTTCGTCTCTTTCTTCATCTTGGCGTACATTTTCTTGAGCTTGTCCTCATAGGCCTCTTCCAAGGCCACCTTCCTCTCATACAGCTCTTTCTCTTTCTTCTCGTACGCCTCGATCTTCTTGATGGCAGATTTCTCCTTTTCCTCCTGTTCCTTGATAGAGTTCAGGAAAGGCCGGTACACGAACTTTCTGAACACCACAAAAAGAAGGAGAAAGTTTATTACCTGCGCCAAAAGTATCTTGATATCGATCCCTAAATTTTCCATTTGTTACAAAGCTTTTTTTAAGTAAATTTAATAATCAAGGCGATCACCAATGCGTAAATAGCCACGGCCTCCGCGAAAGCAATTGCCAGGATCATGTTTGTCGTGATGCTCGATTCCGCCTCCGGGTTCCTGCCGAGAGCCTCGACAGCCTTGGAACCGATCATACCGATACCGATGGCTGGGCCGATGGCTCCCAGACCGATTGCCAAAGCGGTGCCTATTGTTTGTGCTGATTCAGGACTCATTTATATTTTCATCCCCCTTCAATGGTTAATGACTGTGGTCGGTGATGGCAACTGATAACATGATTGCCGAAAGCATCGAGAACACCAGGGCCTGTATAAAGCCGACAAAGAATTCAAAGACCAGGAACGGGAAGGACGCCAGTACCGGGACCAGAAAGGCGACCACGGTCAGAAGCACCTCGCCCGCGAAAATGTTACCGAACAAACGGAAAGAGAAAGAGATAGCCTTCGATATCTCGGAAATTATCTCCAGGAGGCCGACAAAGGTCTTGATAGGGTTCGTGAAGTTGAAAAATTTCCCCAGGTATTTGCCCCAGCCAAGATATTTGACGGAAAAGACCTGGATCATCAGGACAGAAAAGAATCCGAGCGCCAGGGTCGTATTCAGGTCGGCGGTACCCGCCCTGAGGAGGGGTACCATCTCGCCGTGCACTTTGACAAGAAGCGTCCCCACTCCCGGCAAAAGCCCCAGCCAGTTCAGGAACAGGATATAGATGAAGAAGCTTGCCACCAGTGGAAAAAATACATCCACCTTCCCGCCGAAGACCGAGGCGAAAAGGCCATAGATACCCCTCAGCATCAGGTTCATCACCTGATAGACGCTGCCCTTCTTGGTGTAGAGATAGGCGAGAACGATCAGAATGGCCAAGGCTATCCAGCTTGTCAGCAAGGAGTTCGTGACCTCCAGGCCGAACAGGTTGAACAGGGGTTCCGCCTTGATGCTGATGTGGGGGGTGCTGGCCGCAGCCTCATGGACTGCCCCGGCCTCTGCGGGGATGGGGTTCTTGTCGACTACTTGGTCTTGGACAACTTTCGCAAGTGTGGCAAGCTCCATTGATTGATTTACCTTTCTTTTGTCAGCTTAAAGAGATTGTAAAAACTGGCTACAGTTCCCAAAAATAAAAACACCAACATGAACGTTGGTCGTACACCGAAAATCCTATCAAGAACAAGCCCGATTGTCAACCCTAAAAAGATGGGTACCACGGTATATATGCCCATACTTGAGTATTTCAGATAAAACAGTGGGCTCGGCCTTGTTTTCCTGGGCCGCTTTTCTTTAATGTTCATACATTCTCAGCGAGACCGCCTCTTCGGCGATGATAACCTGTTCGTCGTCCTTTTCCTGGAGCTTTCCCTTGACCAGAAGTACCTGGTTACCCGCCCAGATGTCCTTGTTTCGGGCATAGGTTTTAGGGAAGACCACCACTTCGACCTCGTCCGTGTAGTCGGTGATGGTGGCAAAGACCATCTCGTCACCGTTCCGGCGGGTATGGATCTTCTTGACCGCTTTGATGATGCCGCCAACGACCACTATCCCGGCTTTGCGCTCTGCAAGCTCGTGGAGAGGGACGGTCCTTTTTTTCCGGAAAAGTTCCTGATATTTGTCCAGGGGGTTGACCGAAAGATGAAAGCCGATGGCTTCCCGCTCAAAGGCTACGAGTTCGTCCTCGGAGAATTCCTGGACCGCAGGCAGGACCTCTCTTGAGGCGGCATCGGGTTTTTGGAACATGTCGCCCGAGAAAAGCCCGAACTGGCCTTCGTCCTCTTTAGTCTTTTCCTTCTGGATCTCCTTCACCACTTGGGAATAGTAGACCAGGAGCTGTGCCCTCCTGCCGAACTCGTCGAAGGCACCGGCATAGATCAGGCTCTCAACCGTCTTCTTGTTGACCTTTCTCAGGTCCACCCGAAGGAGAAAGTCGCGGAATGAGCCGAACGGTTTCTCAACCCTGGCTTCCCTGATGCTCTCGATAGCAGCAGAACCGACGTTCTTGACGGCATTCAGCCCGAACCTGATGGCGTCGTCCTCGATGGCGAAATCATCCTCCGATTTGTTTATATGCGGAGGCAATACCTCTATCTTCATACGCTTGCATTCCTCCAGGATCTGGACAATCTTCTGCTCGCGGTCGGAGCCGGTGGCGTGCTGTATCTCCGCCGTCAAGAGGGCGGTCATGAACTCGACCGGGTAGTGGGCCTTCACGTACGCCGTCCAGTAGGCAATGGTCGCGTAGCTCGCGCTGTGGGCTTTGTTGAATCCATATGCCGCGAACTTCTCGATGAATTCGAAGAGCTGCTCGGCCAGCTTTTTCGAGTACCCTTTGTCAGCGCACCCCTTGAGAAATCTGACCTGCCCGAGGCGCATAAGCTCCTTTTTTTTCTTGCCCATGGCCATCCGGAGCATGTCCGCCTCGGACATCGTAAAGCCGGCGATGCGGTGGGCAATCTCGGTCACCTGCTCCTGGTAGACAAGAATGCCGTAGGTTTCCGACAGGATGGGTTTCAGGTCCGGATGCAGGTACTTTATCTTCTGGGGGTTTTTCTTGCCCTCGATGAACTGCGGGATAAGGGCCATCGGGCCAGGCCGGAAGAGAGCCACCATGGCCGAGATGTCCGAAAACTGGTTGGGCTTGAGGTCCTTGGCCAGCCTCTGCATCCCGCGGGACTCAAGCTGGAAGATGCCAATGGTCGTGCCGGCGGCGACCAGTTCATAAGGTTTCTTATCGTCCAGACCGATCTCCGACAGTTTGAGGCTGACACCCTTGTTCTTGGCCACATATTTGAGGGCATTTTCCAGGATGGTCAGGTTCCTCAGTCCCAGGAAGTCGAACTTCAAAAGCCCGATGGCCTTGTTCTCCTGGACCGCGTTCAGGTCCAGGCAGTACATATCGTATTGGGTGATGGTCTTGCCGCCGCGGGATTCCCTCTGTACCGGCGTATATTCTGTTAGTTTCTTGTCTGCCACTACCACCCCCGCCGCATGGACCGAGGAGTGTCTTACGAGTCCCTCAAGTTTCTTGGACACGTCCAGAAGATGCTTGGTCTTGTCGTCCGTCTTCGACAGATGGAGAAGTTCCGGCGACTCCTGCAGAGCCCCTTCGATGGACATGGGAAAGCCCTGTTTGCCCTGGGGAATAAGCTTGGCCACGCGATCTCCCTGAGAATAGGACCATCCCAAAGCCCTCGCCACATCCCTGATCACCATTCTCGCCTCCATAGTGCCGAAGGTAATGATCTGGGCGACCTTATCCGCCCCGTACTTGTTCATGACATAGCGCACCACCTCGTCCCTTCTAATATCGGCAAAGTCGATATCGATGTCCGGGGGGGTCGGCCGGTCGGGATTCAGGAAGCGCTCAAAAGGCAGGTTGTGCGCGAGAGGGTTAAGGTCGGTGATCCCAAGCACATAGGCTACTATGGAGCCGGCTGCCGAACCCCTACCCGGCCCGACCACGATCCCGTTCTCTTTGGCCCAGTTGACAAAATCCTGGACGACCAGGAAGTAGGTGGCGTATCCTTTGGAAGTGATCACCCCGAGTTCATACTCGGTCCTCTTTTTGATCTCGTCGGACACTTCACCGTATCTATAGCCTATCTTCTCATAGGTCAGTTTCCTAAGCCATGATTCTGCGCTTTCCCGGTTCGGAACATCATATTTGGGCAGGATCCATTGTCCATAAGGGATCGCCACGTCACATCTTTCGGCTATGGCCACCGTATTATCGATGGCCTCGGGGTAATCCAGAAACATCCCCTTCATCTCTTCCGGAGTTTTCAGGTAATAGTCCGGTACGTCGAGCATGGACAGGGGACGGTTTTTTTCGAGAATGGAGGTCCGCGTCTGGATGCATAAGAGTATTTCCTGGGCATAGGCATCCTCCTTGTCCAGGTAATGGACGTCGTTCGTGGCCACCAGGGGGACGGCGAACTTGCGGGATAGCTTGATGAGCTCCTGGTTCAGCCCCTCAAGTTCCGCAATCTGGGAATGCCGTTGAAGCTCCAGATAGAAATTTCCCTCCCCGAAGACCTCCAGGTAGTTCCTTAGCCACTTCTCCGCCCTGTCCTGTTCCTTGTTCAGGAGACTCTGGCTGATGATGCCCTGCATGCAGCCGGACAGGGCAATAAGGCCTTCGCTGTGCTCCTTCAAAAGCTCTAGGTCCACCCGTGGCCGGTAGTGGAAGCCCTCCATGTGCGCATGGCTGACGAGTTTCATCAGGTTCCGGTAGCCTGCCAGGTTCTTGGCCAGGAGCACCAGATGGAACTGGTCGCTGCCCAGCCTCTTCTGCTTGTCAAAACGGGAGCCTTCGGCCTGGTATATTTCGCAGCCCACGATGGGTTTGATCCCCGCCTCCCTGGCCTTCAAAAAGAATTTGAACGAACCGTACATGGCTCCGTGGTCGGTGAGGGCAACGGAATTCATCCCCAGGGCCCTGGTCTTCTCCAGGAGGTTCTTAATCTTGACGGCCCCGTCCAGTAAAGAATATTCAGAGTGGACATGGAGATGGACGAAATCGCTCATGCTTAATATCTTATAAAATTTTCCATGCTTTAACCACCCCGGTTTTATCTCCGGGTTGACAACTGCGCGTTTTATTGACAGAATTAATTAGCATATGGAAAAAAAGGATGGCATCCTAAAAGTGGAGATCACCAGTCGGACGATCCTGTTCACGGTGGGGCTCATTCTTTTCCTTTTCTTCCTGTGGAACATTACGGACCTCTTCATCAATCTCTTCATCGCCTTCATCCTGATGTCGTCCCTGAAGCCCCTGGTGGACTGGCTGGAACAGAACCGGATACCACGCGCCCTGTCATCCATCCTCGTCCTTCTCGTCAGTATGGGCCTCATCATGACCCTGCTGTACCTGGCCCTACCCCCACTCCTCAGCCAGACCATCGGCTTCTTCGTTTATCTGTCGCGGGAACTGATGACGCTATTGCAGAGACTGGATACCCAACTGACGCCCAGGGACATCCTGGATCAGATCCCGGCCTTTTCCCAGCAGCTACCGAACCTGACCAATATCGTTTACCGGACTCTTTACGCATTTTTCGGCAACATCCTGAATATCATATCCGTATTCTTCTTCACCCTATACTTTCTTTTGGGGATAAACAAGCTGGAAGAACTGGCCAGCCGCTTTCTCAACCGCCGCCAGTCCGAGTTCTTCATGGAGACCCTCAGGAGCGTCGAGAAACAGCTTGGCGCCTGGATGAGAGCGGAGTTCATGCTCATGCTTCTCATCGGGCTGATGTCATATGTCGGCCTGAGCATATTGAACGTCCGCTACGCCCTGCCTCTGGCCGTCATCGCCGGCATCCTCGAGATCTTCCCCATCATCGGGCCCACCCTGTCCCTGATCCCCGCCTTTTTCGTGGCAGCCACGAGCTCATGGGTATTGGGGCTCGCGGTGATCGGGCTGTATATCCTTATCCAGCAGCTTGAGAACAACCTGGTCGTGCCCTTGGTGATGAAAAAGGCCGTGGGCATTCCGCCCCTCGCGGTCTTGATCTCGGTTTACATCGGACAGAGGTTGGCCGGGATATACGGCATTGTGCTGGCTGTTCCACTGGTGGCCACTCTGGTCATCATCGCCAAGGAGATCTACAAATACCGGGAGCCACGGCTCAGCGAGAACTGAGATATTCCAGCAGGCCGTGGTGCAATTCCTTTTCCCCATCCCAGAGCCGGATGTTATATCCCTGGGGCAGGTCATGGGGATCCTCCCTCCTGAAGTCCAGAGCCCGGACCTTTCTGGAGACTGCCCGGCACATGTCGAAGTCGGGTCCCCCTTTTTTCTGCGCATACTTGTCGCCCCAGATCTCTATCTCGTCCGCCTCGCTGATCGCTTCCCTATCGATGTCAAGCTGCTTCAGGATACTGTCGTGGCTTAGCACAAATTCAATGGCCCTGGTCTTGTCCACTCCGGAAAGGATGCTGTCCAGCGCGCATGTGCCACCCAGTTTGGGAGCGATGGGCAAACCTTCCCGCCTGTATTCCTCCCTCAGAAAATCCATCACCACCGGCCGCAGGTCATAGGCGTCGTGGAAAAGCGGGATATTGATCCCAAGTTCTTTTTCTATCCGCCGTTTCTCCGATTCCGACAGGTCGACGGCATTCACGAACTCGAGCGTTATCTGCGGGCCCCTGTCCGCAAGCATTATGGACAGCGGTGCCCTCCGGGTGAGGGCACGAAAATCCTCCTTCGGTTGTGTATCGTAAGTGGAGAGTCCGAACCTCTTGACGGTCCGGGCAACCACCTCCCTCCATCTTGTCTTTCCATCATCGTCCAACAGGGTATCATAGATACCGTAATACGGTGCCTCTTTGAGCCGGCCGTCAGCTTCGAAACCCCAGACCTCCGCTCCCATGCAGTGGGCAACGAGCACCCGGTGGCGAAGCTCCTTGTCAAGCCGGTCCGTTATCCTTTCCCGAATGCTCGATAGGCCGCCTCCGGAGATGAGAAAAAGCACCTTCCTTTCCGCCAGAAGGGCGTTCAGCTCTTTAATCATCTCCCGGGTGGCCGGCCGGTAGACGTCGGCCACGGTCTCGTCCACGTCGGACAATATCAGTCTGACCTTGGGATTGAATTTTATTGAGGCAACCATATCGTTTGTATGGTGCCGCGGGAGAGACTTGAACTCTCACGCCTTGTGGGCACAGCCTCCTCAAGACTGCGTGTCTACCAATTCCACCACCGCGGCATTACGGGTTCAGGCGGAAGTTATCCGCCTGACCGTGGCGGCCACCCTGCCTGAATCGGCCAGGTCCGAGAGCTCCCTGACGCACAATCCAATCAGTCTGCCAGGATTGTCCACTTCGTTGTGCTTAGCCAGGCACTCCCTGACCTTTGTTTCCAGATCGGCATCGGAGATCTCCTTCGGCAGGTATGCCTTTAAGATCTCCATCTCCCGGTCGTTATCGGCAGCCAGGTCTTCCCTGCCGCCCGACAGGAACATCTCCTTGGCCTCGGTGAGTGTCTTGACCTGTTTACGGATTAGGACCACCACCTCGGCATCCGTGAGCTCGGCCTTCTTGTCAATCTCCTGGTTCTTGATGTCGGACATGACCCCTCTTAACACGGACACTCTGTCCGCCATCTTCTCCTTCAGGGCGGCATACATATCCGCCTGGATTTGTTCCCTGATGGCCATAGATAAGAATTATATCATTTTTTGACGTTGAGGACGCCGGTATATTCGCCTCTTTCCGGCAAAACCTCTGCTTCGAACCCCTCCAGTCTTATCCAGAGATGCTCTTCATTGGCCTTGGTAAGTTCACGTCCCAGAAAAAGCCTGGCTTTGGGAAATGTCTTTGTCAACGCCTGGACCGTTGCCCTGATCCTGAGGGGACTTTCAAAGAAAACCAGGTTCATAGGTCTGGGAATGCCTGTATCCCTAACCGATACCAGGAAGCTTTTCTTTTGACCCCTATCCTTGGGCAGGAAACCGGCAAAGACCGTGGTCCTGGCATCGAAACCGGACAGGCTGATGGCCGTGGTCAGGGCGCTTGGGCCGGGAACAACCTCCAGACGGTGCCCTGCCCTTCTGGCGTAGTCCGCGATCATAGCCCCCGGATCGGATACCCCGGGCATGCCTGATTCGGTGATCAGTCCGACATCATGCCCTTGATCCAGGAGATCGGCAACTTCACCGAGCTTCCGGCTTTCATGGCCGTGATGGTAGGAGATGAGCCTTTTCCCCCCCGTTTCTATACCGTATTTTTCGGCCAGAAGGGTCAGGAGCTTGACGGCCGTCCGGGTATCTTCGGTTATCAGGAATTCTATCTTTGACAGCCTGTCCAAAGCCCGTCGTGATATATCCTCAAGATTGCCTATCGGAGTACCGATCAGAAAAAGCGTCGCCATTATTTCCTTTGTATCGTATATTTTTTGGGGAAGTACAAAAACACCGCGGGGACCTCGTCAACAATGAGCTCCTGAAATTTGTAGTATATCTGCCTGCGTTTGGTGGGGGATATCTCTTTCCTCCCCTGTTCCAATAGGAGGTCCGCCTTGACGTTTTTCAGCCGGCTCAGGTTGCCGACACGTTGCGTCTGGTGCCAGAACACATACTGGTCCGGATCAACCGGCGGTTCCCAGATGGTCAGGAACATGTCGTAATCCGTCGGAATATAGTTCACGTATCGGATCTCCACCTTAAGGCCCGTTTCATTCAGGTCCGCCCTGATCCCTTCCGCCAGCCGGTTCAGCTCATAGGAAGTGTGCAGGGTGATGGCCTTGTCGCTGCTATTGTTCTTTTCCACCAGGCTAGCACTTATCTCCGGCTCGTAATTGTACTCCTTGACCTCGGGATTATAGACCCAGGAAATGGGTGTGATGGGCGAAAAGGCCCGGGAGCCTTCCTCAGCGAAGTTATGGTAGTTGATGCCCAGGGCGATGGCGCTCCTCAGGTTTTTGTTGTCAAAAGGGGCTTTCTGGTTGTTGAGGAACAGGGTGACTATCCGCCTGTAATCAACGGACTCTGTTATCTCGGTGTTTCTCCATTTCCTGAAGTATTCGGCCAGATCCTTGCTGTTGACGCTCATCGCATCGACTTCCCCGAGCTTATAGGCCAGTGCCAGGTCATCCTGGGTATTGTAAAACTTGTAGATCAGGAACGGCAGTCCGCTCTCCAAGGGTATAAGGTTGACACTTTTCACCTCGCCGAACTGGTATTTGACACGGGACAGTTTGTACCGGCCGTTTATCCCGACCAGGTTGTTCTTGATGACCGGCACGGTCAGCAAGGAAGGAAAGTTGGACAGGCGCTCTTTCAGCTTGAAGCGGATCGTGCTGTCATCCAGTATTTCCGCCTTTATATCCGTAAAGTTGAAGATGGAAAAGTCGATATCCTGGACCCTGAACGGCGAGCCATCCTGCCAGCGCAGGTCCTTCGGGAACATGAATACATATTCCTTACCGTCATCCTCGACTGTCCAGCGGTTGGCAAGTGCCGCCTTGAACCGGCCCTTTTCGTCAAAGGCGACGATGGGGGTGGAGATATTGGCCAGCACCTCCGAGGGGATCCTCTCCCTGTTCCCCTGGGCCAATAGGCCAACCTTCATCTTGTTAAGGTTCAGGATGTAAGCGAAGGAGTCGACTATGGAGCGGGAAAAAAGGAGGGCGAAGAAAGCGATCACGAAAACGACGGCCATCACTTTGGAATACTTGCGGATAAAGCCAGAAACCAGCCAGTAATAGTAGCGGGTGCTCTTAAAAAAGACTCTCATAAAAATAGGTTAAGAATCGAGAGCGCCAGAAACAGCACAACCATGGCCACGGTCAGGGAAAAAGTGAATTTTTCCACACCGCGACGGGTTGAAAAGGTCTCCCCTCCTCCGCCCCAGGCACTTCCCAAACCGCCTCCTCTGCCTTGCAGCAGGATCAGGACAATGGTGACGACGGCAACCAGGGCATACAGGCCCAAGAAAAAGCTTTTCATAGTATGACCGATAAAAGCATGACAATAAAACTAATAAGAAATGTTGACAGTACTATTGTAACAAATGGTCCGACATTAAACGAGCCGATATGGAGACCGAGAGGAACGTAGTCCCAGCCCGAAAAGTCCCATTTTTCGATATGGAAGTTATCGGGAAAGAGCTGCAGGAAGATGTAGAAGGTCAGGATCTGCGACACAAACGAAAACAGGCCCATTGTCAGCACGTTAATGGGCAGGAACAGGAACTTCAGGAACGGGTTGACGAAAGCGAAGAGCACGGCGAGGGTCAGTCCGCTGACCATGAGCCCCCGCCAGTCCGTTTCCAGCTTGAAACCGGGTACGAGTTTCCCGGCGATGTAGATAGCGGCCGTGTAAAAAACCAAGGACCTGAAGAGCCGTTTCATACCTTTATTTTACACATTGCCCTCAAAAAGCAGAATAGCTTTTCCGCCGCAACAGGAGGTGGTATTTCCTGGCAAACCGGTGCGCCTCGTCCCTGACCCGCTGCAGATAGTGCAAGGCCGGTGACTCCCTGTCCAGACGGACCGTCCTCAACCCCTCGGCCAGGACGACCCGGTCCGGTCTTTTGGCCAGACCGATCATGGGCGGCAGGGCCGGGTACCGTTCTTTCAGGACCGGATATGCACCCAGAAGCTGGGGTGTACCGCCGTCAATGACCATGAGATCGGCCGTTTGCCATTCCTTATGCCTCATTCGCCTGTCTAGAACCTCAAGGAGCATGGCCGGATCGAACTTTTTCCGGGTCCGGACCCTGAAGCGGCGGTACTCCTCCTTCAGTGGCACCCCTCCCTCGAACACCACCATGGAGGCTGTGGCCTTCTTAAAGGAAAGATTGCTGATATCGTAGCACTCCACCCTGCCAATCCTGGGGATACCCAATTCCTTCGCCAGCTCGCGGTTCTCCCTTTTCCTGACGTCGGCAATGAAGTTGGCATCCTCCAGCCTGCCATCCAGGATGAGGTTCTGCGAAAAAAGCTTTTCCAAATAAAAGATCCTGTCCCTGAGAAGCGCAGCCTGTTCGAACTCCTCCCTGTCGGCATACTCCTTCATCTCTTTCTCCAGGACGGAGATCAGCCTTCTTCCTCCGCCTCCCAAAAGCCTGATGACGCGCCTGATATTCTCCTGATAGCGCTCTTTTTGCTTTCCGGCCTCGGACCTGTCGGGCTGATTGGCCGTTTCATTGGGACAGGGATCGCACAGACCGATGTGGCTGTAGAAACAGGGTTTGGAGGTGAGACTCTTCTCACTGCAGAACGGGACCACCCGTCTGATCTTCCGTAATAGGAGGCGGCCGTCTCTCGCCGAGGACAGAGGACCGAACACGAACCTTTCCGCCGAGAGTTCGGTCCTTCTTTTCAGCCTCACCTTGCCATAGGTCCCCCTGGTCACGACGATATAGATGGGGCTTTTGTCGTCCTTGAGGGCCGCATTGTATTTAGGCATGTGCTTGCGCACCAGGTTTGCCTCCAGGACCAGGGCTTCGAACTCCGAGTTGGTTTCCCTGAGCCTGATGCTGGCCGTGCTTTTGACGATCGCTCTTTCCTTCGGACTGGATGTGTCTTGGAAATGCTGTTTGATCCTAAGACGGAGATTGACCGCTTTGCCGATATAGATCGGTTTGCGGGCGGTGTCGAGGAACATATAGACCCCTGTCCGCGAGGGGGTCTTTTTCCATATCCTGGTGTCGCGGGCGCTGATGATCATGACCTGAGTTTAACATATACGAGGACCAGAAGCCCGACCGCCACCCCTAGGAAAACGCCCTTATATGCGTCATATATGTGCAGGTACGCCGCCCTGAGGGTGTACTCTTTTTCCAGGAGGGTGTTCCCGTCGACCCGGATCTGAAGGCGGCCTTTTTTCTGCATAGCCACTTTTGGGCTGTCGACCACAAACTTGACCTCTTTCTCTCCATATGGTTCAAGGACATCGACGGTCCGTGATGCCAGCACGGTGGAGCTCTCGGGGTCAACAAGCTCCACCCGGACATTATAAAGGAAGATGTTAGACATGGAGTCCAGCACGAACCCGAAAGTGTTCCGGCGGCCGGCCACCCAGTTCAGCTCCTTGGTCATCAGGCCCGCCACCCCCCTCTTATCCTCGGGGACCTCCTCGGTCCCCTCGACAAAGACATCCTTAGTGTTTTCCTTTATCTTGTAGACTCCGGCCGGCAGGGGGTAGGTCGGGTCTTTCCCATGGTAAACGAAAGCGATGTGGGACAGGTCCATGTTTGCATAGTAATCCAGGCCGGCAGTATCACCCCAAGTGGGGTCGACCGGCCGCCAGCTTTCCCTGGCCGTATCATAATACTCCGGCCAGGCATGCAGCACATCGCCCAAAAACGACAACGGTGTCAGTTCGGGATCGCGGGTGAGGGCATAGCCTACAACTTCCCTGGCCGGGATCCCCTTTTCCCTGGCAATGCCGATGAAAAGATCCGTGTACTCCATGCAGACCGCCTGCCCTGGATTGTTCAGGGCCCACTCGGCCCCCATCCTCTTCAGCCCGCTATTTATCCGGCCGGTGTCATATTCCAGCTTGGCTATGACATAGTTATAGATGTCGAAGGCGTTGGTAAGGCCGGCACTCTCCACTTTCGCCAGGGAGGCGTCCGACAACTGCCAGTATTTCTCCATTGTCAGATACCTGTTCCGTTCTGTTGACGAGAGTTTTTCCCGGACATAACTTCTCACTTCCTCCCTGGGTTCGGTGGTCAACTCCGCTATTCCCTGGAAGACCACCTTCTGGACCGTGTTCGCCGGTATGCGGTAAACACCCATATAGTTTCCGTCCTCGTCCAGGTAGACACGTTCCGGTTTGGGAGAGATGTCGTCCACATACACCTTCTGGAACACCCCGTCCGGGACAAAAGGGATGGTGAAGCGGCGGGGATAGGGCACATTGTTGGCCAGAGAGTAATTGAGCGTCAGGCGGTAGTGGGCCATCCTCGCGAACGATATATAGAGGGTCTTGCCCATATGTTCCCTGACATCTGTAAAACGGTACAGGCCGGGACCCGCCTCCCTGGCCAGGGGTTTACTGATTCCAAGCTCGGGAAAATCGGCCGGGACCCTGACGTCTATGGTGTAAGCGGTCAGCTCCTCCGTGCTTGAGGGGCGGTTGACCGGGATCAGTAGTTCCCGGTGGGCACCCGAGACCGTGACCAGGCCATCCAGCCCGTATCTGATGGTGATCCTTTTCACTGTCCCCCGGCCGACCGCCGGATTGGCAAACTTGACCTTGACGGTCAATCGATCGTTCTCCATCGTTTTCTGGAAGGTAAGCTCCCGGCCGTCCTCGAAAACGGCCAGGGCGTTCATCCTGTCGGGGCTCCGGAACGTGAAAGCATACTCGCTGACATACAGCCTGGCGGTCAGGTTGGTCAAAGTGATCTGTCTCTCTATGACGGCGTCTTCGCCGCTGCCGAGGGTATAGGTATCATGGTACACCGTCTGAACTATCTTTTCCCCTTCGGGCACGGGCTCCTGGCCGAGAACAGGGGTCAGGGACAACAGGAAAACCGCCAGTGATACGGCCATCGTTTGCAGTAGTTTACCCATTTAGGTATTTTTCCAGGAATTGCCCGGTATACGATTTTTTTTCCTTTGGCAGCTGCCTGGTCGGCCCCTGGAACACGACCCGGCCGCCCTCCTCTCCCCCTTCCGGTCCTAGATCTATTATATAGTCACAGTTCTTGATCACGTCAAGGTTATGTTCAATGATCACGACCGTATTGCCCTGGTGCACCAGATTCCTCAACACTTTGATGAGCTTGTCCACGTCGTACATATGCAGACCGGTGGTGGGTTCGTCAAGAAGGTAAAGTGTATGGATCTTGACATTCGTATAAAGTTCCTTGGCCAGCTTCACTCTCTGCGCCTCACCGCCGGAAAGGGTGGGGGCCGGCTGTCCAAGCTCAATATAGCCCAGGCCGACATCCTGCATTGTTTTGAGTATCCGCCTTATTTTCCAATGATGCTGTAAAAATTCGTGCGCCTCGTCCACGCTCATGCTCAACACTTCATCGATGCTTTTGCCTTTGTACTGTACAGACAGTGTTTCGGTATTGTACCGGCGCCCCTGACAGACATCGCACTTGACATAAACGTCGGCCAGGAACTGCATCTCCACCCGGATAACCCCGGCCCCCTGGCAGTTCTCGCACCTGCCCCCTTTGACATTGAAGGAGAACCGGCCGGGTTTATAACCCTGGGCCTTGGCCTCCAGGGTGGCGGCGAAAACTTCCCTGATATAGGTAAAGACGCCCGTGTAGGTGGCCGGATTCGATCGTGGTGTGCGACCGATGGGAGACTGGTCGATCAGGACCGCCCGCTGGATATTGTCCAGTCCGGTATAGCCCTGTATCTTGCCAAACTCCCCCTTGTAATACGGGTTCAGGTGGCTCTCCACTACAGGATAGACCGTGTCCAATAGGAGGGTGGACTTGCCCGAGCCGGAAACACCCGTGACGCCTGTCATTCTTTCCAGGGGAAAACGGACATCTATGTCTTTCAGGTTGTGCTGGCCGCATCCTTTGAACTCCAAATATTGTCCGGGCTCGGTCTCGTTCCGATCCGTCCTGATCTCCTTTTTCTTGGCCAGGTAGTCGCCCGTAACGGAGGTGCGGCATTCGGTCAGCTTATCCTTGGTCCCGTTGTAGACCACTTCCCCGCCGTGCTTGCCCGCCTTCGGGCCGAAATCCACCACCCAGTCCGAATTGTCTATGGTTTCGCGGTCATGCTCTACCACGATCACCGTGTTCTCCAGGTCGCGCAGGTGCTTTATCGCCGTCAGTAGCCGGCTCACATCGCGGGAATGCAGACCGATGGAAGGTTCATCCAGCACGTAGGTGATGCCTGTCAGGCCGGTGCCGATCTGCGAGGCCAGCCTGATACGTTGTGCCTCTCCTCCGGACAGGGTCTTTGCGCGCCGGGCCAGGTCGAGGTAACCCAGGCCCACGTTGTCCAGGAAAACGAGGCGGCTGTTTATCTCTTTCAGGATCATCCCGGCGATCTGCTTCTCCCGGTCCGAGATGCTGCCGGGTAAAGCCTGGAAAAATGCCAGTTCCTCTTTGATGGACAGCTTGGTGACCTGATGGATGTTCCGGCCGTCGACAGTGACACTCAAGGCTTCCGGCTTCAACTTTTCCCCATGACACTTGGGACACTCCTCCTCCTTCATATACCGCTCCAGTTCACTGCGGGAATATTCGCTGTCGCTGTCATAGAACTTCTTCTCAAGTTCCCCCACGATACCGTTCCATTTTTCGAAAATGGTGGTCATGTTCCCGTCCCGGTTCCTTCCCCTGACGGAAAGGACCTCCGGGGCTCCGTAGTACAGGGCATTCCGCTGGTAGTCGGAGAGGGAGGTGAGGGGCAGGCTGGGCTCGATGCCATATTTTTCCAGAAAGACCTTGAATATCCGGGCAAACCAGGTATCGGTGAAAAAGAGCTTCTGGAAAGGGAATATTGCCCCCTCGGCGATGGACAGGCCGGGATTAGCGATCAGGCTCTCGTCCACTTTAAGTATGGCTCCGAGGCCCTTGCACTTGTCACAGGCGCCGACCGGTGAGTTGAACGAGAACAGCCTGGGCTCGAGCTCGGAAAAAGAGATGTTGCATACCGGACAGGAGAACCTTTCCGAATAAAGCTCTTCCCTCAGGTCCTTGGGAGCATCGGGGATGGCGAAACCCGAATCCTGGATGAACGCTACGATGACCAGGCCTTCCGACAAGAGGAGAGCCTGCTCCACCGCTTTGAAGAGCCTCGAGTAGAACTCCTCTCGGTTAGCCTGGATCTTCAGGTATTGGTAATCGGCCGACAGCCTGTCGGTGACCACGTCGATGTTGTGTTTATTGTTCTTCAACACGAACAGGTCTTCCTCAAGGCTGTGGAAGTAATTGTCTATCCTGGTATGGCTATAGCCTTTGAATCGGAGGTTGTCGAAAAGCTCCTTGAACTCCCCCCGTCTTTCCCTGACCACGGGCGACATGACCATGAACCTAAGAGGCTTGTGCTTATCACCGTCCATCAGGCTGTTCAGCCTGGCCATGATCTGATCCACTATCTCCTGGGCGGACATTTTCTTCACTTCCCGGCCACAGTTGGGGCAGTGGGGATGGCCGATGCGGGCAAAAAGAAGCCGGAGGTAATCATAGATCTCGGTCACTGTTCCGACCGTCGATCTCGGATTGTGGGAGCTTGATTTCTGGTCAATGGAGATGGCCGGGGACAACCCCTCGATCAGGTCTACGTCGGGCTTTTCCATCAGGCCTAAAAACTGTCTGGCGTAAGCGGACAGGGACTCCACGTAACGCCTCTGACCCTCCGCATAAATAGTATCGAAGGCGAGAGAGCTTTTACCTGAGCCGGAAACGCCGGAGAAGACAACGAGCTTATTTTTGGGGATTTCAAGACTGATGTTCTTGAGATTATGCACCCGTGCCCCCCGGATTCTAATGTGATCCATGAAACGATAAGTATACCAAAAAAACGCCCCTTAATCTTGCCGAAGATTCTGGTATATCTCGATGAGGTTGCCGCTCGGATCGGTGAAATGGGCGGCGCGCACTCCCCATTTGGGAAAATCCGCCGGGCCGTTCACAAAGGTCACCTTCCTGTCCATTAGGATGCCTGCGGCCTTATCCACGTCTTCCACCTTCAGGTTGAGGAGGGCGCTGTTGCCTTTTTGGGCAATAAGTTTAGCCCCGCCTTTGTCCAGACTCTTCTCCATGAGTTCCTTCTTGAACAGGGAGACCATGGTGGCGCCTGTTGAGAACTCGGCATAATCCTTATGTTCGTCACCCCAGACGGCATGAAGACCGAGGACGTCGCGGTAGAAGCGGAAACATTCCGGGAATCTGTCGACCAGGAGACGGACATGGGTGAAGGAATATTCTATCTGCTCCTTTTCCTCCTTAACCATGAAATGGTCCGTGACACTCCAGCCCGGTTCGGAATAGACAAGCACCCAGGTCTCGTTGCCCTCCGCCGCATGGTGCTCTTCGGGCTTGATGACGGAAAAGTCCCCTTCTTTCAGGACCTCCTTGCCTTCTCCCTTATAAAGGGTCAATGTTCCCTTCAGGACATAATATATCTCGGCCGCCTGCCGGTGGTAGTGGGGTTCGGTCCGGTCGATCACGGCCACGGCCGTGCTATACCTCGGGTGACCCTCTGCCGGATCGATCTCGCAGATGACCTCGGTGGGATTGGTTTCCTTGTTCTTGACGATCTTCTTGCCCGGATATTTTTCCTTGAGCTCGTCGGTGACTTTATTGATGTTCATTTTATTATTGTTCCAGTACTGCAGACTGGGTGGAAACGGCGGTCGGGACGGCGGTCGGCATGCTGGTAGGGGTAGGAACTGTCGATTCATTCCGGTAGGTGAAATTCCGGACGATCATTTTTTCCTCGCCCGAGACTATGCTTTTTATCCTCAGCTCCAGGGTCTTGCTGCCCGAATCCATATTGTACAAATAGATTGATCTGTCATCGTAATCGGACCACCTGGCGCCGTTTATCCTATAGGACCAGACCACCGAACAGTAGCCGTCGCCTTCGAGAGACAGATTGAGGTGGAGAGGGTTATCGGCCACCGTTTCCCCTTCGCGGGGATAGGACAGAGTGGCCCGGGGGACTTGGGCGACGCATTCCTTATCATCCTTGGGAGCGGGTTGTTTGCCGTTCTCCTTGATCTGGACAGGCAGGATGGTGACCTTCTCGTTTTTCGCCTCTTTGGCCTCCGGCTCCTTCTTTCTCTCCTGGATATTGGTCAGGTTCAGGTAGACCACGGTCAGAAGGACCGGGATGCTCAAAAAGGCCGTTATAAGCTCCAAGTATCTTTTCTTGTTGGGCAGTTCGCGCACCCAGGACCTGACTCTCTGAAACATAGACTAATATTATAACACGGATATCTCCCGGATTTTATCCCTGATTCTGGCGGCCAGCTCAAAGTTCAGTGCCTCCGCCTCCTGTTTCATCTGCCTTTTCAGGCGGGACAGCATCCTTTTCTTGTCATATAAGGTCAGGGAGTTGGAGTCAAGGTCGTCAAGCTCCCTGACTCCGAGCTTGGCACTTTTCTTGGAGAAGTAGAGCTTAAGGTCGTCGTCGTCCTCCACCACCAGCTTGCTCCGGATGGGCTTGAAGACGGTCCTCGGGATAATGCCATGTTCCCGATTATATTTTATCTGGAAATCCCTCCGGCGCTTCACTTCCTGGATGGCCCCGTTGATGGACTTGGTCATTTTGTCGGTATAGATGATGACATCGCCCTCCACGTTGCGGGCGGCACGCCCCATGGTCTGCACGAGCGAGGTCTTGCTCCTGAGGAAACCCTCCTTGTCGGCATCCAGGATGGCCACCAGGGCCACTTCAGGCAGGTCAAGGCCTTCCCGCAACAGATTGATGCCTATCAGGACGTCAAAGTCGCCTTTCCTCAACGACTCCAGGATGTCCGACCGCTCCAGGGTTTTGATATCAGAATGCAGATAATGAGCCCGTATCCCTTTTTCCTTCAGGAAAACCGTCAGGTCCTCGGCGATCCTCTTGGTCAGGGTGGTCACCAGGGTCCGCTGCTTTTTCTTCACCCTGGTCTCTATCTCCTTAATCAGGTCTGGTATCTGGCTCTCCACCGGCTTCAGGTAGATTTTGGGGTCAGGAATGCCCGTCGGCCGGATCAGTTGCTCCACCACCTGCGCGGATCTCTCCACTTCCCATTCGTCCGGAGTGGCGGAAACGTAAATCGTTTGAGGGACCTTGGATAAGAACTCCTCGAACCGCAGGGGCCGGTTGTCGAAGGCGGCCTTGAGCCTGAAGCCGTAGTCCACCAGGTTTTTTTTCCGGCTGTAGTCTCCCCTATACATCCCGTTAAGTTGCGGGACGGTCATATGCGACTCGTCGATGATCAGAAGCCAGTCCTGTCCGTAGGCGTGTTCAAAATAATCCAGCAGGCTGTGGGGCGGGTCTCCCTCCCGGCGGCCGTCAAAGTATCGCGAATAGTTCTCAATCCCCGAAACATAGCCTACCTCCCGGATCATCTCCAGGTCGTTGTTCACTCTTTGGGCCAGTCTTTCAGCTTCCACCAGCTTGTTCCGGTCTTTGAAGGCGGCCACCTCCCTGTCCAGGTCCTGCCTGATCCGGCTGAAGATCTCCTCGAAAGCCATCCCGCCGACCAGGTAGTGCTTGGCCGGATAGATGACATATTCCCTGACAACGGAGACGGTCTTGCCCAAAAGCGGGTCGATAAGCGCCAGGCCAGACACTCTGTCCCCGGCGAACATCACTCTCAGGGCTATGTCCGAGTAGGAAAGGTATACGTCCAGATACTCCCCTCTTTCCCTGAACGTGCCCCGCTTGAAATCGAACTGGGACTGGGTATACTGGAGTCTGGCAAGCGAGAGCTTCAGTCCCTTCCGTCCGACCGACTTCCCGACCCGGAGGGGAACGGTGTTCTGTTCGTAGTTCTCCGGTTTACCGATATTGTAGATACAGGAGACCGACGCCACGACCAGCGTGTCTTTCCGTGACAGGATATTGCTCGTCGCCGCCAAGCGTAGCTTGTCGATGAGCTCATTAATCTCCGCCTCCTTCTCGATATAGGTGTTGGACTGGGGTACATATGCTTCCGGCTGGTAAAAGTCGTAATACGAAACAAAATAGGAGACTGCGTTCTCCGGGAAAAACTCCCTGAACTCCTGGTAAAGCTGCGAGGCCAGAGTCTTGTTGTGGGATATGATCAGGGCAGGCCTGTTCACTTTCTCGACCACGTTGGCAATGGTAAAGGTCTTGCCCGAGCCGGTCACACCCAAGAGCACCTGCTCCGGTAGCTCTTTGTTCAGCCCGGTCACCAGCTTATCGATCGCCTCCGGCTGGTCGCCGGTGGGTGAAAAATCAGCCTTCAGCTTGAATCTCATAATGGATAGATTTTAACACAAGGCTCAGGTAAAATATTCCTGATGGCAGCTTTTCAAACCCCCTTTACGGATAAATATGGCGCCAAGCTCTCGTCAACCGAGTTCGCGGTCAAAGTCTCGGCCAGGATCAGGGCGGTGATGGAGGAGTTCTCGGTCTGGATTATGAATACAGCCGGGGTCGTCCCTTCTCACAGCTTCAGAAAAGCCGTCTACGGGCTCGGTGGCATCGGTTTGGGGGAGGGCTCTGTCATCCATACCGGGGCCGTTTTCTACACCATCGGCAACATTAGGATAGCCGACGACTCCATCATCGGCGAAAAGGCGATCCTGGACGGCCGGGGCGGCCTGGAGATAGGCAGTCATGTGGACATTGCCTCGGAGGTCATGATCTACACTTCCCAGCACGATATCAACGATCCCGGCTTCAAGCCCGTCCATGCCAAGGTGTTCGTTGAGGATTACGTTTTCATTGGGCCGCGCGCCATCATCCTTCCGGGGGTCACGCTCGGCAGAGGGTCGGTGGTGGCCGCCGGGGCGGTCGTCACCAAGAGCGTAGAGCCGTATTCTGTCGTGGCGGGGGTGCCGGCCAAAAAAATAGCAGAGAGAAGACTTCAGGATCTCCACTATAGGCTGGGCAGAGCCCGCCTCTTCAGATAATCGCCTTGTCGCCTTAATCCGTACCCTGAGCTACAGAATACAAATTACCTTGACATTTTTTAGCAGACCTTTTAAAATACTGCTAACATGGAAACCGTCAGTGAACTGACAGAGCGTCAAATCAAAATCCTGAAGGCAATTATTGACGAGTACATCACGTCAGGCAGTGCCATCGGATCGGAGTTCTTGGAAAAGAAGTTCAAGCTCGGCTATTCACCGGCCACGATCCGCAACGAGATGGTGGTCCTTGGGAAGCTCGGCTATATCCAGAAGTCCCATTTCTCTTCAGGGCGAATGCCCACCCCAAAGGCTTTCCGTCTCTATATCAACTCCCTTCTGCCCAAGAGGCAGCTCTCCACTGCGGAGGAGGTCTCTTTAAAGAATGATGTTTGGGATTACCAGGACGACCTGATCCGTTTCCTTGAAGAGACTGCCTCCGCTTTGGCCAAAAAGAGCAAGCTGTTGTCCATGGTCTTTTTGAACACGGGTTTTCGCTATTACACCGGGATGAGCAACCTCCTGGCCATGAAGGAGTTCATGGATTACGAGCTGTCCCGGGACGTGTTCGTTTATCTCGAGAACTACGATTACTGGCTCAAGGTACTGAACGATCTCCTGACCAGCGACAAGATAGAGCTGCAGGTCCTGATCGGTGAGGATTATATCCACCAGTCCCTCTATAGCCTGGGCGGGGTCTTTTCGCACTTCGAAGGTAAGGATTTCCGCGGTGCCATCGGCGTGGTGGGGCCCTGCCGTCTGGAATATTCCAGCACCCTGCCCCTGGTCACCTATACCGCCGAGATAATCAGGGAAGTTCTCAAGAAGCAGAAATAATGAAAAAAAAAGGACAGAACGATGTTGAGGCTTTGAAAAAAGAGTTGGAGGAGCTCCAGAAGGAGGCGGCCAACAAGCATAGCCTTTATCTGAGGGCACTGGCCGATTACCAGAACCTGGAAAAGCGGGTCTTGGAAGAAAAGGAGAGGGAAGCAAACCGGAGCACACGGGAGATAATCTCGGAGGTTTTGGTCCTGAAGGAGGATATCGACAAAGCCGAGGATTTCGAAAAGAGCCACGACCTAAAGGTCATCAAAAACAAGTTTGAGGGGGTGCTGGCCAAGCTCGGCGTGGAAGAGGTTCAGGCCGAAGGACAGGAGTTCGATCCCGAAGTGATGGAGTGCCTGACGCTTGAACCCGGGGCCGAGCCTAACAAGGTCACCCGCGTCATTGAAAAAGGCTACCGTTTCAGGGGCAAGCTCCTGAAACCGGCCCGCGTGGCGGTGGGCACAGAGCAAGGAGATAAATAAAATTAAAAGTTTCCACCCGTACAAGGGCGGTCAACAATAAAATAATATGTCAAAAACCATCGGTATCGATCTAGGAACCACCAACTCCGCCATGGCTATCATGGAAGGAGGCAAGACCAAAGTCATTCCCTCGGTCGAGGGCAGGAACGTCACCCCGTCGGTCGTCGATCCTGTCAAAAGGATAGTCGGGGACGTGGCCAAACGGCAGATGGTCATTCGGCCTAAAGAGACCGTTTACTCCATTAAAAGACTGATGGGTCGCAAGTATTCGGATAAACAGGTCCAGAAGACCATCGATATGGTCCCCTATGCCATCAAAAAGGGGCGTGACGATATGGCGGTTGTGGAGATCGATGGCAAAACCTATACTCCGCAGGAGATCTCTGCTATGGTACTGACCAAGCTGAAGAAGGATGCTGAGAATTTCCTAGGAGAAGAGGTCGACAAGGCGGTCATTACCGTTCCTGCCTACTTTGACGATGCTCAGAGGCAGGCAACCAAGCAGGCCGGAGAGATCGCCGGTCTTGAGGTGATCAGGATCATCAACGAGCCGACCGCTGCCTCCCTAGCCTATGGCCTTGACAAAAAGGAGGCCCATAACATCGCCGTTTACGACCTGGGCGGAGGGACTTTCGACATCACCATCCTGGAACTCGGCGAAGGTGTTTTCCAGGTCAAGTCCACGAACGGTGACACCTTCCTCGGCGGCGATGACTTTGATCAGGTGATCATCAACCACCTGGCCGAGGAATTCAAGAAGCAGGAGTCCGTAGACCTGAGGAAAGACCCGCAGGCCCTCCAGAGGCTAAATGAGGCGGCCGAGAAGGCCAAGATAGAACTCTCGACCACCACCGAGACGGAGATCAACCTGCCGTTCATCACCGTCCGGGACAACCAGCCCCTGCATTTCGTCACTAAACTGACCAGGGCAAGGCTTGAATCGCTCATCGAACCCCTGATCGAGAAAACTTTCGCTCCGGTCAAGGAAGCGCTGAAGGATGCCAAACTGTCCGCCAAAGACATCAATGAGGTGGTCCTGGTGGGCGGTATGACTAGGATGCCAAGGGTCATTGAGGAAGTGAAGAAGTTCTTCGGCAAGGAGCCGAACCGGACCGTCAACCCGGACGAGGTAGTGGCGGTCGGGGCGGCCATCCAGGCAGCCATCATTTCCGGCGACGTCAAGGACGTGGTCCTTCTGGACGTCACTCCTCTGACCCTGGGCGTGGAAACTCTGGGAGGCGTCATGACGCCCCTTATTCCCAGGAACACCACCATTCCCACCTCCAAGTCAGAGGTCTTTTCCACCGCGGCGGACAACCAGACATCGGTGGAAGTACATGTCCTACAGGGGGAACGGCCCATGGCGCGCGACAACAAATCCCTGGGCAGGTTCATCCTTGAAGGTATTCCACCGGCGCCCAGAGGCGTGCCGCAGGTCGAGGTCAAGTTTGATATCGATGCCAACGGGATCCTGACCGTTATCGCCCACGACAAGGCGACCGGAAAGGAACAGAGCATCAGGATCACCGGTTCCACCGGCCTGACGGAGGAGGAGATAGAGAAGATGAGGAAGGAGGCCGAGGAGCACAAGGTCGAGGACGATAAGCTGAAAGAGCTTATCGAGGTCCGCAACCAGGCTGAAGCCCTCATCTACTCCGCGGAAAAATCCCTCAAAGACGTCAAGGACAAGGCCCCGGAGGATGTCACTAACGACGTCAAGGCCAAGATCGAAGGCCTGAAAAAGGTCAAGGACGGCGACAACAAGGAATCGATCAGCCAGGCGGTGAGCGACCTCAACTCCAGCCTTTCCAAGATCGGCGAATACATGTATAAGAAAGACGAGCCGAAGGAGGAGAAAAAGGGGGAGAAAAAGGAAGAGGATAAAAAAGACAAGGACCAGGATGTCGAGGAAGGTGAAGTGGTCAGTTAATGGAGCCTGAATGGTCAGCAAACGCGATTATTACGAAGTATTGGGTGTCGCCAAAAACGCCAGCCCCGAAGAAATAAAGAAGGCCTACCGCAAGTTGGCCCTGGAATGGCATCCGGACAGGAACAAATCCCCCGAGGCCAACGACAGGTTCAAGGAGATCACGGAAGCGTTCGAGATACTTTCCGATGCCAAGAAGAGGCAGGCTTACGACCAGTTCGGCCATATGGGGGTCTCAGGGGGTAATCCCTATACGCAAGGAAGACGGCAAGGGCCCTTCACATATAGTTACTCCACCGGCAATCTGGAAGATCTTTTTGAGTCCTTCGGTTTCGGCGGGAAAGAAGGGTTTTCCGACCCGTTCGACATCTTCGAGAGCATCTTCGGTTTCCGTACCCCCCGCGGACAGCAAAGTAAACCCCTATACCGCCTGCAGATCCCTTTTGAGGAGGCGGCAGTAGGAACGGAAAAACAGATCGTGTTCCGGGGCAAGACCAAATCAATCAAGATCCCGGCCGGGGTGGACACAGGCAACCGTATCCGCTTCCAGGATTTCGACGTGGTGATCGAGGTGGAACCGAGCCGAACATTTCAAAGGGAAGGCCAGGACCTCTACTTTGAGAAGACTATCGGCTACCTGGATGCCATCCTGGGCACGGACATCGAGGTGCCCTCCCTGCAGAAAAAAGTGAAACTGAAGATAAAGCCCGGCACCCAGCCGAACACGGTTGTCCGCCTGAGGGATTTCGGTCTCCCTTATCCTAATTCCCGGCGGACCGGTGACCTTTATATCATCGTCAAAGTGAAGTTGCCCGCCACATTGACCAGAGAGGAGCGCCAGCTCCTTGAGAAACTCCGCCAGACCAAGAGAACGTCTTGACAACTCCTGCAAAAGGGCTATATTTATTGTATGAATATCCGATTATTTATCACAACCCTGTTCCTTTTAAGCAATATTCTCGTACGGATACCGGCTGTATCGGCCCAGGGCCCCGGCCAGACGGAGGCCATCCACATGGTCTGTCTGAACGCAACAGTCGTCAAGAACGCTTCGGTCGACCATGCCGTCAAGCTTGACGGGGCAGGATTTATCCCCAACAAGCAGGTGGAGATCTGGCGAAAGGTGGAAGCAGGTTTCCAGTGTGCAGTAGACAAGAACGGCTCCCCAACCTGCAACGACACCGACTTTTCCGTCGGCGATATGTTCAAGGTCATCAACAAGAGCAAGGAAGAAATAAAATCCGATTTCAACGGCAGTCTGTCGGTGGACCTGGTCAAGAGCGCCACCACCACCAGCCAACAACATGTGTTCTATGGCGTACAGACGGTTGAAGGCAGCAACCTGGAGGCCACCACTGTCGCCCTGAAGCTGGCCACCTTCACCCCCGTGACCGGTGACCAAGTAAACTGTGTTTCGGTGCGGTGGGACCCGTACGGGCGCGTGTTCGATGCCGTCAGCCTGGAGCCTATCCCGAATGTCGATGTCACCCTGATGGACGAGACCGGCGCCAAAGTGCCGAGCCAGCCGGGTATCAAGAATCCGTTCCGGACCCGCGAGGATGGCGCCTTCAGCTTTATCGTCGAGGACGGGACATATTTCCTGGAACCCAAAAAGACTACCTACTCTTTTCCCATCCTGCAGACCGAACTGGACGGTCTTAAAACGAAACAGTCAGTCTACACTGACATTTACCGGGGCGAAAAGATCATCCAGCAGGGCAAGATACAGCACCGGGATATCCCCATGAACCCGCAAGATCCGGCGAACGCCACCAGTTATCCACCCAAGATCATGAACCTTGACATCACCGCCTATAAAAAAAGCGACAAGTCTTACCAACTGGTGTACGGAACTGTCTCACATCCCAAGAGCATCATCTATGCCTACTCGGGCGTCAGATTGGTGGGCCAGACCGAGGCGGACAATCAGGGGAAGTTCGATCTGGTGATCGAGAACGATAGCATCGACCAGAACATCCCGCTTGACATCAAAGCCAAGAAGGTCAGCTTGCTAGCCAAGGGAAAGTCCTTCCTTTCCCGGCTAGTCGGGCAAGTGATGGCGGCGGTGGAGACGGAGAGTCAGATGGTCCAAATAAAGCCTATTCCGACCTTTCTGATCGGTTTCATCTATGACAAGCAGGGTCAGATAGTCCCGCACTCTAAGGTGCAAATCATAGTACCGGAGATGAACAACCGGATAATCGCGACCGTCCAGGCGGATGAGAACGGTCATGTCTATATTCCTCCCCAGCTCATCCCGCCCGTCGGCTATGTGGTCAAAACGTATGACCAGAACGGGCAGGTAGCCAGTGAGTTCACCCCGCAGGAATTCATCGAAACAAACCAGAAATATTACAGCGACCGGAAGATCAACCTGTATGACCTGGCGAGCGCCGAAACGATAGAAAACGAGCTCACGAAGAATTCCGGCCAGACCCCACTCGCGCAAAACTTCCGCATCACCCCAGCGGTGACCGAGGTGGCCACCGACCAGGCGGGTAAGGGCAACGATTATATCCTGGCGGTTCTGTCCCTCGTTATTGTGGGCGTGTTGGGAGGACTGGGATTGGTTCTCTACCGGATGAAGTCCAGAAGCTCTGTCGTCTGATCAGAACGCCTCATCGGGCAGTTCTTCTTCGACATCGCGGAACTCTTTCTTTATTTCCTCGATCTCGTTCTCAATTTCCGACAGTCTTTTTTTCAGTTCCCTGACAAGCTCCATCCCCTTCTTGAATTTGGGAATGGCCCGTTCGAGATCAAGATCATTGGACTCGAACTCCCGGACTATGGCCGTCAGTTCTTCGAAACCCTTCGAAAGCGAGGTGTCAGACTTCTTTTTTTCCTTCATGTTGATTTTTGATAACTTTTGAGTGCAACTGCCCTGAAGACAGAACAGTCCTTATTGTATCGCCTACGCCCACACCTTGCAAATCCTTCAGTACTTTACCGTTCCCGGCGTATGTGATGCTGAACCCCCTTTTCAGCACGCTCTGGTAATCCAGGCTCCTGAGGAGTCTCTCCTGTGCGGTCAACCAGAGGAGCGCCTCTTTGGCCTTCACGGTCATGGAATTCACGAGCGTGATAGAAAAAAATTGCAGGTTCCTCCGTCTGATAGCCGTGATATTCTGCATTACCCTAAGGCTTTGCTCAATCATGTTTTTGTATGAGCGTAACTCGGTAGAAACGTAACCTTCCAGCCGGTGCCAAAGGAAGTCTATCTCCCTTTCCACCTCCAGGCGGGACCTAACCAGGATCTCGGCCGCATTCGAGGGCGTTGATGCCCTCTTATCGGCTACATAATCGGACAAGGTCCAGTCCTGTTCGTGCCCGACCGCGCACAGGGTGGGAATACGGCTCGAGAAAATAGCCCGCACTACCCGCTCGTCATTGAAGGCCGCGAGGTCCTCCAAACTCCCCCCTCCCCTGGTCAGTATCAGGGCATCCACCTTCATTTTCGCATCATTAAAGAAGGTGAACGCCTCCCTGATGGTCCTGACAGCATCCTTACCCTGTACCTGTACCGGATAGAAATAGATCTTCAGGCCACCCATGCGTTCCTTCAGGACCTTCACGAAATCGGCATAGGCTTCGGAGCCTTTGGCGGTTATCAGGCCGATGGTTTCCGGAAAAACAGGAAGGGGTCTTTTACGGCCCTCATCGAAAATGCCATCCGCTTCCAGTTTCTGTTTGAGCCTTTCCAGGGCAGCCCTTAATGCGCCCTCGCCGGAGGGGATAATTTCCTCTGCCATGAGGCTGAACCTGCCGGTCTTGCCGTACAGTCTGGGCGTACCCCGCACCTTGACCAGCATCCCTTCGGACAGACCCCGGAAATTGCCTATCTTGTACAGGACGGAAAAGACCTCCAGGGCCGCGTCGGCATCTTTGATGGTGGCGAAAATCCACTTCCCCTGACTGAGCCGGAGCTGGCTTATTTCACCCTCTATCCATACCTCGCCTATCTGGGACAGGTAAAGGGTAACGAACTCGTTGAACTCGGACACTTTGAATATCTTTTCTTCCATCATTCAATGTCATCCAGGAATTTACCACTGTCCATAACGTCGCCGTAGTACCTTTGGAACACTTTGAGGAATGACTGGTGCAGGCCCTGGTTTTCCTTATATGTGCCCACCAGGTCGGAGAGGATGACCACATTGAAGCCTTCGGCAACGGCCCTCTTGGCGGTTGCGTCGACACCAAGCTCTGTCCGGACCCCGGCCAGGACCAGCGTATCGATCTTCAATTTCAATAACCTCTCCAACAGATTGGTGTTGGCAAACGCATCGTAATACCTCTTCTTGACCAGCCAGTCGCCGTCCTTCGGTTTCAGAAAGTACGTTTCGGAGCCCCGGCTATTCAAGAGGCATAAACGAGCCCGCTCCTCCCGATTGCGATTGATGGCCACGTTCTTGGGAGAGATATCCTTCCGGGCGATGTATTGGGTGAAGAAAATAGGCACCCCCATTCTTTTTGCCTTACGATAAAACGATTTCAACTTGGGGAGCATCTCCTGCATCGGACCGATGTCCCGGCCTAACTTAGCCGCAAATCCGTAGGGTGCGCACAGATCCACCTGCACGTCGATGATGAGGATGGCGGTCTTTTCCAGGTTCATGTGTTGTCAATTCTACAATATTTTACCTCACAAATCGGGTATACTATAATTCTATGCCAAGGCGTTCCCGGATGAAAGTCAGGCGGTTTTTGTTCATTTTCCTGTTGGCGGTCGCGGCTTTGACCGGCCTGTTCGCTTATAAGACGCTTGATTTTCTCAAGGCCATCGGCGTCAAGAGCAAGTCCGAAAAATCTAGTTTCACCCTATTTAAGAAGCCACCGGCAAGCTATACCGGCGTTCTTCTCGGGTATGGCGGGGGTACCCACGAGGGCGGCTATCTGACCGATACCATCATCATCGGGCATATCAATTTCGAGACTAAACGGGCACTTTTGATATCCCTGCCCCGTGACCTATGGGTCAAGTTGCCTACCCGTTCGGGGGATACCTTTGCCACCAAGATAAACAATGTTTACCAGCTGCAGTTGTACCCGGCCACCTATCCCGACGTGAACGTGAAGAGGTACACCAACACCGATCCCAATGGCCTGCTGAAGCACGTCCTGAAGGAGATCACCGGCATGTCCATTGATTCGGTCGTGGCCGTAGACTTCCGGGCATACCGGGACGTGATAGACCTTTTAGGAGGTATAGACATTCAGATTGACAAGTCCTTTACCGATACGGAATACCCCGTAGAAGGTAAGGAGGCCGACCTGTGCGGCAGGGATGAGGATTTCCAGAAGGTGGAGAAGTTCCTCAAGCCCGGTTATGAAGGTGAGGAAAAGGAGAAGCTTTTTGAGGAAAAACCAGAACTTGAAACGTTCCTGGCCCAGATCGAGGATGACCCCACAAAGGCCTTTCCCTGCCGTTATCAGACCGTTTCCTTCTCCGAGGGAATGACACACTTGAGCGGAGAAGATGCCCTCAAATATGCCCGCTCACGTCATGCACCCGAGGACGGCGGGGATTTCGCCCGCGCCAGACGACAGCAGAAGGTCATCGAAGCCGTCCGGAACCGTGTCTTGAATCCGCTGTTCCTGCCTAAAGTGCCTTCACTCATGGACACGGTCAAGGATGAGATAGAGACGGATGCGAGCTATGAGGATATCCAGCGTTTCCTGAAGGAAACGCCGAACGCCAACAAATACCGCCTTATCAAGATCGTCCTGTCCGACCAGAATTTCCTGAAGAGCGACACCTCTGACGACGGCCAGTTCATCCTGATCCCCAAGGGAGGCGAGTTCAAGTGGAATGAGATCCATAAGGCCTTCAAGCGCGTCAGTGAAGGCCTACCGCTCTCACCCACCCCCGCCCCCGCCAAAAAGACGAAAACTATGTGATTTTTGCTATACTTTTTTACTTAATAGCTCACAACTCCTATCTTGAGGGTAGAATTGGTTCAGTATCTGGAACAAAACCAGGCCAGGATAGTTGCCAAAGAAATGGTCCCCTTCGGGGATATCGTGCCTTTTCTAGATCCCCGGACAGCCAGGGAGATCGGGTTTCTGACAACCTTTGAGAACCAGTCGTACAAGACCGCCCAGCTCATGAACCTGCTGTGGCGGCACCACCCTCCTACATTCAAGCACGCCACCGAAACGGCCACTTTTGCGGCCGAGCTCGCCCGGTTGGCCGGCGAAACTGATCAGACTATGGCCGACATCAGCCAGGCCGCCCTGCTCCATGACCAGGGAAAGCTGGTTGTACCTCCCGAAGTCCTGTCAAAAACCGACCCGCTGACCGAGGAGGAGAAGTATCTTATCAGGCTTCATGATGTGGCCGGCGCAGCCATCCTCTCTTATGCCGGAATGAACCCTCTGGCAGTAACGCTTTGCTTGGAGCACCATATCGGTAACAGCCGCTCCTTCGACTGGCCCGCCGCCCTTCTGGCAAGACGCCACCCCCTGACTCCGTATGTATCTTTGGGGGATATGCTGTCTGCGGCCATGGACCACGACCGGGAACACAAGGAACCGCTGTCTTTGGTGGAAATAACGGACGAGGTGAATGACAAGATCGACCAGGGAATATTCCCGGCCTATCTGCAAGAACCTTTCAACACGCTGGTTGCCCGGGTCAGTTATTGATGTAGCGCCTCACATTTTCTTCGTGCTCTGCCAGGTCTTTTGAATAATGCATGTTCTCGTTCTTGTCGGAAATATAGAACAGGTAATCCGTTTCCCTGGCATTGATGATCGCCCGGATCGAATCTAGTCCCGGGTTTGCTATCGGCCCGGGCGGCAGTCCCTGGTTGGTATAGGTGTTATAAGGCGAATCGACCTTCAGATCGTTAAAGGTAAGGTTCTTTTTCCACCATGTTTTCTCCGCGACATTATAGCCAAGAGCGTACTGGACGCTGGCATCTACCTGCAACGGCATGCCAAGTTCCATTCTCTTCATCAGGATACCGGCCACGATCCGCTTGTCCTCATAGCTTTGCGCTTCCCTTTCGAGGAGTGACCCCAGGGTGATCAGCTCGTGCAGGGTCAAGCCTTTGGACCCTGCCCCATTAACGATCTCGCCATTCACTTTGGAGTTGAAGTTCTTCTCCATGATGCTAATGACCGTCTCTGCTTCCGCTTCCTTCGGTACCAGATAGGTGTCCGGGAACAGGTACCCTTCCTTACCGCTCGCTGCGCTGATGAAGACGGGTTCCGGGATGTTCAGACTCTTGGAAAAAAGACCGGCAATCTCCTCCGTGCGCATACCCTCGATAACGGTCACCCATACGTCCAAGGTCCCGTGCGTCAACTCTTCGGCCACTTCTTCCGCCGTCATGGTCCGGTACAGCCGGAAGTCGCCCGCCTGAATGTTACGCTCTATCCCCTTGACCGCCACCATGATTCTGAATACCAGCCTGTTGCGAATGAGCTTTTGGTTCTCCAGCCGCCGGGCGATTGAGTTCACGCTTTCCCCCGGCTGAATGACGAATATCTGGGGTGTCTTGTCACTGGCGCTAACCCGCATCAGGCCCTCCCTGTACCATAGATATGACAGGAACAGAACGATTCCTAATAGAATTATTGGGGCCAAAAGCCTTCTCATTTATGAAAGTTCGTTTAATAATGCTCGTCTATACTTCTTGCCGGCATTATCGTAAACGTAAACCCTTTTACATTCGCAGACGATGAAATCCTCACCCTTGCCCTTCCTGCTCCTTTTCCCGAGCTTCAGCTCCTTGCCGCAACCGACACACCGGCCACCCGTCAAAAGCCACATCTGCAGGGGCTCGATCATCTTTTTGAACACTAGGAATTGCATCTTTTACTTTTTGAACTCATAAACTGGTAAATTCTTCAAGGTAGCTGCCGCTTCATCCAGTTCCGTCCTTCTTTCAGCGAACAGCTCCATAAGTATATCATTTTTGGCGACTTTTTCGTCAAAGCGTTTATGGAGCATTACTCCGGCCTTCTTACTGGCCGGGGCACCCAGTACCTTGGCGATGCTGCTCAAGTTATAGTTGTTCACAAGCGTCACCCTGCCGGAGACGTCGGATCTGATCTCTTTCTTATATGGCGCTTCTTTCAGTGTTTCCACCCCCACGTCCGGATCCCCTCCTTGTACCTTTATTATCTCCCGGAATTTATTCAGGGCCCGGCCTGACCGCAGGATCTCGTCCGCCATCACCAGTCCGTCCCCCGGTTTGCCGCTCTTCTCCAGGCACATGTCCAAGAGGCGGCTCGCCAGCTTGAGGGATTTGGCTTCCAAGGCCATAGCCCTATCCGGCCTCTGCTCGAGCACCCTCAGCACCTCCTTGACCTCGAGGAGCGCCCCCACCCCACCCCCGGCCGGCTGCCATTGATGGTTGATGTCGGTCTTGACCTTGATACCGAACCGGGCGGCCAGCTGCTTGAATTTGTCTGCGAACATGATGGCGTCCTTGACGTACTTTATCTTCATCGTCGGGCCAACAGGCACATCCAATATCAGGAGCTTTGAACCCATGGCCACCTTCTTGGCAAGCACAGAAATCATAATCTTGTCATACGACTCGAAGGACAGGGGTTCCTCCACCCTGATGATGATGTCGTCGGCCGGCGCCACTCCCAGGTGACCGCCCCACACGATGCAGCCGCCGGTCTTCTCCACCGCCTGGATGATCTTCTTCTTGGACAGGTCGACGGGTGCCAGAAGCTCCATGCAATCGGCCGTGCCAGCCGGGGTGGTGATGGCCCGGGAGGAGGTCTTCGGGATCAGGAAACCGGCCGCCGCAATAATGGGAACGACTATCAGGGTGGTCCGCGTCCCCGGTATTCCGCCTATAGAATGCTTGTCCGCCACCACCCCTTTGAACGAGAATTTCTCGCCCGTTTCTACCATGGCCTTCACCAGATAGAAAAGCTCATCGTCCGTGAAGCCTTCCCTGAAGGAAGCGGCCGTAAAATAGGCCACGAAAATATCCCCGAGTTCGCGGCTGACGAATTCGCTCATGATGGCATGGGCCTCCGGATAGTTGAGGGTTTTTCCCAACAGCTTTTTTTTGATGCCTTCTATAGCTAGGATTTTTTCTTCATTCATAGATCAAATTTTTTCGTCCAACTTATCTTCCACCGGCAGGTCTGCCGAAGCCGGGGCAAAGGGCGGGGTCTTTCTGTATTTGGAGATGGTCTTTTTCAGGAAAGAGAGCCGAGTGAAAAGGCCCAGGACCTGTTTCAGCTGCTCCGGGATGAGCACCCAGGCCAGGTAAACATACAGTGATGAGCCGAAAAGGACACAGACCGCCGTCAGTGACAGTAGGTTGATGGTCCGGGTAGTGTCAAAAACCAGGCCGTCCAGAAGCCTTTTCAACAGCCAGACCCCAAGGGTGGTGATGACCGTGATCATCCCGATAACCGCCACCCGGCTTGCCATAAAAAGCAGGCGGATGGAATCCAGTCTTCTGATGAGTATGTAAAAAAGGATAAGCGAGTTGAGGGTGATGGAGATGGTGAACGACAACGCCAGGAACCAGACCGGCAGGTTGAGATAGCGGATGAATAACACACTCAGGAGAGTGTTGAACATCGTAAATATGACGCCGGTGATAAAAGGAGTCCGCGTGTCCTGGATGGCAAAGAACGCCCTGGTGATCACATAGTAGACGGTATGGAAAGGCAGGGATATGGCAAAGATGGATAGGACATTGGCCGTTCTGACTGTTGCTTCCCAGCCGAACTTGTCGCCGCCGAAGAAGAGACGGACGATGGGGATCCTCAAGGCTGTAAAGAAGATGACGAACGGCATCATGATAAAGGTTATCTGCAGAATAAGCTTGGTGAAAAGGTTCAGCATATCCTCTTTCTTACCCTGCGCGTACATCCGGGAAAAGAAAGGTAGGGCGGTCTGGGAAATGGCAATACCAAAAAAACTGACCGGCAGGATCTGGAGGTTTCGCGCCAGGTAAAACGAAGAGTAGCTCCCTACCCCTCGCAGGGTCGATAAGGCAAGATCGACAGTTGCGTCCACCTGGGCGGTTAGTGAATTGAAGAAGCGCGGCCAGAACAGATGGAAAAATTCCCTGATCTTATTGTCATAGAAGTTGATCTTTATCCTGATCGGGTAGCCAAGGATGACCACCCCTAAAAGCAGGGATAGGAAGAAGAGCACTGACCCGACCACCACCCCGTACAAAGCCCCGTAGAGCCCGTAAGGCCTGGCCCACAGTATCACCCCGGCGATGATGCCGATATTGTAGAAGGCGGGAGCAAGGCCAGGTATGAAAAACTGCTTCTCAGCTTGGAGCATGGAAGAAATGATGTTCCCCAATAAGAGGAAAGGTACCTGATAGAATAGAATTAGCAGCGACATGTGGGTTACTATGGCCACCTGGTCCGGTGTATAGCCGGGAACCAGGAACTCAATCATCCGACCCGCCGTGAAATTCATGACCAGGAATATCAGTCCCCAAAGTACCAGGAAAATAATGGATAGCGACTGGGAAAAGGCCAGTACCTCCGCCCGATTGTCTTTTTCCTTGTCCTCGTCCACCATACCGCTGATGATGGGAATGAAGCACGAAGCGATGGACCCGGCCACGAATATCTCAAAAATAAAGTCCGGCAGCCTGAAGGCGGCAAAGAAGAGATCCAGCTGCTCCTTGTCATAATACCCCGTCAGTATTCTGAGTTTTATCAGCCCCAGAAGTCTGGCGAGAAGCAGGGTCAGCGCTACCACCACCGTCGACGAGTAAAGTGTGCCCTGTTTGGTCTGGTATATTCTTTTAATTTGCTGCCACATAGCCTTCAACATATAGTATAATTTAGTTGCATAACTTTTGTATTATATTATTATTAACAGTTCAGATGTGTTTTTATTATGCCCAATATCCAATCTGCGAAAAAGAAATTAAGGCAGGACAAAAAAAGGTACGAGCTTAACTTATTTTATAAAAACCGCTACAAAAAAGCAGTCCGGGCTTTCATGGCCGATCCCAAAAAGGAAAATCTCGACAAGGCGGTTTCCCTGATCGACAAGGCTGCCAAAAAGAACGTTATACATGAGAATACAGCTGGCAGGCTAAAGTCTAAATTGAGCAAACTACAGGCATCAAAACATGGCTAAACAGTTCCGCTTCAACCTTTTGGCAAAAAAGGGGGGGAACTTATTTGAAGAGACAGCTTCTTTCTTCAATAATTATGCCAGATACATCATCATCCTGACGCAGCTTGTGGTCCTGGTGGTCTTTTTCATCAAGATCATCCTGGACCAGACGGTCATCGACCTGAAGGAGGCCATAGACCAGAAGAACCAGATCATTCTATCCTCTCAGGAAATGATCAACAACAGTAACGCCCTGGCGGACAAGACGCGCGACCTGACCGTCCTCATCGATACCATAGAAAAACAGCACGCCAAGATCTACACCACTCTCAAGAACGTCCCCAAGACTATCATCCTGGACAAGATAGAGCTTGTCAACAACCGTTTTGTGATCGTGGGCCATACCTTCGAGCCGACCGACATCCAGAAACTACAGGTCAGGCTGTCCAAGAAAACAGGGTCCAACGTCTCTATCGAAAGGATCAGTAAAGAGCATAACGTTTATAATTTCGAGATTTATATCCTGGATGAAACCTAAACAGAAGAAAAGGATCAGTCACGACTATAAGGTCATATCGTTCCTCATTCTGACCATAGCCTTTTTCGGCCTGTTCGCCATCAGACCCTCGGTCACCATGATCGTATCGCTGCAAAAGGAAAAACAGGAATACGAGAACATCAACCGGGTGCTTGAGAGCAAGATACAGCAGATAATCGCCACCCAAACCACCTACATGAAGATCCTCGACAAGAAAGCGCTTATCAACGATGCCATTCCCGATCATCACGAAGTGCAGAAAACCGCCGAGCTTTTCCGCGATCCCATCGACACCACCGTGTTCACGGTCAAAGGTATCCGTATCCTGCCGCCGGAAAAGGAGGGCCTGAACACGATCGTCATCAGCTTCAGCGGCGACGGCGATTTTGCGGCCATGATGGACTTCCTGGACTACATCTATGACTCCCGGAGGCTTTTCACTTACCGGATGTTCGGGATGCAGATCAAGCCGGCCGGGACCGAAAGCGCCCTCCTCAACTTGACGACAGACCTACAAACCTACTACTATGTAGGTAAGCAGTGATTTTTTTACTATGAAAAGGGATAATGTTGCCGGCAAAAGGGAGTTCTTGTATTTCTCGTTGGTGTTCCTAATGACCGTGGTGGCCTGGATAGTGGTCGAGGTATACCACCTGGAAAAGAACAAGAAATTCACCGTCGAGTACCAGGAAAGCATGGGCGTGGAGATCAAACCCCTGCCAAAGGTTGATATCCTGGAAAAGTTGGAAGGGAAAAAATGAGCTACTACTTTCTTTACAAACCGAAAAAGGTACCAACTCTCCTCGCCTACTCGTTTATCATCGTCACCACCCTGGGGCTGACACTTCTTTTAAAGGGCGGCCAGACCAGGAATCTGGTCTCCCGGGCCACCAAGAACCTGATACCGCAGAACCTCATCGTCAGTAACATCACCTCCACCTCGGCCACCGTCAGCTTTACCACGGAAGTCCCGGCCAAAACGGTGGTCAAGTACGGCAGCGGCAATTCCTTGGACAAGGTTAGGTTCGACGAGCGCGACCTCCAGTCACAGACCGCCAGAAGGATCCACTACTTCATCCTCCGGGAACTGTCCCCCAGTTTAAGGTACAAGTTCGCCGTGTCAGTGGAAGGGCGAGAGCATGGGTCCGGAGACCCGGACTACCAGTTTACCACCCTGAGTTCGTCCATACCCCCCTCCTCGCATCCACCGTTATTCGGCAAAGTGGTCGATAAGAGCCTGAACGGCGCACCCGAAATCCTGGTCGAACTGACCGTCGCCAAAAGCCCGGGATTCAGGTTCACCACCCTGACCAAGGAGACCGGGGAATGGATCATTCCCCTACCGGTGGTCCTGGACAATAGCTATCGTTCCATCACCCTGGCCGAATCCGACACCGTTTCCTTCACCTTCAGGGATGCCGATAATACCCGGTCCGCTGCCAGAGCCTATTACAAGGACGGGAGGCCATTGAAAACAGTGGTGATAGGACAGGACTACGATTTCACGCTCACCGGGTCTGCCGGGGTTCTGGGCACAAACAAGGCAAAAGGGACTGGGAAATATGTCCTTTACCCAAGAACGAATTCCATCATCACCACCATGTACCCATCCTTCCGGGGAACTGGAAAGGCCGGTTCCATCATTCAGCTGTCCGTGCAGCCGAATGCCTTCAGCGCCCTTGTGAACGTCGACCGGAACGGAGAATGGCGCTACGAGAACAAAACACCGCTCATGCCCGGAAAGTATGAGCTGACCGCAACCGAGAAAGGGGCCGGCTGGACTGAAAAAATCGTCTTCCTTGTCGGTAAAAGCGGCGAAACGGTCCTCGGCGAGGCAACCCCGTCCGCCTCCATCACCCCTGACTACGGGCCGACCGTGGAGCCGACCGGCCTGCTGGGAGGGTTGCCAACCTACGCTCCCACCCCGTCACCCGTCGCCCCCACCGTGACCCAGCCTGCCATCCCTGTCGCCGGAGTGAGCAATAATCTATTGATCCTGATGGCTTCGGGTATCAGTTTATTTGGACTGCTTTTAGTTTTATATTAGAATAGATATATGGACTTCCTTTTTGAATACCCGGTCATCCCCATACTGGCCCTATTTGCCATAGGGGGAGTGTTCATCTATCAGGCCAAATCCTATCTTGATGAAAAGAAAAGGAACCAGGCCCCAAGCATCCCGAAGCTAAATACCGCCAAGCTGAAAGACAACCCGCAGGAGTTCATGAAGAAGATCGCCCTGAACGAACAGGCCGCAGGCAAACCCAAGAAAGGCAAGGGCATCAAGATATTCCTGTCTCTAAGCATCATTCTGCTCATCACTGTAAATATGGTCGGCCTGATCTATTTCCTGGGGAACAAGCGGACCACCTATATTCCGAGAGCCAGCACTTCCCCTACTGCTGTCCCGACCCTTTTTGTCCAGCCGACCGCCGAGCCGACGGATATCATCGACTTCGGTGATTCTTCCCTCTCCCCGACGGTCCCGGCCCTTTCACCGACACTAAGGCTTCCCTCGCCCACTTTGCCTCAGGCATCGCCCACGCTTCTGGCCTATAACCAGCCGCAACCGTCGAAAACCCCTACCCCGAGCCCCACCGCCCGGCCGACGGTCACGCCGCTAACCACCCAGGCCGTCCTGCCTACCAATACCCCCACTCCCATTTTCGTGGTGAGCCCGACAAATACGCCGACACTTATCCCTTCCCCCACCCAAAAACCCCTGCCGACACCGACCGGAGTTGATAAGGGAATCCCTGAAGCCGGACTCATACAGTTCTCCACCGTCCTCCTTTTGTTGAGCGTGCTTTTCCTGACTATCGGGTTTGCATTATAGCTTGGGCAGCCAAAGCGTAGTGTAGCGGCAATCCGGATACCTGTCACAGGCATAGAAGCGTTTTTTCTTGCGGGAGAACCTGACCACCAACTCTCCCTGTTTGCATTCGGGGCAGGCAGTCCCCGTCTTTTCCAGGAAGCTCTTGGTATACCGGCATTTGGGGAAATTGGAGCAGGCGTAGAACCTGCCAAACCTGGACATCTTGATGACGAGCATCGCCCCACATTCCGGGCAGGCTTCCGTCGTTTTTTCCTCCACTTTTATTTTATCCGTATCCTTGTAAGCGACCTCCAGTTCCTGGCTGAGGGGAGAATAAAATCTCCCGACCAAATCCCGCCATTTTATCTTACCCAGAGCAACATTATCGAGTTCGTCCTCCATTTTGGCGGTAAAGGAGATGTCGAAAACGTTGACGAATTTTTTAACCAATAGGTCCGACACGCTCATGCCAAGTTCCGAGGGGACCAACTCCCGGCCCTGCTTTTCCACGTAGTGCCTTTCCTGGATGAGTGAGATGATAGGGGCATAGGTGGACGGACGGCCTATCCCCCGGGCCTCAAGCGTCTTCACCAAAGTCGCCTCCGAATAGCGGGGTGGCGGCTGGGTGGCCTTTTCTTCCAATTCTATGTCCAGCAACTTGATGGGCTGGCCTTTGGCCAGGCCGGTGATTAGCTCCTTTTCCTTCTTTTCCTTCATGCTCAGGATCAGGAACCCGGGAAACATTATCTGCTCCCGTTCGGTCCTGAACACATCGTCGGACCCGGAAACGATCAGAATCTTCTGTCTGAGGATAACGGCCTCTTTCATCTGAGTGGACAGGCTGCGGTTGTATATCAGGAAATAAAGCTTGCGCTGTTCCCCTCTTAATCCCGCTAACTTTTGGCTATCGGGATGGTTTTGGACATTGGTCGGGCGGATGGCCTCATGCGCCTCTTGGGCCAGTTTAGACTTCTGCTTGTAGCGCCTGATCTTTTCGGATAAGTAGCCCTGTCCATACTTTTTCGCTATATAGGCCCTGGCCTCATTGATGAATTTTTCGGAGATATTGAAGGAATCTGTCCGGTGGTAGGTTATCAACCCCTCCTCATACAGGGATTGGGCTATGCGCATGGCCCTTTTCGCCGTAAAACCGAAGGCCGAACCGGCATTCTGCTGCAGGGTTGAGGTGATGAAAGGCGGCGGAGGGGTGCGGCTGCTTCTGTTCTCCGATACCTCGGCTATGGCGTATTTCTCCGTTGTCAACCTGCCCGTCTCCTCCTTTGCGCTCTTTTCATCCTTCAGCAGACTGGACTGGTATTCGTATTTGCCGTCAAAAAGCTCCAGTTTGTCCGTCCGGTAGAACTCCTTTCCTAAAAGTTTCACGAGTTTCGCTTCCAGCGGGCCGCCGTGATCGAAAAAACCCTTGACGGAAAAGTATGCCTCCGTTTTGAATTTGTTCCTTTCTTTTTCCCGCTCCACAATAATCCTCAGGGCGACCGTCTGCACCCTGCCGGCAGAGAGCCAGCTCTTGGAGAACTTCTTCCAAAGGTAAGGGGAGATCTTATAGCCGACTATCCTGTCCAGCACCCTTCGTGCCTGCTGGGCGTCGAAAAGCTCCTGGTTCAGCGGCCGGGATTTTCCCAGCGCTTCCCTGAGAGCGCTTTCGGTAATCTCGTGAAAAACGATACGGTCATAGGCCAGCTTCTTCTTTATCTTGGAACGCAAAATATCGCCGATGTGATAGGCGATCGCCTCTCCCTCGCGGTCCGGGTCTGTGGCCAGTATCACCTTCTCTGCCTTCCTGGCTTCCCTGACCAGGGGATCCACTACCTTTTTCTTCCCAGGGATTATTTCGTAATCAGGCTCAAAGTTATCCTCCAGGTCTATCCCGAGCTTCTTCTTGGGCAGGTCCCGAATATGGCCCATGCTGGAAATGATGCTGAAATCCTTCTTGTCCAAGAACTTCCCGAACGTCTTAGCTTTGGTCGGGGACTCCACTATGATAAGCTGCATAATCCTTGTATTTTAACAAAAAAAGATATATCATTTATAAGTATGAATAATCCTGACAAGAACGAGTCAGCCTGGGTGACTGAACCCGGTGAAGAGCAGAACCCCCAGAAAAAAAGCCTTTTTTTCAAGGGAGTGGAACTTGTTTTCGACTTCCTGCAGAGCATTGCCCTCGGGGGGGCTTTCTTCATCGTCATCTACCTGTTCGTTGTCCAGCCCCACCAGGTCAAGGGTAATTCCATGTACCCGACTTACAAGGACAAGGAGTACATACTGACCGACAAGATCTCTTACAAATTCCGCTCTCCTGAAAGAGGGGAGATCATCATCCTCAAGTCCCCGAAGAACCCCGACATTGACTTTATCAAGCGGATTATCGGCCTGCCCGGAGACAAGATAAAGATAGCGGACGGTCACGTATACGTGAATGACGGCGAACTATCCGAAACATATGTCGGCGCGGGCATTGATACCCCCGTATTCCCCGGCGGCTTCATCCAGGAAAACGTGGAAGTGATCATTCCTCCGGAACATTTTTTCGTGATGGGGGATAACCGCCCCGGCTCATCGGATTCGCGGGAATTCGGTTTTGTGCCTTTTGCCAATATTATCGGCCGGGTGGTTTTCCGGTATTACCCTTTTTCAGAGGCAGGGATAGTGGTCACTCCGGAGTATAATCTTTAATCCAAAAGCCGGTCCGCCATTTTCTTCAGTTGTCTGAACCCCACCACACCCAATGGGAAGGCCAGGGTAAAGAAAATATGACGCCTTTTTCTTTGGACCTTGACGCTGATGTTGTATTTACCGGCAATGCCCGTGGCCATACCCCTGATATTCTCGGCGACCCGGCCATATTCCCTCTTATATTTCCTGGCCTTGCCCACCTCCCTTTCCGTCTCCCTGACCGAGTAGTTGTGCCTGACCACGTCCTCGAATATCCTCAACGCCTCCTGTTGTTCCTCCATAAAAGACAAAGCCCGGCAATGCCCCTCCGTAATCATCCCTGACAGAAGGGCATCCTTGATCACTTCGGGTAGTGTCAAAAGCCTAAGGTAGTTTGAGATATAGCTGGGACTCTTATTGATGAGGCGGGCCAGTTCTTTCTTGGATACCTTTTCCTCACGGATGAGTTTTTGCAGTAGGTAGGCACGGCGCAGGGGGTTCGTGGTTGCGTCCTGGATAAGCTTGAGGGCGTGATTGAAGCTCTCCCTTGTTTCAGACAATTCTGATATGTTTTTTACCGAACTTAGTATAAAACTCCACTTTTCCCTTCCTGATAGCGTAGAGCGTGTGGTCCTTTCCCATTTTGACCCCATCTCCGGCGGAAAACTTGGTGCCGCGCTGGCGGACCAGGATGGACCCGATGTCCACCACTTCACTGCCGAACCGTTTCACACCCAGCCTCTTCGAGATAGAGTCTTTATTGATTCGGGCCGATCCTTTTGCTTTTGTATGTGCCATTTTTCTTCCTTTTAAACTTTGATACTGGTAATCTTAACTGCGGTCAGTTCGGGCCTGAACCCTCTGACCTTGCGGTAGCGGGACTTGGCTTTGAACCTGGCCACCCTCACCTTTTCTCCCTTGTCCTGCTTGACAACCTCGCCCATAACCTTGGCGCTTGACAGGTAGGGCTTTCCGATATGCATCTCGTTCGCCTCGTCCACATAAAGAAGGACTTTATCAAACTCTACCTTATTTTTTTCTGAAGCACCAAGCTTGTCGACTACCAGCGTGTCGCCTACTTTAGCTATATACTGCTTCCCCCCGGTTAAGATGACTGCAAAACTGTTCATAGAAATCAATTTTATACTACAAAGCGCCAAAATTCAAAGGTTTTTTGACACCGTCCGCCCAATTGGGGTATAATTACAATCACCTATGAACCTGACGGTTATCATTCTCGCTGGAGGCCAAAGCAGGCGGTTCTGGCCTTTGGAGGAAAAAAATCTTTTCGATTTCTTCGGCATCCCGCTGATCATCTACCAGTTGAAGCGGTATTCTTTTTTTCTGAAGCAGAAATCCATCCGGCCTTCGTTCATCGTGGTGGCAAACGAGAGCAACTACGGTACCATCAAGAACAAGCTTAAGGACTTTCCCGTCAAGGAGCACAGTCTGGTCATGCAGAAGCTGCCCGACCAGTCCGGAGCCATTCTTTCGGCCCTTGAGGAAGCCGACCTGACAGGACCCCTTCTGGTCGTCAATGGCAACGATATCATCACGGAAAAGGTCTTGTATGACCTCCTGAAGAAGACGGAGGGAAACGACATAGTCCTGTCCGCCGCCAAGGTCGAGTCCTACATCCCCGGCGGTTACCTTGTCCTTGGCCAAAGCAAAGATAAGGTGGAAAGGATCTGGGAAAAACCTCCGGCCGAAGAAGTACCCCGACATATCGACCTGTTCCGGTTCGTGCTGGACTATTTCAAGGACGCAGAGGGGCTGAAAACGGCCCTGACCCGAAATCCCGATGAGGTGGTCGGCTATGAGGACGCCATCAACTCCATGCTCAAGGACAATCGTGCGGGCTATGTACTTAACTTCGATAAGTTCGCCAGCCTTAAGTATCCCTGGCATATCCTGGAGGCTATGGAGATCTTCCTGAACAACATCAAGGACAGCGTGGTCAAGACCGAGGACATCGACCCGAGCGCCCGGATCGTGGGTAAAGTATATATAGAGGAGGGCGTCAAAATAGGCAGCTTTGCCAAGATCTCGGGCCCGTGCTATATCGGGCGAAACACCGTCATCGGCGACCATGTGCTTGTCAGGGATTCGCATATAGCCTCCGATTGCATCGTGGGCGCCCACTCGGAAGTGGCCAGAAGCTACCTCGGCCACAAGGTCCTCCTGCACCGCAACTACGTCGGAGACAGTGTCCTGGACAGGGAATGCAGCCTGGGAGCCAATACGGTCACGGCCAACTGGCGCTTTGACCAGGAGCCGGTCAAATCCATGGTCGGGCAAACACCCACTGACACGAAAAGGACAAAGCTCGGCGCCATCATCGGCAGGCAGGCCAGGATCGGTGTAGGCGTCAATATCATGCCCGGGGTCAAAATTGAGAAAAAGAGCCTGGTCATGCCGGGAACCACCGTTTACAAGGACTTAACCAACCATGACAGGAAATAAAACTATCAAGACCGTGGTCATCGGCGGGGGAACGGGCACTTTTGTCGTCCTTTCCGGCCTGAAGAAATATCCCCTCGCCCTAACCGCCATCGTCACTATGATGGACTCGGGCGGCAGTACTGGCAGGTTGCGGGACCAGTACGGCGTCCTGCCTCCTGGCGACGTCCGGCAGGCACTGGTCGCTCTTTCCGGCTCCGACAAGATCTGGCGGGAACTTTTCCTGTACCGGTTTGAGAATGGGGATTTTGAGGGCCATAATTTCGGCAATATCTTCCTCTCTGCCCTGGAGAAGACAACCGGGAATTTCGAGGAGGCCATTGAGTTGGCGGAAAAGATTCTCCAGACTAAAGGCAAGGTCGTGCCCGTCACTCTCAAAAAAACCAATATCGTGGCCCGCCTAGAGGACAACACCCTCCTAAAGACAGAAGCTTTGATAGACAAGCAGGAAAAGCGCTCCCGGATCACAGACCTATACTTAGAGAAAAATGTCCCCGTCAACCGGCAGGCCACGAAAGCCATCCAGCAGGCAGATATCATTGTCATCGGTCCAGGAGACCTTTACACCAGTATCCTGCCCAACTTTATGTTCAACTCGATTGTTCAGGCATACAAAAAGAGCCGGGCAAAGAAAGTATTTATTTTAAATCTGATGAATAAACTTGGTCAAACGGATGACTTCAGAGCTTCCCAATATATTAACATATACAAGAGCTTTTTAGGCGACCGGCCATTCGACCATATTTTGGTAAACACGACCAAGATACCGGAACGAGTAATGGAAAAATACCAACAGTCTGGTGAGAACGAAGTTGTGGACGACCTGGACGGTCAAGCGAACGGTTTCTCGGTCCACCGGGGAGATTTCCTGGGACAGAGTCTGTTCGCCAAACCCGCCGGAGATAAACTACAGCGCAGCCTGATCCGCCATGACGACGCCAAACTGGCAGATTACATCTGGCATAAAATCGTTTTGCATAAATAGGAATTAATAATAAAATCACAATATGGGCGAATTCATTAAACCGACTACCGTCAAAGAAGGATTCCGGAATGCCTACGCCGGTTTCCACTGGGCATTCAAGAACCAGCTCAACCTGAAGATCCACCTCACTAGCGTAACGCTGGTTCTAATTGCCTCGGTCCTGTTCAGGATCTCTTATGCCGAGTGGCTAGTAGTGCTGACCGCCATCTTCGGCGTCCTGACATTGGAACTGGTTAACACTAGTATTGAGCAGACCACGGACGCCATCACCCGGGAGTACAACCCCATCATCAAAAGGGCAAAGGATATTTCCGCGGCCGCCGTCCTCATGTATGCCGTCTTTGCTCTGATTATTGGTATACTTATCTTTGTCCCGAAAATAAACATATTTTAAGGCTTTATGGCTAGTCTATACCTTGGTATTTTGTTGTTCTCTTTCGTGTTCAACTCTTTTCTGATGGTCCCTTTCATCAACCTGCTGTACAGGATCAGGTTCCAGCGGCAAAAACAGATCACCAAGGACCCTTTCGACAAGCTGACACCCATCTTCGATTTCTTTCACAAGCAAAAGGCGGGCGTCCCGGTGGGAGGAGGGCTTCTTCTCGTGTCCACTACCCTTTTCCTGTTCGTCTTCTTCCTTTCCCTCCTCTACTTTTTCCGCGTTCCCATCATCTCCCTCTTCAAGAACGTCCGGAGTGAGGCGGTCATTATCTTCTTCACCCTGTTCTCGTTCGCTTTTCTCGGGCTTTACGATGACATCCAGAAGATATTCAATTTCAAGAAGAGCAATTTCTTCGGGCTTAGGCTCAGGCATAAACTCATAATCGAGATAGTTCTCGCCCTACTGATCGGCTACTGGTTGTACCGATGGCTGGGCATCGACTTCATCCATATTCCGTTCTTCGGCATCTGGCATCTCGGCTGGATCTATATCCTGTTTGCCGCCTTTGTCATCATCGCCTTTGCCAACGCCTACAACATCACCGACGGCCTGGACGGCCTTTCGGCCGGCGTCCTTCTCATAAACCTTCTGGTGTTCTGGGCCATCTCGTCATCCCTCCTGGACACCGTGCTGTCCATATTCCTGGCCCTCTGGATAGGCGGACTGATCACTTTCCTATACTTCAACGTCAATCCGGCGAGAATAATTTTGGGCGATACCGGTGCTTTGGCATTCGGAGCGACCTTCGCCATCATCGGACTCCTTTTGGGAAAGGCGTTCCTGTTGCCCATCATCGGGATGGTGTTCGTAGCCGAGATTACTTCCTCCCTCCTGCAGCTCGTCTCCAAAAAATACTTCAAGCGCAAATTCTTCCCCGTCGCCCCCCTACACCTGTATTTACAACTTAGGGGCTGGTCTGAGCCGAAGATAGTTTTCCGGCTTTGGCTCAGCGCTTTGATCGCCTCACTATTCGGCCTATGGATTGCTTTCCTAAAATAAAGAAACTCTATGGCCGGGCAAAGGTTTTGATCCTGGGACTTGGATTGCAGGGCGGCGGTGCCGAATCGGCCCGTTTTTTTGCCGACCTAGGCAGTTCTGTCCTTGTCTCGGACCTCAAAAGCGAAGCGGAGCTTTCCCCCTCCCTGACCGGCCTCAGAAAATATCCCAACATCAGGTTCAATCTCGGACGCAACGACCTTGGGGATGTGAGGTGGGCCGACGTGGTCGTCAGAAACCCCGGAGTCAAACAGTCGTCCCCGCTTATCACCGAGGCCAGAAAGGAAGGGAAGAGCGTTATCATGCCGAGCGCCCTATTTATAAAACACTGCCCCTGCTTCAGCATCGGCATCACCGGGACCAGGGGAAAAAGCACCACTACACGGATGGTCTACGACGCTTTGCAAAAAACCGTTTCCCAAAAAGTCCACCTCGCCGGCAATGTCCCCCACCACTCGGCGCTGAAGCTTGTGGGAACGGTCGGAAAAAACGACATCGTTGTCCTTGAACTTTCTTCCTGGGAACTCCAGGGGTTCAGGGAGATGGGCATCAGCCCCAATATCGCCGTCCTGACAAACATCTATCCCGACCACCTGAATTTCTATGACAGTATGGACGAATATATTGGGGACAAGCTCAATATCGTCAGTTTCCAGAAGGATACCGATCATTTCGTCACCGGTGTCGACACCTTCAATGAGATCGGATGGCGGATATCCAATACCAGGAGCCGGATACACGTGGTGGCCCCCCATCATTTCCGCGGACAGTTCACACATCTGTTCGGCCAGCATAACCGGCTCAACGCCTCACTGGCCCTGAAGGTTCTGGAGCTTCTGGGAGTTGACAGCGGCCAGGCCACCCGCGAACTGTCCGGTTTCCGAGGATTGCCATTCAGACTGGAATACTTGGGTACAATAAACAACGTCCCGTTCTTCAACGATTCCACAAGCACAACTCCGGTCGCCTGCCAAACGGCAATCAAAGCTGTCAGGGACAGACACCCCGAACGCCGGCTGATACTGATTTACGGAGGGAACAGCAAAAACCTGCCCTTCGAAGAGATGCTCACCGCCGTCGATGACAACGTTGCCGCCGCCTATACCCTGAACGGCTCCTTCACCGCCGAGGTCAGCAGCCGTTTGAGTGCCCATATCCCCCAGTCAGGCCCATACCATGACCTCGGCAAGCTGTTTACCGATCTCATTGCGGAACTCAAAGGGGATGAGGTGGTGCTTTTCTCGCCGGCCGCCACCTCTTTTGCCACTTTTAAGAACGAGTTTGACCGGGGAGAGCAATTTAGCTATCATTTCCGAAAATGGCAAAAGACCAATGGGACGTAAAAAGGAAATCTTCAGCCTCAGGAACCTGTTCTTCATCATTCCCGTTCTCTTGACCATATTCGGTATCTTCATGATCTATGAGTCCTCATCCGTCACAGCCAGCCGGATCTATGGCGACTCCTTTTATTTCGTCAGGCACCAGCTTAAATGGTTCATACTGGCCATAGGTGTGTTCTACCTGTTCTATTCCCTTGACTATCATATACTGTACAACCTGTCGCTTCTCCTGCTCCTGGGGAACATCGTCCTTCTGATCCTAATATTCGTTCCCGGCTTGTCCACGACGGTTCTGGGGGCCAACCGCTGGCTGAATATCGCCGGCATCAAGCTTCAGCCGTCAGAGTTCACGAAGCTTACCCTCATCACCTACCTGTCGGCCTGGTTTACCTTCAAGGAAAGAGGCCGGTTCTTTGCTTTCCTGCTCCTGACCTCATTCCTGATAGGACTCGTTATGCTCCAGCCGGATATGGGCACGGCGGTCATTCTGGGGTCTTTGGCGGTCTTTCTGTATTTCCTGTCCGGTGCCCCCTTGTCCCACTTTTTCCTGTTATTTCTGATGGGTTCTCTGGCCGGGCTTCTTTTCATCATCACCTCTCCTTACCGCCTGGAACGGCTGATGACCTTCCTGCATCCGGAAACCGACCCCCAGGGAATAGGCTACCATGTGAAACAGATAAATATCGCCCTCTCTCTAGGAGGATGGCTGGGCAGCGGCTTCGGCAGTTCCAAGCAGAAGTTTCAGTTCCTGCCGGAAGCACATACGGATTCTATCTTCGCCATCGTGGGGGAAAATTTCGGCTTCATCGGCACCGCTATCATCATCTTCACCTATCTCCTGCTTTTTTTCCAGATCTACAAGAAGATCGAAAAGATCAAGGACAGGCTGGGTTTTTTCCTGGCTTCCGGTATCCTCTTCCTCATGACCCTGCAGACTTTCATCAACCTGGGGGCCATGGTCCAAATCCTCCCCCTGACAGGCATCCCCCTGCCCTTTATCTCATACGGAGGCTCCTCATTGCTGGCGTTTTATGCTATGATGGGTATACTGTTAAATATTTTTAAACAGAGCAGTCAAAAGAAATGAACGATGCCAAGGTCAAGAAATTCCTGATCACCGGCGGACACCTGTCGCCGGCCCTGTCCCTCCTCGAGTTTCTCCTCCTGCAAAAACAGCAGGTAGTCTTCGTTGGCCGCAGGTCGGCCTTCTCGGAACAGAAGGACCTTAGCCTGGAATTCAGGCTTTTAGGGCATCGGGCCGACATCACCTTCTACACCCTGGAAACGGGTCGGTTCACCAGGACCCTCTCTCTGGGCCTGGTCCGGGAGCTGTTCAAAATGATTGGTGGCGTGGGCAGGTCTATATCCATCCTGAGAAAAGAAAGACCTTATATCGTCATGTCCTTTGGCGGCTATTTGTCGCTGCCTGTCTGCCTGGCGGCCTTTTCTCTCGGCATCCCGGTCTATCTCCACGAACAGACCATTGCCCCTGGGCTGGCCAATAAACTTATTGGGTTCGTGGCTAAAAAGGTGTTCGTGACCTTTCCCGAGACGGCCGGCCACTTTCCTCGCACCAAGACCAGGGCAATCGGTATGCCTCTGAGAAGGGAGTTGTCTGTGCAAACCAAACCCGGTTGGTTCAAGGAATCAGGCAAACCCCTCATTTTGATCCTCGGCGGATCGAGCGGATCACATAGTATAAACGTACTGGTGGAAAAGACACTTCCCCAACTTCTCCAGGACTTCCAGGTCATCCATCAGACCGGTGACAATGCGTATGGGGATTTCGAAAGGCTGTCTAAACAAAAGGACCCATCCTACACTCCGGTCGACTTCATCACCCCGGAGCACATGGCCTACCTGTACCGGAAAGCCGAACTGGTCGTGTCCCGCATCGGTGCCAATACCTTTTTTGAACTGATCCATTTTGGCAAACCCGCTGTACTGGTTCCACTGCCGTGGTCCGCCGGCAATGAACAGCTTAAGCATGCCCGAATCCTGGAAACAGCCCGAACGGCCAAGGTCTTCCTTCAGGGTCAGCCGACAGAGAAGTTTTACTCTATAATAAACTCTGCCTACCGGGAACGGAAGACATTAACCAACAATTATGAACATCTACAACGATACCGACAGCTTATCGTTTCACCGCAAGAGATCTACCGGGGCCTTTCCGTCGAGCTCGTCTAACTTCCTGCCGGCCATCCTATGCCTGCTGGGCCTGGCCGGTGGATTCCTTTTTTCCAAGATCTTTTCGGTAACCGCCATCGAAAGTTCAGCCAAACTGGACCAGGCGTCCCTGAAGCCTTACCTCAACCGCAACATCCTGTTTCTGAACGAGCGGAGAACCGCCGAGGAACTCTTGAAAGCAAACCCCTTATACAGGGAAATACGGGTCCGTAAAGAATTACCCAGCAAACTCCATCTGGAAGTGCTCCCGGAAAGGCCATTTGCCCAGCTAAAGAACGGAGAGGTATTTCTGATCCTGACCGAGGGCGGCAAGGTCATCTCCAGTCAACCCGGAACCGCAAGCGAGCTTCCCACCCTCACCTACTTCCAGACATTAAGAAGCTTTGAAACGGGGATCGGCCGCAGACTGTCACAGACCGGGATCCGCTATGCCCTAAAGCTTGCCGGAAAAGCTAAAAAGCTCCCTTTCACCATTGCCAGGATTGACATCCCCACCCCCTCCAGGGTCAAGATCATAGCCGACGGGGAGCCTTTAGAAATAGTATTCTCGACAAAAAAAAGGATTGATAAAAATGTTATTATATTGCAGAATATTACTAAATCTTTGGACATAAAAGGCGTAAAGCCGAAGGTTATCAATTTGGAATTTGATAAGCCAATCATCACTTTATGAATAATATCTCCGCTATCGAACTCGGATCCGAGAAAATTGCCTGTACCATCGCTTCGGTCGAAGACACCCCTGAAAAAAAGGTCCGTATCCTAGGTTTTGCCTCCATTCCGAGCCGAGGAATTAAAAGGGCCCAGATCGTCGACATCCAGGTGGTAACCAAGAACCTCGAAGAGTGCCTGACCCAGGCGGAACGGATGGCGGGTACGCGTATCAACAACGCCGTCCTGGTCACGAGCGGCCCAAGCATCGCCTCTCAAACGTCCCACGGGATAGTGGCCGTCACTTATCAAAACCAGGATATATCTGAAGAAGACGTTGGAAGGGCCATTGAGTCGGCTAAGGCTATCTCGCTGGCCAGCACCAGGGAGATCATCCACGTCATTCCCCAGCAGTTCATCGTCGACGGCCAGGCCGGCATCAAGAATCCTATCGGTATGACGGGGGTCCGGCTGGAGGTTGATACGCATATTATCTCCGCGAGCGCCATCAACCTGAACAATATCCGCAAAGCCTGTAGCATCCTTGGCGTCAATGTGGACGGGATCATATTCGCCGGCCTGGCATCGGCCCAGGCGGTGGTGACAGACACCGAAAAGGAGCTAGGCTGCGTACTCGTCGATATCGGCGCCGGAACCTCAGACATCTCAGTGTATGTTGACGGGTCGCTGGTGCACACTTCCGTCATCCCGCTCGGCTCCAAGAATGTCACATCCGATATAGCCGCCGGCCTGAGAGTGTCTTTGCCTTCGGCCGAAAAGATTAAACTTTCGCTATCGACCGCCGACAGAAAAGCGACCCGTAATTCCGGCAAAAAGACTGAGGACGCGCTCGGCGACGAACTGTCCCTCAACTCCCTTCATCTGCCGGAAAGAATGAGTAGCGTTTCCAGACAGGTCCTCGTCAACGGTATCCTGAAGCCTAGGTTGGAGGAGATAGCCGAGTTCATCAACAACGAGCTGACCAACAACCAGCTGAAAGATCTGATCCCGGCCGGGGTCATCATTACAGGCGGCGGTGCACTGACACCCTACATGGACGAGGTATTGGGCAAGGTCCTTGGGCTGCCTGTCCGAATAGGCTATCCACCTGAACTTGACGGCATTGCCGACGAACTTAAGGAACCGTCGTATTCTTCCCTGGTCGGGGCGCTACTGTACTCAAGCACTCAGGAGGAAACCCCCAGGTCGATGGCCATCCCGAACATCGCGAACGTTTTCAAGAACATCGAGATCAAGGACAGCTTTCAAAAAATGGTAGACTTCTTTAAAAGTTTCATTCCCGGGGCAAAATAAAAAATTATGCTGATTAAGCCGGACGCCAAGAAAATCGCCAAGATAAAGCTCGTCGGAGTGGGCGGCGGAGGTTCGAACGCCGTTTCCACAATGGTCGGCTCGGAAAAGGTCGAAGGGGTGGACTTTGTGGCCATAAATACGGATGCCCAGGCCCTGCTCATGAACAAGGCCGATGCCAAGCTCCAGATCGGGGAAAAAATAACCAAAGGATTAGGGGCGGGAGGCGATCCGGAAATAGGCAAGCAGGCGGCCGAGGAGTCCCGGGATAAGATCAACGAATACCTGGAAGGGGCCGACCTGGTTTTCCTCACCTGCGGCGAAGGGGGAGGCACGGGGACCGGAGCAGCCCCAATAATTGCCGAGGTCGCCAAGCAGTCGGGTGCCCTCACTATTGCAGTCGTCACCAAGCCGTTCAGTTTTGAAGGCGGCAAGCGGATGATCGTAGCCAACGAGGGCATCACCAAGCTGAAAGAGAAAGTGGACGCCCTGATCACCATCCCCAACCAGAAAGTGTTGGAGGTGGGTGACAGGAAGATAACGCTCCTCGATGCCTTCAAAGAAGTGGATTCCGTTCTGACCCAGGGTGTCAAGGGCCTGTCCGAAATAATCACCCTTCCCGGCCTCATCAACGTTGACTTCGCAGACGTGAAGACCATCATGCAAAACGCAGGAACGGCCATCATGGGCATCGGCATCGGTTCGGGCGAGCGGCGCTCCCTCCAGGCGGTCAAGCAATCCATGACCTCACCACTCCTCGAGTTCTCGATAGACGGCGCCAAAGGTATCCTATTCAACATCGTGGGCGGTGAGAACCTGAGTATGCAGGAGGTCAGCGAGGCGGCGGAACTGATAACCAAGAATGCCGATCCGAACGCCCAGATAATTTTCGGGGCGGCCATCGATCCCGCCCTGACGGACGAGATAAAAATAACGCTCATCGCCACCCGGTTTGACGAACAGAAGACCAAGAAACTATCTCCCTCGCCTGCCCCGGACTCCATGGACGGCGATGACGGTCTGGAGGAACTCGAGATCCCAGCCTTCCTACGGAAAAAAGTGGGTTAGATAACGGCCGAAATGATGTATAATACGCATTATGACCGGTCAAAAGCTTCCAGTAGTCCCCAACTTCCCCGAGCTTGAGAAAAAATGGCTCAGCCATTGGGACGAGCACGGGACAATGTCTAAATATACGGCGAAAAATAAAGACTCAGGGAAAAAATTCTCCTTCATTGACGGACCCATTACCGCCAACAATCCCATGGGCGTCCACCACGGCTGGGGTCGTACGTATAAAGACCTGTGGCAGAAATTCCACAACCTCCTGGGATTCAAGCAAAGGTTCCAGAACGGCTTCGACTGCCAAGGGTTGTGGGTGGAGGTGGAGGTGGAAAAAGAGCTGAAACTGAAAAGCAAGAAGGACATTGAGAACCTTGTGCCCGGCGATAGGAAGGCCTCCGTGGCCAAATTCGTCAGCCTGTGCAAGGAAAGGGTGCACAAATATGCCAATATCCAGACCCAGCAGAGCAGGCGCCTGGGTTATTTCATGAACTGGGACAACTCCTACTTTACCATGGCGGATGAGAATAACTACATGATCTGGCATTTCCTGAAGGTCTGCCATGAGAACGGTTGGATCTACAAAGGCCGGGAGTCCGTGCCGTGGTGTCCCCGCTGCGAGACCGCCATCTCTCAGCACGAAATGTTGACGGAAGATTACAAAGAAGCTACTCATGAGTCCATCTATCTGGAACTGCCCCTTCAGGATCGTGAAAAGGAATTCCTTCTGGTCTGGACCACTACCCCCTGGACCATTCCCGCCAATATCGCGGTGGCCGTGGACGAAGACCTGGAATACTCCCTGGTTGAAGGAACGACCGGCGACCGGTACTGGATCGTTAAGGAGGCGATAGGCCGCGTCTTCGGAACAAGCCGCAATAGGACCGTTAAAACTGTCAAGGGACGGGCGCTGGTAGGCCTAAAATATAAAGGCCCGTTCGATGAATTGGACGCGGTTCAAAAGGTAGCCCGTGAAAACCCAAAAACTTTTCACAAAGTCATCGCTACCGACAATAGCATACTACCCGTGACCACGACCGAAGGTACCGGCCTTGTGCACACTGCCGTCAGCGCCGGGACAGAGGATTTCAAACTGGGCCAGAAATACGGCCTGCCGATGATCCCCGTCATCGCCGACGACGCCAGCTACCTGCCCCACATGGGATTTTTAGCCGGACAGAACGCCAAAACCAATCCCCGCCTTATTCTGGATTATCTTCAGGAAAGAGAAAAGACTCACGGGGAAAACTGGGTCTTCAAGATCGAAGATTTCACCCATCGCTACCCCGCCTGCTGGCGGTGCAAGACGGAGCTCGTCTGGAAGGTGGCAGACGAGTGGTATATCGCGATGGATAAGAAATCCAAAAACCAAAATCCTAAAGCCAAAGACAATCAGACACTGAGAGAAAGAATGATCGAGGTGGCAAAGTCGATCCACTGGATACCCAAGTTCGGGTTAGAGCGCGAGCTTGACTGGCTGAATAATATGCACGACTGGCTGATAAGCAAAAAGAACCGGTATTGGGGCCTCGCGTTACCCATATACGAATGTGAAAAGTGCGGCCGGTTCGAGGTTATCGGTGGTCGTGATGAACTGAAGAAAAGAGCGGTGAAAGGCTGGGACAAATTCGAGGGACACACTCCCCATAAACCTTGGATAGATGAAGTTCAAATAGATTGTACATATTGCCAGAGTAGAAGCCTTAGGATAGGCGACGTCGGTAATCCGTGGTTGGATGCCGGTATTGTACCCTACTCCACCCTCATTGACCCCAAGACCGGGCGGGTAAGCTATACTGACGACCGGAAATACTGGCAGGAGTGGTTTCCGGCCGATTTCATTACCGAGAGCTTCCCCGGGCAGTTCAAAAACTGGTTCTACGCTCTGATAGCGATGTCCACTGTTCTTGAACGGACACGCCCGTTCAAAACAGTGCTCGGTTATGGCACCCTCCTAGACGAGAAAGGCCGGCCAATGCACAAGTCGTGGGGTAACATGATAGAGTTCAACGAAGGAGCGGACCGGATAGGAGTTGATGTCATGAGATGGCTGTATGTGCGGCATGACCCGAAAAAGAACCTATTGTTCGGTTTCCAAAAAGCCGAGGAGACCAAGAGGGAATTCCACATCCCGCTCTGGAACATCCTGAAGTTCTTCCTGACCTACTCGGAACTCGACGGCTGGAAAAAACCTTCCCGGCCGGGAAAGGACCTGGACAAGGCATCCCTGGCCCTCCTTGATCGCTGGGCCCTATCCAGGCTGAAGAAGACCGAAAAACAGGTCAAGAAATACCTGTCCGACTTCGATCCGGAAAAGGCCTCGGGAGCCCTCGAGGAACTCGTCGCGGACATCTCCCAATGGTACGTGCGCCTCAGCCGGAACCGTGTCTGGAACAACAGCGCCGACGACAAGGATAAGGAAGCATTCTACTCGGCGCTTTACTACATCCTGCATAGCTCCATCATACTGCTGTCGCAGTTCTTGCCTTTCTTTTCCGAGGAGATATATAGCCTCCTTGGGGGTGAACAAGCATCCGTCCACCTAGAAAGTTGGCCGGTGATTGCCGAAGGCCTGTATTCGAGACCTTTGAACGAGGACATGAAAAAGGTGCGGGCCATCGCGGAACTTGGCCACTCAGAAAGAAAAAGGCGGGAACTGAAAGTCCGGCAGCCTCTGGCGGGGGCCGTTTTCACCCTGGACGATAAGCTATTCCCCCAAATGTCCGGAAATCTGGCCGGTTACGAGGATCTCCTATCGCAGGAACTCAACATCAAAAAGGTCACTTTCCAAAAAGGGGCCAAGTCGGCGGCGAAATTGGATACCACTATTACCGACGCGCTCAGATGGGAGGGTGAGATCCGCGACCTTATCAGGAAGATACAGAAAGAAAGACAGACGCTGGGTTACAACGTCAAAGATACGATCAAACTGGTCATACCCAAGGTACCGGAACAATACGTCGATCTCATTAAACAGAAGGTCCTGGCCACCGAGATAGAGCTTAAAGACGTCAACAAGATTGAAATAAAGTAGTGCAGGATAAAACCGTCATCCTCTCCATATCGCTGAGCATCATTGGCATCCTGACGCAGTACCTGTTCGGTCTGGAGAGTGCCGGCTCCCATCTCCTGTTCATGCTCATCGGACTGTCTTCCTATATCCTGCTGCAAAAGGTAGAGCGGCAGATATTGATAAGGTTCAGCGGCCCCCTCTCTGTCCTCGGCGCCGCCCTGCTTCTGTTACTGCTGTTGGCAGGGGATCCGACCAGAGGTTCACGCCGCTGGTTCTTCATCTTCGGTTTCGGCCTCCAGCCTTCCGTGCTGGCAGCACCTTTCTTCGCCCTTTTCTTAAGCTCCGTCCTGGTCATGTCTCCCGTGAAAAACATCTGGTCCTTCCTGAGAACGCTTCTGGTCATGGCTGTACCGGTGGCCCTGGTCTTCAAACAACCCGATCTGGGGACGGCGCTCGTATTATTCCTCGCTTTGTTCTCCGTGATCTTCTATTCCGGTGTGCCAGTCAGGCATCTCCTGGTCCTGTCGGGACTGTCTGTACCGGCATTGTGGCTTTTCAGCCGCATCCTCAAGCCCTACCAGCTTCAAAGACTCGCCTCCTTCCTCAACCCCCAGCTTGATCCGACAGGCATCAACTACAATTCCCTGCAGTCCGTCATCGCAATCGGTTCGGGCCACCTCCTGGGCAAGGGGTTCCTGGGAGCGTCCCAGTCCAAGCTGATGTTCTTGCCCGAGGCGAATACGGATTTTGTCTTCGCCGCCCTGACCGAGGCATTCGGAGTGCTCGGCGCACTGATCCTTCTGACCGTCTTTTTCCTTTTCTTTAGCAGTCTATTGGCAGACATCAGTTCCTCTCGGACGGACAGGCTGGCCAAATATTATGCCGTCGCCGTCTTCTCCTTCTTCTTTATTCAGTTCGCCTTCAATGTCGGCATGAACCTGAGGCTTCTGCCGGTAGTGGGGGTGCCGCTGCCGTTCATTTCGCAGGGCGGTTCGAGCATTCTTGCCTCATACATTTTCCTGGGAATAAGAAAAAGGCTTTCTGACGGATAGGGTGGTCGCTGAAGGATTTGAACCTTCGACCTCTCCGATGTGAACGGAGCGCTCTGCCAACTGAGCTAAGCGACCATAAAAGAAGGTTAATCCTATTATATCAAAGTGGATTGAAGTGTCACCTCAGGTAATTCCCGTAGAGAGAATCGAATATGTCCTGGACCTCCTCTGACAGGCCCGGTTCGGTGAAGGAGCCGGTCATGGTGTAAACAGTGTTTCTCCTGACATATATCCTCTGTTCCAGGTTGACCGCCTGCCCGTTGGAAACGTGGCTGCCGCCCAGGACCCGCAGATAATAGTTGTCCTTGGTGGTGACAAAATCCTTGCTGTAGCTAAGCGCGGGAATGGCGGAATAGGCTCCCTGGATGAGCCGGTATGTATACTCGTTCGGGTCACCGACCTCGGCCTGGTTCCTGATCAGGACGACCGAGGGAACGAACTCCCCTTCGCGGACCTGCTTCTCAACCCTGACTTCCACCCTGTCGGATGCGCTTGGCTTGACCCTCCAACCCTGGGGAAGGTCCAGTTCTTTTTCTGTCCGGGTGGGTGCCAGGCCTTCCGTGACCGGGGGGCGGCCGCCGTTTGCGTTCTGGCTGCGGCGGTTCTCATTCACCCTCAAAAGGCCGATGAACAGGATCAAAAGCCCGACTATCAACAGGGCGGTCAGGATATTCTGCCGGCCATTTTTTGTATTTGAAGTTTTGGTCTGGGTTTTTCTCGGTCTGCCTGTTTTGGCCATAGTTTTACTGATTAACTGATGCTCTAACTACTATTCTGAGGTCCGGGTCGGCCTGGGCGCAGGTGATAAGAGCGATCTCATCACGGGAGTTACCGGAGAGGACCGATGCCTCCTTCTGGGAAACAGCCTGCACCGAATCCACGGTATAGATCACTGCTTCGCCAACTTTGGCCAGAACTATCTGGTCTCCGGCCGCCAGGGTATAAAGATCTCCGAATAGGCCAGCCGAATTGTGACCGTAAAAGACGTTGTTCCCTGCTTCAAGGACTTCCCCGTCACCCACCAGATATTCATTGCCCATCATTTCCGCACGGTAGACCTGCTGGTGCAGGCCGAGCTTGCCGATCATGAGGCTTACTCCCGCTACCGCTTCGTTCCCGGAAGGGAGCTTTTCACTGGCAGCCAGAAGATTGTCAGCGCCTGTTTTGGGCAGCTTCTTGTCCTTGGCACCCAACACGCCGCCATATGTCCTCTGGATGCCTTCCACCAGGGGGTTGTAATTGTCCTGGACGCCCAGTACCTGGGGTTGTGACGTTGCAACCGCTCCCAGGACAACCGGGTTCGTGGGAGAGGGGCTTTCCGGAGTGGAAGATGAACCGCCACCGTTTCCTCCCCCTCCACCACCGCCGTTACTTGGGGCTGTGGTCGGGGTCGGAGTTGCAGTCGGTGTAGCCGTGGGTGTCGGCGTACTGGTCGGTGTCGGAGTGTTAGTTGGTGTTGGATCCGGCTTCTCGGGATCTTTCGGATCTTCCGTATCCGTTGGCGTGGGCGTTGGGGTATACGTAGGCGTGGGAGTGTCAGTAGGAGTCGGGGTATCCGTCGGGGTAGGTGTATTCGTCGTAGTCGGGGTAGCTGGATCTTCTAATCTAAAACTAGCATGGCTAATCTCCTGAGTGTTACCATTCTGGTTAGTTACGGTACTATTTATCGTAATTGTTCCCTCTTGAGGAGGATTAACATTACTATAGTTGACAGTATTGGCAGCTTTATAACACCACTCGACTACTAACTTACCTTCGGGAATAATATATGCGTAGCTTACAGCCTCGATTTTATCAACCTTATCCCAACCATTGCCTGATTCTGGACATACAGCCTACTGGGCACTTACCAGCATCGTCTTGGCAAGCATCAAAGAAACTATAGACAAGTAGAAAAAGGCGGTGAGAGTTAATATAGTATGGACTTTAGGATTTCCCAGAATGGCCTTGATTTTTTTCGCTATACCAGTCATCAAAATACAAGGATAGCACAAAGGCTTGTTATTTTCAACTATACTTTTTACTATAAACACTTTTTCCAAAGGCCTTTGGATTTTGCCCTTGCTTCTTGCTGTGCCGCGAGAAACTCATCGGCAAACCCGACATCGGGCGGAAAGGTGGCCGCCTGGGCATAGCCTTCTATCACCAGACGCTTGTTCACAAAGACCTCTTTGCCTTCCGGCCCGGCCACATACACATAACGCAACAACCTCCCGTATCTGTCCCTGTCGCTGACATCCTTTTCCAGTCTGACCTCTTTCCGTAATACAAGCTCCCTGTTCTTCTCCAAAGCCTCCCGGGCAAAGCATTCCGCCTCTTCCCTACCCCGGCTGTTCAGTTCCGGCGTGTCAATACCGATATACCTCACCCTTTCCCCGTTCGCAAGTTCGATGGTGTCTCCGTCGATGACCCGGGTAACGGTCAGTGGGGTTGACTCCGTCTGCCTTATTGGGATAACAAGCTCGTCTATTCCCATTAACTCGGCCAGGAAAAGTATGAACACAGAGGCAATGAATAAAATTATCCTATTCATCAAGGTAATTATGCCATACGCCGCCTGAGATGCCAAAGCCAAGAGATTCCGAGGACCAGGATAAGGTCAAGAAGCCAGAAATAGCGGCAAAGAACAGGTGTCATACCTTCCCCCCAGGGTCCGACCGGGCAATCACGATTCAGCCAGAGGAAGGCCGCATAAAAGGCAATCCCTATCAGAACCGCCCCTGTTATGGCCCGGATGGGAGCGGCTTTTTTGACAAGATAGCGGTAATAAACGAACAGGGCAACAGCCAATCCCAAAAGTATCTCCTGCCACCGGCACTCTTCACAGGCCTTAGCCGTTTCCACCCCCAGAATCCTGCCTAGGCTTTTTTTCCTTTCCGTCTGTAAGCCCCCGTTTATATGGCCTGTCTTTTTAGTAGCGGCCGTCCCTAAAACAGAGCCCACAGGCTCCACTCCGGCGCCAAGTACCGATCCCGTATCCGTGGATGTCGTGGTGGTAACACCTCCGCCGCCGCCTCCGTCAGAGCTGTTCGTGCCCAAAAAACCCAGGGTCAGATTGAATTTGGTTTCCTTTTCCTGGCACTCATTACCGAGAGCGCTGTCCATATATACGGTAAAGGTAAAATCCTCGAGAGCCTCAGGGGCAAAGGAAGCGAGCGTCAGTTCGCCGGCCGTATAAAAATTCTTCAGGCTGTCCGTATAGACCAGTTTGGCCGGAGGGCTGGAATTGACCTGTCTTATTTCCAGCCCTAGCTTCCCGTCCAACTGGCAGGCAGATGGATCCTGAACTGCCCCGGACGCGCTGAGGCCGATGTTCTGAGACGAAGAGCTTTTGTTGACGAACCGGATTGTCTTAGCGAGGCTCATGCCCGGATACAATGCCTCCGAGGCCGCAAACAGGGGGTCTGCCCCGCTTTTGGTGCAACTGCCACCCCCATAGCAGGTCACGGTCAGGTCCTGCGCCAGGACAGCCGGGGCGTAGGCAAGGAACAAAAGTAAAAAAAATAACTTGGTTAACGTTTTCGTCATATTAATTAGGCCAGCGTGATAATGTAGCCGACCAATTCTCCCTGATCGGCTTCCTCATTGGTGATGGCCGGTTCCGGAGGCACGGGCTCCGAAGCGGGCTCGGAGGTCGGTTCCGGAGTCAGTTCGGGCGTGGGAGAAGGTATTGGTTCGGCAGCCGGTTCCGGAGTCGGTTCAGGTGTCGGTTCAGGAATTGGCTCAGGCGTTGGCGCCGGGGTGGCGGTCGGCTCGGGTGTCGGGGTGGGTGTCGGCTCCGTCACGGTCACCGTGGTCTCGATGACCACCTGGTTTTCCATGACCGGATATAGGGAAGGGTCGTTCTCGGACAGATTTGCTCCGCCTGGCGTACCATACGTTCTGCCGTCTCCGGCTTTCCAAAAGTCGGTGCTGGTGCATCCGGGAGAAAGACATGTGTGCCAGCTACCCGTACTAAGTCCATCTCCTGTTGTTGCATTTCGCTCCATTGACCTGTAAACCTTATCAGGTTCCGAGCCAGTAAGAGAACCCGCCGGCCAACCGCTAACACCCATAGCCTGGTCTATGACAGTTCCACTGGCGTTACGGAGAACAAGATGCCCGTTACTTTCGTTATGCAGACTGATGTTTGAAACCGTCAGGTTTGGATCATTTTTAAGATGTGTGGCGGCACCGTTTTTACCGCCGACAACAAAGTACCCGTTTGCCGGAAGTGTACCGGAAGAAATGGTAAGCTGACCACCAGCACTAAGGGCATTGTCTATTTTCCATCCGGATAAGTTTATTGCTTCACCCGTCATATTTTTGAGTTCGATCCATTCGTCCTGGGTGCTTTTTTCAGTTCCCATCCACATTACTTCGTTGATAACAACATCCCCTGCTGATGGCCCGGAGGGAACAGTCGGCTTTACAACAGTCAGGTGCCAGACAGCGCTATCGGATGCATTTCCATATTGGTCGGACGAGGAAACCTTCCACCAATACTCACCCGCTGATAAATTCAGGACTTTGTTAACGTCGCCAGGAAATCCCTCTGAATAATACTCGGTAGTTAGTGCAGAGTCGGTATAGACTTTAAATGTATTGGTTATCTCGGCTACAGGGCAGGAACTGGTGGCGGACGAAGCGGTAAAAGCGGTTTCATAAAAGCCACCTGACTGTTCCTCGAAAACCGAGTTGTTTGTTGGAGCAGTTAAGAAAGCGCTGGCGGGCGTTTCCCAACATCCTGTCGAAAAAGAGTTGCCGGTTATCGTAGCGGTGTCGGTAAAATAGGAGTTAGTACTGGAGATCAATCTTAATCCCATGACGAGAAATAGTAACAGCAGCTTAATTATTCTTTTTTTCATTTTTTTTCCTAACCTTTTCCTTCACCAGCCTGAAGGCCTCGTTTTTAATGCTGATGAGCTCCGAATAGATGATAAGGGTCGCCGGGATGACTATCAGGAAAATAAGCCCGGGCAGGGTCTTGGCAAAGTTGACGGGGTAGCCTATCAGGGGAATCGAGAAAACGACCTTTCCCAGAACCAGGTCCTTTTTGACTTTCTCCGAATCGGGAACGGCGTTGGCGTCGCCTTTGGTGACATAGTAGGTCTCGCCTTTCACTTTTACCGGCCTCACCACCCGGTGCGTGGTGGTATACTTCGGGCGTTTTACCTTCCGGTCCTTATCCGATTTGAAGGTGATGATGTCTCCGCCGTTGTAGCTCGCGGCGGGCAGGGTGAAAACGATGCTGCCCGTGGGGAGCTTCGGTTCCATGGAGCCCGACTGGACGTTGAAGACCTTGACGCCCCATGATAGGTCGAAATTGGTCAGGGCCACGAGAGAGGCCACTATCACAAGGAATACCAGGACTACGGAGTAAAAAACGTTTAAGGCTTTTTTCAGTTTGGTCATGCCGGTAAAGACTTAGGGAGTTGCGCAAGGCCTAGAACTCTTGCGCAACCAGTCTAAATCTTCAACTTACCAACCCGGATTGTTCACTTGGGTTGCGTACACTACCAGATCGAAGGTTGCGCTTTGACCTTGATACGTATTACTCGCCCCTTCATCCAGCTTAAACTCAAGTTGATAAACATGCGTATTCCAAACGTTCAAACCACCTGTTGGCGCAGTTATCGAATAGGTAGGAGAGTCAATATACAAATCCTTAAGTTTACCCTCCCAGACTATTGGCCATGTTCCCGGTGTACCTGCCCATGTGTGACGAACTCGCACCCAGATCTTGTCATAAAAACCACCAACACTCTCTGATGTTTTCTGATCGTAAAATCTATACTTCAGAGGCATGGTACTATCTGGGGTGTTGGGGTTCTCAACACCAATATTCGTCAGGGAAGACCAAATACCCGGAGCCATATTGGCAATATTTATCGGTACTGTGCTGCCGCTATCTGCCCGTAGAATCACTTTAAGTTTTCCTGCACCTAAAGTATTACCTGTTATGGTGTCCTGGCTGCTGAAATAAGCTCTGGTTGCACCTATGGTTGTGACCGTCATGGCTGCAATAATAAACAGGCTGACGATTATCCTTCTCATACTTTCATCCCCCCTCTGTGAAAATTGAACTTGTAATTTATTATCCCTATGTCTTTGGTAATAGTTATCAGGTCTTCTGGGAATAAAAGGGATATCGCCTCGGGGAGAGGAGTGGCTAGCGTTAATTTATTGATTACCCCCCTCATAGTATTTTTATAAGGCCCCTTCAGGAGTAAATATTACGCGCATTATAGCACCGCCTCGTTTTTTTTCAGTAACCGTTGATAACTTTCTATTAGGTATTTTGTCACACAAATATGCCCTGGATGGCAGAAAATCCCTTTGTGACAAGCATCACTTACACCTATTGTCTTTTAAATTACAATATCTTAAAATTATTTACAGACGTGGACCCAACCATCTTGAAGGCATTTGAATTTATTGAGAAACAAAAGCTCTGCGAGTTCCGGAAGAATGAGTTAGTGATTCGTGCGGACGACGAGTTCCCCAAATATTGCTACTTCATCAAGAAGGGCTGCGTCAAGCAGTACGCGGTCTCCAACAACGGCGAAGAGAAGACCCTCCTCCTTTTCACCACCAACCAGCACTTCCCTATCATCACCTCCACCCGCGAGCTCCCCAACCGGTTCAGTTTCGAAGCGCTCTGCCCCACCCAGGCCTGGAGGATAGAAAGGTCGGCCCTTTTGGATCACCTGCAAAAAGACCATCACTTGCTGATGCAGATGACCGATCACTTTACGAAAAGGTTTGAAAATACCCTCAGAGTCCTGGAGAACCATATGCTCTCCACCGCCACTACCAAGGTGCTCATGTCCTTGTACAGCTATGCCTCGGCGATGGGCAAACCCGACAGCAAGACCGTCACCATCGACCTCCATATCTCCCACCGGGAAATTGCCTCCATGGCCGGGATATCCCGCGAAACCGTCAGCCGGGAGATCTATAAACTGATGAAGGAGGGCATGGTGAGCAAAGTGCGGGGCCGCTATGTGCTGGCGGATTTCGAACGCATCAAGAACATCCTTACCTTTTAATCCCCGTCCTATTTACTGGCGATGTCGTCCATTCTTTTGAAGATGATGATGTTCGGCGAGGTGTAGACCTTTCGGTAACTGCGGTATAGTTTTTCCTTTGCCTCCCGGCTACTATACAGGTTTTCCCAGACTGTGTCATTCTCCTGCACTACTATCCAGTCGGCATGTCTCTCCGGCTCCGTTAGGGATTCCTCCCAATAGGGCTTGTTGCCGATATAGATGACGTTCTGCATAGGGATGCCGCTCCGGATGATGCTGACCGTCCGGGCATAGTCATCCAGAAGCACTAGGCCATTCCGGTAGTTTTCCCTGAGCCAGGCCTCCGCCCCTGTCCTCTTGGCCTCGGACAATCCTCTTTTGCCGTCCTCCAGACTGATGACCGGCGAATACCCCACCAGGTACAGGACCATCTGCACCGCGAACAGGACAGAGGCGACTTTGCGCATATTCGGGCTGCCCCGGTAAAACAGGAACCCGACAAAGAAGGCCACTGCCGGCACCACCATCAACCCGTACCGGACATTGAACAGCGTCCATTCAAAATCGGCGGGAGTGATGTGCGGCAAAAAGATGACCGACTGGCCCATATACAGGGTAAATACGTTGAACAGGAATGGGATCATAAGGATGAAGGTCCAGGCCAGCCGCTTGTACGGATACCTGACCTTCAGAAACCGGTATAACCCGAAGACCGCCACCGCAAAGACCAGGAGGCCGGAGTTACTCATCGAGGTCAGGAAATAATACAGGAAAGACAGCCATGCGTTCCGGTAGGCCGGCAGTTCACCTCTTTTGAACCACTCCTCCTGCTGGGTGCGGGCAGAGAACTGGCTGTTCGTAAAGTAAAAGGGATCGCCGAGTATGAGCCAGTCCCAGAACATCCATAACAGGATCCCGAAAAAGGCCACCGTGCTGAAAAGGATAAGCTTGCCCATGAGCTGTTGCCGGATCTCAGAATCCTTGAAGAAATTCCGGGCGCTCGTCAGGAAAAGAACAGCGGCCTCCCCCCCCACCAGGAACCAGCCGTCATACCGGGAGAGGGTGGAACAGAAACCGAACGCCGCGGCGGCGAGGAGAAAATTGAAGTTCTTCCGGTCATCCAGGTAGCGGAAGAAGTAATAGGCGGAAAGCGTCATGAACATCAGGAGCGGCATCTCCGACATGGGTGTCGTTTGCATATAAAGAACGTTCGGATTCAGGGCAAAGACCAGAAATGCCGCAAACGAGGCCGGGTTATTTTTGGTCATGAGGTGCGTTATCCGGTAGATGTAGAGGCCGGTGACCACATAACTTACCCCGGAGACGATGGATCCGGCCAGGCCCGTGTTCCATAGGAAATTGAAATAGACGAACGGTAGCATCAGGAGATGCGGCAGGGGCAGCCAGATGCCTCCGAGCTGGGCCATCCCCGGCGTCAGGCTGTGGACGACACGCTTGGCGATATTGAGATGCGACTCCGCATCGCCATAGATAATGATGTAATCCTTGAAGAACGCATAGGCAATGGCAGCCGTGCTAAAGAGCAGGGATAGGACGAGGGCCCCCTTCAGCGAGATGATCCGGTCAACCAACCGCTTCAGCCTTTTCAGATCTTTTTTCTTCAACCTCAGGTCAATGGTCATGCCTTCTCAAGTAAGCGAAAACTGATACCACTATACCCATTAATAGGAAGTACAAAAGCAGGTAGTACTGAAGAAGCGTCAGCTTTCCCCGGAGAAAGCTGTTATAGGCAAAGCTCCCGCTTAATCCGCGGAGCAGGTATTCGACGTTGATGCCGAAACCGTACCTTAGGTCAAGAAAATTGGCCTCCACCCCGGGCGGCAGCAGGTTGCTGGTCAGTACCCCAAGGAGCGAGACGGCGGCGGAATAGGAGAATAAAAGCAGGAAGACGGCATTCCCGAGCCAAAGATGGCGCCAGTTCTCAAGCCAGTAGCCCACCATCAGGGACAACACCGCCATGGCCGGGATAAGATAGCGTGGTCCATATGCCCAGCCACCCCATGGGTCGCCGAAACTCGAATACAGGAAGATGTTCGTCAGGCCGAGAGCGAACAGGGTGTACTTTTCCCGGTTGGTGTTGTAGCTTGCTGCGCTGATCGCGCCCCAGATACCCAGGAGAAAGATGGGGGAAAAGAACAGAAGCCCTTTGTCGGGAGCCAGAAGAAGTGTATAGAGGCCCCTCGGAAGCTTCTCTTCCGAAAAGAAGCCTGACGGGCCCTTGCCCGCGAGTTCCTCCCGGATCAGCTCCTCTTTCGTTTTTTTGCCGACTTTGTCCTTTTCGAGCTCCTTGATCTCTTTATATCCGGCCAGAGACCCGCTGAGGCGCAGGGGACTCCCAAAGTTGGCCCGGTTGTAGTAGGCATGCATCCCGGTGGCGGCGAGGAATATCGAGAGCGCAACTACAAAGACGGGTTTGACGGTCAGCCGCAATCCCTGACGCGTGTTTAACAGCCCAACCGATGTTAGGAAAAAATAGGCCATGACGGGCAGCATCAGGACCGCATTCGGGTAATCGACAAATATCGCCAGGGCGTAGGCCACAAAAACATAGACCGCCGCGAGCGCGCTGTGCTTCCTGCCTTTTTTATAGTGCCAGGCGGCATAAAAAGAGGATATCATCAGGAAGGCAGTGATATGGTGCTGGAAAAGGGTGACGGCATAGCTCCACGAGGTCGAGGCAAACGCATAAACAAGGACTGCGAGCACCGACACACCGGCGGATAATTTCAGGATCCGGCGACCGATCAGGAACAGGAACAGGAGGGTGAAGGTGGCGAATATGGGCACCGTGGCATAGGCGGCCACCTGCCCGAGCTCGAACCTGGCACCGAACAGGAAGAACGGCAGGGAGAGAAGGGATACCCCGGGTGGGAAAAAGATATAGAACCTGCCTTCATGGTAGCCGACGTCAGGATTGGATACGTCCGCCCAGGGCTGCGTCAGGGAAAAACTTTGCCGGTGGGCCAGATTGTAGATCAGGGCATACCTCCCTCTCTCGGACGAAGACTCGAAAGGGCTTGCCGCTTTCTCATACCTGTTTTTGATGGCGGTAGCGTCGGGATTGCCGACCACTCCCCTGAGGGTCAGGCCATAAAATAGGGCCGCCACCCCGAGCACAAAAGACAGAATCAGTCTGCTGCTCATTTCCGCAATATGTCCAGGGCTGCCTGGGAACTTTTCTGCCAGCTGAATCTTGACGCCCAGTCGTAGGCCTTCGCAGACATGTCCTTCCTGGTCTTCTTGTCATCCACTAAAAGTTTTATCTTGGCTGCAAAGGCATGAAAGTCCCCGTATGGGACGACAAAACCCGAGCTCGGATTACGGACGGAGTCCGACAGGCCGGGGACATCCGATGCAACAACCGGCGTACCGTAGGCATTCGCTTCAATAGAGGTCAACCCCCATCCCTCCATGAATGACGGGTTGACAGCCACCCATGCCCGTTGGTACAACTCCTGTTTTTCCGCCTCGGACACATGCCCCCAGAAGCTTACCCGGTCCAGAACACCAAGGCCTTCGGCCAACCGGCGCAGTCTTTCCCGCTCTTCGCCGTCCCCGGCAATGACGAACTCTATCCCCGGCACCATCCCACTGAGTTTTTTAGCCGCCCTGATGAAAACATCCAGGCTCTTGTAATATTTTAGCCGGCCGACGTAGACGACCAACGGCTTGGCGGACTTCCGCCAGGGAGCAAGCTTGCCCGTCTTCACCCCGGGATGGACGACATGGATACCCTTCCTGCCGAGTCCAAGCTCCCGGATGCCCTTCCGGCTGGATTCAGAAATCGTCAAGAACGGAGTTTCGCTATAAGCCCAAGGAGTCAACCGGGATTCAAGCAACTTGGCCAAAGCAGCGAGCGGCTTGGCCAATGAACGGTAGAAGACATCCTGGTGCACGTGGAACATCAGACAATAGGTTTTTTCGCGGACATACAGGGGGGTAAAGAAAGGGATACCGTTCTGGCAATCAACGACTACATCGTACTGTCCCCGGAAACGGAACAGGTAATAGACGAAGGCCCAGATATACACCAGGTAAAAGCCGCCTCGCCTGTATATCTCCACCCCATCCATTGTCTCCTGCCGGGGATGATGTCCGTCGTTGCCGCAAAAAACCGTCACTTTGTTCCCGCCAGCCACCCATCTTTTCGAAAGCTCATGGATGTACACTTCCGCCCCGCCCGCATACCTGTGCCGGATATCCCGCCAGTTATAGATGAGTATTCTCAGACCGGACTTTTTGCCGGGAACGCTTTTCGGGGCGGGCACAAAAACCAGCATCAGGTCCACCACCCCCCTCAGGATAAAGTTCCAGTGCCTTTCCAAAATATGCCAACCCGCCACTATGACCAGGTGGAGGGCAGCGGCGACGGATATCACCCGCACCACCATACCCAGGCTGCCGTGGTTCAGAACGATCCCGGCTGCCATCACCGCCGAGGCGGCCAGAGACAGAAAAGTATAGCGGTATTCGTTCCGGGCCAGGTGATAATAGACAATGGTACTTGAGAGGGTCAAGAGGCCGATGGCCAGTGAATAGGTCCTCAGGTATGGCAATACGGCCAAAGCCTTCTCCCCGAAAACCAAAGGCAGAAAAATGTGCCCGGAGAAGTGAAAAAGCAAAACGGCGAAAGCCACCACTGCCAGGACCCCGGCCATGATGCGGCGGAAGGTGGGAGCCGTATCCCTTTCCGCCCCGAGGTCCCTGCCCACAAATGACAGCATGAAGTTGCTTAATAGGGAGCCGGCAAAGAAGATCATCTTTCCGCTTAAAGCCAAAAGGGCGTATTGGCCGGCAATCTCTGCCCGAAAGAAATGCTTGACGAGCACCATGTCCAGGGTCAGGAAAACATTGACAGCCAGGCCCGTCATCAATGCCCCGGCAAAGAAACCTCGGGGAAAACTGCCCCCCTTATGATCCAAGGGCTCATCACCCATCATCCTGACCAAGACCAGGGAAAGAAGGACCGACACCAGAGCAGAACCCGGAATCGACAAGTAAACCAGGCCGCTCATTCCGGCATTGACCAGGCCAACGGCCAGGAAAAGCTTGACCAAAGCCTCGGCAATTATCACCAGGGCGGTCAGGCCAAACCGGAAACGGCCGTTAAAATAACCGATGTTCAAAGCAATGAGCGGGCCGGCCACCATGGCCGGGGAAAAACTGACCAACACCAAAGGGTCGCCGATGTTCAGGAACCGCCCGAGACGAAACGCCAAGAGTATCAACAGGACGGAGGCAGTCAAAGCGTAGGCAAACGTCCGGCCGGCTGTTCCACGGTAAAAAGAGAACGCCGCCCCCTCCCCTTCATGCGCTGACAGATAGGCCACCCTCTGGTTGACGGTGGCGTTCAGGGCGTTGAAAGCTATGGCGGCCAGGTACCAGAGGGTATTCATGACCGCCACCACCGACAGGGTCCCGTAATCCAAGGCCCGGCCGATATAGACATTGAAAACAAGGCTCACCAGGTTGCCCGCCATGAGCGCGGCCATCAGTTTGAGGGTTTCAGCAACATTCTTCCTAGACCACGTTTCCATATCTGAGGTGCAACCCGTGCCTGGTCTTCTCCCAGTAGTGGGGTTTGATTATCAACTGGTATAGGGCTATCCATGAACCGACGCTCATCATCAGCCAATAGAACGGAATCAGGAAGGCATACTTCACGAGCTCCCACTGTCCCCTCTTGGCGGCCCCGACCATGTAGTAATAGAAATAGAGGAAATTACCGAAGACCAGCGAGAAAACGGCCAGATAGAAAAAGGGTGCCAGGTACAACGATTCTATTAGCGGTCCGAACACCGGCCTCATGGCAAAATACATCACGGTCATGGCCCAGAACAGGGGGTTTATCCACATGGACAAGACCTTACCGCCGACTATGAGCTGGAAAGTCAACAGATGGGGGTTGGTCCACTCACTGATGAACTCGTGAGGCCGGCGCATATGCACGAGATATGTCTGGATATAGCCTTTTATCCACCGCGAGCGCTGCCTGAACCAGCCGAAAAAGTTACTGTTGGCCTCTTCCCAAGTGGTGGAATCTAGGATCCTGGTTTTGTAGCCGTATTTGAAAAGCCGGATCCCCAGATCACAGTCCTCGGTGACGTTGAAGGGGTCCCAGCCCTGGAGTAGCTTCAGGTTCTCCCGCCGGAAATGGTTGGAAGTGCCGCCCAGGGGGATGGGGGCGGAAATGGAGTGCAGTCCTGTCAGCACAAGGTCGAACCATAAAGAATATTCAAGGGTGAAAAGCCTGGTCAGGAGATTCTGGTCGGTATTGTAAAAATTCAGTTTGGCCTGGAGGCAGACGACATTCCTGTCCCCGAGCTCACGGAAAGCAACCACTGCCTTCTTCAGTTGCAAAGGGTCCGGTCTGTCCTCAGCATCATAGATGACCACGTATTCGCCAGTGGCGAACTGCATGGCGTAGTTGCATGCCTTAGGTTTGGTTTTGGGGTCACTCTCGGGAACGATTATCTTTTCAAAATACCTCGGCAGATGCATCGCTCCGGCTGCGATCCTCGTCTTCAGATCGTCCTCCTCAAGGACTAAAAGGACCTCCAGCCTGTCTTTCGGGTAATTGATGTTCTGGATGGCTTTGACAAAATGGGGTAAAACCTCGGCTTCTTTGTACAGCGGGCAGATGATGGTGTACTTCGGCCAACGCTTCTCCCTGGCAATACTGCGGTAGCTCACTGAAATTGCTGGGTCGCGCCTGAGCGAGATAACGATCAGATAAAGATTGAACAAAAGGTCCATGAAATACAGAACGGACAGGGCGCTGATGATGACCACCAGGGTCAGGTGCCAACTGTAAAAAGTCAGAACGGTCAAAAGGAGAGCCATAGCCGACAAAGCCACCCACTGCTTAGGCAGAACGGTCTCGATAGCGCTATCCTTGAAGTCCAGTTCGGTATAGGGCTGATACCGCTGTTTTTTCCAGCCGATCTCTGCCGGGGCAATGCCGCCGTTTGTGACCTTGACAGGTTTGAACGGCTTGAAAGGCAATATCCAAAACCTTAAGGAAGCCAGCATCAGCTCGACACCAGCCAGGAGCAGGTTCATTTTTCCCGTACCTTTTTTCCTGGAACCGTATTCCACGGGAAAGCTGGCCAACCGATAGCCGGCGTGGCTGGCTTTCAATAGGAATTCCAGGTCGAAGCTCCATTTGGCCGGGTTCAGTTCAAGGCTGTCTACCACCTCTTTTTTGAAAGCCTTCATGCCGGACTGCACGTCGAGGTCCAGGGCGAAAACACTCTGACCGAAGAACCGCCTGAACACATAGGCCAGGAGTTTTTTTATTCTCCGCTCGCCGTTAATATAGATCCTTTCCCCCACTACCACGTCGTTTTTGTCCAGTTTGCTGAGAAGCTCGGGAATTACTTCCGGTGGATAAGCAAGATCGGCGTCCAAAATAACAAGCAGGCATCGATCGGATTTAATGATACCCTCAAGTATGGAACTGCCTTTCCCTATAGGGCCTTCCTTCTGGTAAACTCTTATAGGGTATTCCTGTGACAGCTTCTTTAGCAGTACCAAACTCCCGTCCTGGGAATAGTCGTCAATGGCGATAACCTCATAGTCGTAGGCAGAACTCCTCATTGTCCTGTTAATGCGTAACATCAGCGTTTCGAGATTTTCTTCCTCGTTCCGGACAGGTAAAATTACGCTTACACGCTGATCTTTCATCGAACAGAGCTAAAAACAGTTAAAGCTTATAAAGTGGCTACATAGTAAAAGCCGGAATACAGAAAGAGGTAAGAATGGCGTAAAAAAAATATAAGTCGCCATCAAAAAGTATTATCCGTGGGCGACAATTCTCACATAAGGATTGATGACGTTTCTTAATATATCCTCGTCGTCCGGCCTAGACATCACCTCCCGACAGGCTTCAGCCAACCTCGCTTCAAGTTCGACAAAAGGCAGATTGGGAACCGAAACGCCAGCTATGATTTTGTAGAGGATGGATGAGGGGTTATACTTAAACCTTTCGGGTATAGCCAGCCGACCGGCAAAGGTGACTATTTCGAACCGCTGGGAATTAAAGCCCGGAATTACCTGGGCTTCCCACTGGGTCGAGTCATCTAATGGTCCGATCTCATACTTATATCTCAGCTTCGCCCCTTCCGGGCTGTAGGTGAAGAATGGCTCGTTGCCTTCCCGCACCAGCATCCCGGCCCCCTGGATGAAATCAAGCACTGGCATATGTCTTTGCATGGCGGCCTGGAGAGCCTCTCTCTCCTTGCGGTTCTCCCTTTCATACATGACTATCAGCAAGTTGTAAATTTTACCCAGCTGTTCCGGGGAGATATGCGGATAAAGGGTAGTTCTAAAGTGCGGGATCTCATAACCCTGACCGGCCCTGCTCCTGACCCACGTCACCAGGTCATAGCCGCCGAACGGGACCTCCAGGTTCAGCCATCCGTCCGCACCCACAACCTCCAGGCTAATGACATCGGGGTCAAAGTTCAGATGCCTGATATGCACGTCCGGTTCCCTGGTCGACTGCACCGCTTGGCGCAGGCGCGGCCGGGGAGAGGCATGATCAAAGTTGAACCGGTTGAAGAAAATGTTCCGGGTGAAATCCCCCAACACACTCTTCTGCGGTGCCTCAAAGAACAATCCTTTATGGTCATTCCCGAACGACTCAATTTTCATCAACCTCACATCCTACACCCCTGTATCCGGAATTACAATAACGAATGTAATAAAATCAATGAAAAAAACCGTTTTCCTGCTCTCTCCATCCCCTCCCAATAGGCCCTTTCCAACCGCGGCGGTTGGTACCAGGGCCATAAGACTGTACATATCGTTCAGATTTTCGAAATAAATGCAGATTTTAATTTCAGTCGGTATCGTATATCAAGTAATGGGAACTTAGATCACTATAACGTGGGTGAGATATTTGCTTGTTATATGAGTTTTACCAAATGACCAACTGATCTTAGCAAAATATCTGCATAAGCATAACTTTGTTGTTGAATCGCCACCTCTACCTCTTTTACTCTTGTTTGAATATTTTGTAAAACCTGAAGGTCATAAGATGTTTCTTTTTTTTTATTATTTCTCTGTATAAGTTTCTTCTCTGCTAGAGCTTTTAATCTTGTTTTAATAACTAAGTCGGCTCGAGTTTTCAGTCTCAATAGTTTATTAAACTTCCGCTCATTTATTTGACCATACAATTTTTCTAGTTTCGAAATTGACTTTAACAGCAAGGTTCTATTAATAGTGGATGATTCTTTATTTATAGCTTTAAATATATTCTCGTGAGCGCTTATTAAGTCTTTATTATCTGATTTCCATACCTTTTCTCCATCATCAAGTCTAACCTTCTTAAGATTACCAATTGCATCCTGAAGGTGTTTTGTCTTAATAGACTTAAATAGAAAGTCAAGATAATTGATTAGTTCATTCAATAAGTCCTGTTCTTTGAAGTTCAATTCACTACGATGCTGCTCTAATATAAATGAGTAGCGATCTCTTTCTCCCGTAGGGTCATCAGATGTTATCTCACCTTCTATTTCATACCAATTATCATAATTCTCATTTGTGGATCCGATCAGAACCGAATAACGACCCTTTTCCTTGCCTTTTGCTATCATTTCATAATTTCCGGGATGAGCATTCTCAACAAAAACTACGCCTTTATTCTCGGAAAATATCTGATTTTCAAATTTAACCTCGAGTTCAATCGGTGATCGTACTAGGAATATAAGGGAGGGGAAAAGGTTGGTTTTATCTCCTTCCGAAATGTCGCTTTCTTTATTCTCAATCCCTAATGCGTTAAGAATTTCCTTTATTCCCTGGCTTCTATAGACAAGCTCTCCGTGGTCAAGAGAAAGAGTTTTACTGTTTGGCTCTATTTTTGCGCTTTTGCCTGTAACAACATAGTCTCCAATTTCGTAGATATTTTCTACTGGTCTACCATCAATATAGTTACCCATCAGCTTGTCAAAGAATGTCGGAGATGTAACTCTAAATCCCGAAAGAGTATTTCCTTTTTCGCCAACAACTGTGTTTATCAATAAGACTGAATCAAGAAAAAAATGATTATAGTTTAGAAGTGTATTGTTTTTAATAGACATACTGTCAATCGTAATTGGTGTCTTGTCAGCATTAAGAATATAATTATAAGTTGGTAACAGATCTCTGAGGATAGGCATTTTTTCGTTTAAAACCTGTCTGTCGGTTTTCATACCATCTCTATAAAGCTGAATTATTACTTTTTGTGCTAACCACTCCAGATTGTTATATCTATCAATTTCGCCGGCTTCTACTGCTTTATACACCTGTGCCACTCCTTTATGAGGAGAGCCAATTGTAATTATATTGTCCAGATTAAGTGGCTTATGCTTTTGAGCATAAATTCTGCCGATTAGTCCCCCTAAAGAATGGCCGACCAAACTAAATGTCTGGTCCGGATTAACAGATACTATTTCCTCTTTAATAAAGTTATCTAAGTCGCTAGCAGAATTTTCTAAGCTTTTACGCCAATCATAAGCGAAAATATATAAATCTTTACCATTTTGATAACCCAAGTTATTAAGAGTATTAATTAAACCAACATACTCGTTAGCAATTGGGTTGATTTGCCAATCAGATAATTCGACATTGCGCTCATGTAAAATTGCGTCTTTATTCCAGGAACCAAATAAGCCGGGTATTAAAACAATTGTCGGCTTTTCTTGTGTCAAAACTTCACTCGTCGCCATATTTAACGTCCATCCATTATCACCACGTCCGGAGTAATAAAGCCTACTCTTGTGTTCACTCTTGATAATGGATGGTTGTATTAAATGATACTTATCATAGTTTTGACTACCATATAAAACCCTTACAGGATCTGACCATGTCATATTACATGACAATTGTCTATCATATGAGCTCATAACGTAGATACCGTATCCATAAGCATTATGAAAAAATAGTTTATAAGAATTGTCGTCCTTAAGGATGAACGCCCCATCAGCATCTTGCGTTATATAGCTAGAGCATTTGTCCCAATTAATAAAGTCATTGGATATAGCTAGGTTAATACGAAAGCCTTGTGATCCCCAATATCCATAAAATAGGTAGTATTTATTGTTTTCGTAAAACGGAAAACCATTAGACACTCCTCTCGATTCTAAAGTGTTGCCATCTGACTTAAGTGCCGGTTTTAGGTTTGAGCTACAATTGAATTCTGCGTCACAGTCGGAAATCACAATTTCATACAGTTCTTGTTCTTTCTCTATTGTTATAAACAACTTAACATCGTTAGTCGACATCTTTAGTACTCTTGTTCCAAAAAGGCTATAATTTGAACTCAATATCTCTTTTATTAAAAACCACTCAAAACCGTTTCCGGACTGTCCAAGATAAAGTGAAAACTTATTGTTATTTTTCACTGAGAATATCCCTTTGAAGACCCCTTCGTCTAAGAAGATATTTGTTTGCAGTATTTCTTTGCCATCGAGATTAGATATGATCAGCGGATTATGGTCTGATTTAATAAAATTGTCATCAGCATACGCTGAGGTAGTTAGACTCTTGATAATAATAGGCACTATTATTAGAAGGAATAATATTTTACGTAACCTCATTAATCTCATTATTTGATGGTCTCGAAAATTTTCCAACCGTTTATAGTCGTCAAGGGGGGGTGATTTGGTGGGGCTATAGAGCCAACTAAGTCTGTAAAGGTCACTACAAAAGGGAATGGTATAATGGTTGCACTAAGGGCATGAAAAAGATATTGTTACCGCTTTTATTTACCGGCTTCGGTATTCTGGTTGGTCTTTTTTTGGCAAGATTAAATACTGGAACACTTAATCCTTTTGTTGGACAGGGAACCCCATTTTCTTATCCTTTAAGAAAGTATACTTTTGATAATTTAAGAAATACCACCTTTGAAGGCAGTCAAATAACCATTGGAGAAAAAATTGAAGAGGAGGAATCATTTGAATCGCGAGTGTTCTATTTTACAAGCGAAGGAAAAAAGGTAAGTGGTATGATCAATATTCCTAAACAGAAGGGATTATACCCTGTCGCTGTGCTTTTCCGAGGTTTTGTTGACCATTCAATTTATACAACCGGTGTTGGTACGATGAATGTGAGCAAAGGACTTGCTCGAAACGGCTTCATAACCATAGCTCCCGATTTCTTAGGCTATGGTGAATCCGACATGCCCTCAACAGACACTATTGAAGAAAGATTTGAAACGTATACCACTGCCCTCAATCTCTTGGCCTCTTTAAAAAACATAGAGGGCGCCTTGACTAATAACGGTTTTCTCGGGGTTGGGGCTAATATAGACAAGACTGTTATATGGGGCCATAGCAATGGAGGTCATATTGCTTTATCCATTCTGGCTATTACCGGAAGGCCGTACCCGACCGTCTTATGGGCACCCGTATCCAAACCCTTCCCATATTCTGTACTTTACTTCACAGATGAATTTGCAGATAACGGCAAATCTTTAAGAAAAGTTGTGGCCAATTTCGAGAAGGACTATGACATTGATCTTTATTCTGCACCCAGTTACTATAAATGGATTAAAGCTCCCATACAGATCCATCAAGGTACGGACGACGATGCAGTTCCTCTGAGATGGTCTGATCAGCTATATAAAGCTCTGGTAAACCTGGAGGCAGATGCAGAATATTTTGTTTATCCGGGCGATGACCACAATCTTAACCCCAATGGCTGGTCCGATGCCTTTTCAAGATCATTATATTTCTATATGGACAAACTTGAAAATCCTTCATATAACTAATATTAAATGACTTCGGGTTTTACACCTTTCATAAAAAAAAAGACTAAATATCTGTTAAATCTATCCCGATGCTTGTTAAATCGCATAAGATTACCTATTCTTCTTAAGGAGAGTCGTAAATTACATCTTGGTTGTGGTGATAATAAAATGAAAGGCTTTTTAAATATTGATATAAGACCAACGTCTGCATCGGATATTATCAATAATGCTAGTAGGCTTGATGCTTTTCCTTCGAATACATTTCGAATAGTTTTTAGCAATGCTTTTTTTGAGCACCTCTACTATCTTGAAAGGCCTGAATGTTTGAAAAATGTCAATAGAGTCCTTAGATCTGACGGGTTAATCATTTTTATCGGAATTCCTGATTTCAGACAAGTTGCTGATGCATATATAAACAAAAAACCAGGTATAACATCTAAAACGTTTACCCTAGAAGAAGTCTATAGATATACACATGGCTATCCAGAGCAAGTACCAGATTGGTGGATGGCCCAACTTCATAAATCCTTATTTGATACAGAAACATTAAATGAGTTGCTGATTAGCTCCGGTTTTAAAACATTCGTCATCTTTAACTATTGTTTTGTAAATGAGAAGTTGCCTTTAATGATTGGTTTCTGCGCCTCTAAGGAGAAACATAAAAGAATTATTAACCTTAAGGTGTTAGCGGATATACTAAAGAAGCTTACTAATACTGTTGACCTAAATACTTTAAAGATAGTTAATACTAGAAAATGAAGCCTACCCTCAGCGTCGTCGTCATCTCCCAGAACTCGGAGCGCGTGATAGCAAATACACTGAAATCTGTCCAGGGGTGGGCTGATGAGATCGTGGTCGTAGACGGATACTCTACTGACCAGACCCGGACCATTTCGGAAAAATACGGCGCCAAAGTGTATCTGAAAAAATACCAGCACGAAGGCCGGCAAAAAGCCTTTGCCCTGTCAAAAGCCAAAAGCGATTGGGTTTTGTCCCTGGACACTGACGAAGTTGTCAGTACCTCTCTCAAGAAAGAAATCCATATGGTCCTATCGAGTAATCGTGATGGAGCAGACAGCTATATCATCCCTTTCCAAAATCATTATCTCAACCGGCACCTGAAATACGGCGGAGAAGATTATAAGCTCCTAAGGCTGTTTAAGCGTAAAATAGCCAAAGTAAAAAAGGCCCAGATCCATGCTCCGTTCGATGTCGGTAAAGCTAAGGTAGGTGAGCTTCGTAATAAAATCCTCCACTATTCATACCGTTCCGTCCCGCAGTTGTATGGCAAATTCACCGGTTATGCCCTGCGGGAGGCCAAGACCAAACAGGCAAAGGGCGAGCGAACATCCCTGAAAAAAATATTCCTCTATCCTCCGCACATGTTCTATGCCCGTTTCGTCGAAAGCCAGGGTTACAAAGATGGATTGTTCCGAATTCCTCTGGATCTGGGGTTCGCTTATATGGAACTTTTGACTTATCTGGCCCTCGCGTACTACAATATGAAGCATAAATGAAGCTCGCCGTTATCCTGGTCACTTACAAGTCACCCAAAAAGGAGCTTGAAAGGCTCAGGGAAGAAATTAAGAGGACAAAGATCCGACACAAACTGTACTTGTTTGACAACTCAAGGCATAATATTGGCTTCGCGGCTGCAGCCAATAGGGGAATTGTCCAGGCGCTTAAGGACGGCAAGGACCTCTTTCTGCTCCTGAACCATGATGTCAGCCTAATAAACCTGACCGCTCGGGACATCGGGGATGCCAGGTTCATGTACGACATATTCGGGGGTGCATTCCGTCAGGGAGACAAGACCTATTTTGGCGGGAAAATCGATTACCTGTCCATGAGCGGCGGACTTATCGATAATAAGCCCCCATCCCGTTTCAGTTCGTGTGATTTCGTTTCCGGGTCGATGATGTTCATCAACAAAAAGACGGTGGATAAGATCGGCTTCTTGGACGAACAGTATTTTCTATATTATGAGGATGTGGAATATTGCTACCGGGCTACAAAAGCCGGCCTTCGCGTCGGGATCAATACCGCCATCGAATATGAGCACTTCGAGATCTCCAAAAAGTTTACCGAGAAGGAATATTACCTGACCAGGAACAGACTATTATTTGCCCGCGAACACGGCAACTTTCTCCAAAAAACCTACCTGGCCCTAAAAACGCCACTGCAGATCAAACGGATAAGGCATTCCAAGAATAGCAAGGACCGGCAAATCCTGCAGGGATACCGTGATTATTTGGATATCGTGAATCATGATCGACAAGAAGTTTCTGCTTAATTTCGGCTCGCTCAATTTTTCCTCGCTTTTCAACAAGGCAGTCAGTTTTCTCTATGTCGTTACCCTCATCCGCCTCCTGCCCCCGGAAGCTTTCGGGATATACAGCCTGGTGTGGGCACATCTCGGGCTCTTGGCCGCGTGGGAGGATCTTGGTACTACCCCCTACGGCCTGCTTCAGGGAACCATCAGGGAAAAAAAGACCCTCAACAACATCTTCACCCTCCGACTTGCCCTCGGAGTGGTAGTCAGTATCCTGACCGTAGCCACTGCCCTGATCTTCAACTATCCCCGGGAGGTAGTCGGCGTCATCGTCATCTTTTCCACCCTCTATTTCCATAACGCGGTCACGGGCTTCTTTCTGATCATCGCTTCCCTGCAAAAAAAGCTCCATTTGCCGGCGGTCTTCTCCATCGTCTTCAACCTCGTCCTCATCCTCGGCAATATCATCCTGCTTATTTTCACCCGGAACATCTACCTGGTGTTCGGCCTGACTGCCCTCAACTACCTCCTGTACGGCCTTATCATCCTCTGGGTGACCCGGCGGCGGTTTTTCCGGGTTGAACTGGGGTGGGACATCGCCACCATCAGGAAGGTGGTGCGGAAATCCCTTGTCTTCTCGCTGATCTCTTTTTTCGCCTCCATCTATTTCAAGGCCGACTTCGTCATTATCAATCACATTCTGGGGCCGGTTAGCCTGGCAGTCTATTCCGCTGCCTACAAGTTCTACGAAGTGCCGCTCCTCTTGATAGCCAATTACAACTTCAGTTCCATTCCCACCTTCAGAAACCTTTACCGGGAGAGTCTGGCCAAATTCAAAAAAAAGATCCTGGCCGACAGCCTATTCCTTACCGGTCTGTCACTGATCGTCGTCCTCGGGACATGGGTCGCGGGAGGCCCCATTATCAGCGCTTTCTTCTCGGACCGCTACACCGAATCCATCCCTGTTTTGAATATCCTTATTCTGGCCTTGCCATTCCTGCTCCTGACATCTGTTTTTCTGAACGCTATCTATGCCAAGGGTGAGGAGAGAAGGGCGGTAGGCGGTTTTGCGGCGCTCGCGGCCATCAATATCGGAGCAAATATCATTCTCGTACCGATATATGGCTACCGGGCTTCGGCCCTCATCACCGTCGCTACCGAGGTAATTGCCACTCTCATCTTTGGTGGTTATTTGTTCTTCTCCATAAGATATGTACAGGATCGCAATTGACGGGGGAGGCCTTCTCGCCAACCAGAACGAACGTTTCGGCAACTACACTGTCAGCAGGGAGCTCGTCAATGCCCTCTCGCGCCTGGACCGTCAGAACGCCTACACCATCTACACTTTTGCCGACCTAAACCTTCCCTTGCCTGACAATTTCGCTATAAAAAAACTAAGGCCGAAAACAGGTTGGATGAAACTCGCTGTCCCAATAGAGGAGTTGATGAATCCCAAGCATATCTTCCTGGCCGTCAATCAAGCCATCCCTCCCTTTACCAGAAGCAAAGTCATCGCTTTTTCGCACGGAACTGCGCCGTTTCTATATCCGGATTTTTATCCGGGTAGCGGGGGAGAGTTGAGGAAACAGACGCGGGACATACTGGAACGTGCTGAGATGGTTATAGTCAGCTCTATCAAGGTCCTACATAGCTTTAACGACATTATAGTTCCCAGCCAAAAAGGACTTTCAAAGATAAAAACCCTTCCATACGGCATCCCAAAATTCCTCCTCGAAGAACACAGGCGGTATAAAAAGAAAAAGATCGTGCTGCATGTCAGCTCGGGACATGCGATCAAGAATACTCCCCTAATCATAGAGGCTTTTGCCCTTCTCTCCCAAAAAGCGCCGTTCAGGGATTATAAACTGGTCCTGGCCGGCGTTCCTGTCAGCTCTCTGGCTACCCTCCCTGCTTACTTCAAGATCGAACGATCCATCATCAGCGCGCCACACGCCTCGGAGAATGAACTTACCAAACTATACAATGAAGCAGGCGTCTTGGTCACTGCCTCATACTACGAGAGCTTCAATCTGCCAGTCCTCGAAGCTCTCTCACAAGGTACCCAAGTGGTCGGTACAGAAGGCGCACTGGTACCTGAACTGAAAGGCTATGCCCATACCGCCGCCGGGACTGCCACCGGCCTGGCATCGGCCATGGTCAGGGCTTTGTCAGTGCCTAAACCTATTAATGTCACCGGTTTACGGCACAAGTTCAGTTGGGAAAAATACGCCCGGCAGATCATAGAGTTTTATGAAGCGATTTGACATGAAAATTGCCCTCATTCGCGGCTCGTACCTGAACCCTAATGAACTGGCAAATTACTCCCCTCTTGTGAAAAGCGTGAAAATTATGTCTTTCTCCTCCAGATTTATGCTTGGTTCCGATGCCCTGATACCCAATAGGCCGCTCTGGTCCCTGAACGACCTGCCGCGGATCTTCCCTCCTCCCCTTCTCCCGCTCGGAGAAAGGGCGGTCAAGTTTCTGGCAAACCGCTCCCTGGGCGACGCCCAGATCCTTTTCGGCCTGGAAAAAGAACTCAGGGATTCTGATATCCTAGATACCGCCGATCCCCACTATTATTACAGCCTGCAGGCGGCCAGAGTGAAGATGGCGTGTCCGGAAAAAACCCTGGCTGTAACCTACTGCGAAACCATCCCCTTCAACAACGAGGGCACGCGCCGGAAAAAAGAACTGAAACGACTTATCCTGGCCATCGCCGATGTCGTTATTTGCCACACCGAAAGATCGAAGCAGGCCGCCCTCTGCGAAGGCGTGCCAGAAAATAAGATCAATATCGTCAGGCTCGGGGTGGATACAAAAAGGTTTCGCCCATCACGTAGGAAGGAAAACCTGGTCCTGTTTGTCGGCCGGCTGACAGCCGAGAAAGGGCCAGAAACGCTTCTTGAGGCTTTCATCACCTTTGCCAGGAAATATCCCCGATATAAACTGCTGTTCATCGGGCAGGGTGAACTCGAAGGCCGGTTAAAGCACCGGGTAAAGGAGGCCGGGCTATACGACCGAGTAGATTTCCAAAAACTTCCCTATTGCCGGATCCACGAGGCCTATCAGAGGGCAAAGATATTCGTCCTTCCCTCAGTAAGCACCAAAACATGGGAAGAGCAGTATGGTATGGTGCTCCTCGAAGCCATGGCCAGCGGGCTTCCCATTGTCACTACCGATTGCGGCGCCATTCCCGAGGTAGTCGGCAACTCAGCCGCCGTGGTTCCCATGGGAAATGTCCAAGCCCTTTACCGCGCCTTTAAAAGTATGGCTGGCCTGCCGGAGAAGTCGGCCATATTCGGTATCAATGCGCGCGAAAGAGCGGTAAAATACTTTAACAGGGAAAATTTTACCAAAAAACTGATCGGAATCTATGAAAAATATCAGCGGCGTGATCATCGCCAAAAATGAAGCGAACGTTATAAGCCGGGCCATCGACCAGCTTGGTTTTACCGAGGAGATAGTCGTTATTGACGACCAGTCCACGGACGGCACGGCCAAGGTCGCCGAGGCCGGAGGGGCCAGGGTCATTCCCCACGGGCTGGAGGGGGATTTCGCCGATCTGCGCAATTTTTCCATGACCCAGACCAAAAACGACTGGGTATTGTTTCTGGACGCGGACGAAGTTATCACCCCCGAACTCCGCCAGGAGATTATGGGCCTTAGGGAAAGCAGTAACGCCTCATGCTACCGGGTCAGGCGGATGGATTTCTTCTGGGGCAGAAAGCTCGAGCATGGAGAAAGCGGCCACACCCTGGTGCCACGACTGGTGCACAGGCACAGGGGCCGCTTCCAAAGGGAAGTGCACGAGGAGTGGCACGGCCACAAAGGATGCCGGACCTTAAGGTCTTCCCTCCTCCACTACCCCCATCCGACGGTCAGGGAATTTCTGGCTAAGATCAATCACTATTCCACCCTTAACGCCAGGCACTTCCAAAAAAGCGGCCGGCGGACTAACGTTCTGGACATCGCCTTCACCCCGGCTTTGAAATTCATCTATACCTATCTCATCAAAGCCGGCTTCCGTGACGGGGCGGCTGGCTTTGTCTACAGCTTCATGATGAGCTTCCACTCTTTCCTGACCAGAAGCAAATTATTCCTATTGGACGATAAAAAATGATCCTGTCCGCCTGCCTTTACCTGATTGTCCTGTCCGCACCTTTGGCCGAGCTTTTACGGTTTGAGATCATGGACGGAGTCTTTATCAGGTTCATGGATGTTGCCGTCGCGCTTACCGTTTTCTACGCCCTCTCCCGCAAGCCCGGGTTGATGCGGTCGAACTATCCGGTCCTTCTGCTAATAGCCGCCCTGTTACTTAGCAACATTCCCAATTACTGGGCCCTGAACACGAGCGGCCTTTTTTATGCCCTCCGTTCGGCCCTATATTTGTGCCTGTTCTTTGTCATCCCTTACCTGATCCAAAAAACGAAAGGACATAAGAGGCTATTAGGTGTCTTTATGGCTTCACTCGCCGGCCTGACCTTCGTGTCTTTCGTTCAATACCTCCTCTACCCTGATCTGAGGAACTTATACTACCTGGGTTACGACCCGCATAGTTTCCGTCTTTTCGGACCTTTCCTGGACCCTAACCTTATGGCCATCATCTTCACCTGGTTCTCCTTTTGGCTGTGGGGGACGGGTCATGCCAAATTCCTCCCCCTGCCTGTCGCCGCCCTTCTCCTTACCTACTCCAGAGCAACCTGGCTGGCCTCAGCCGGAGGGCTTCTTTATGCAACGCTCAGGAAAAGCCGGCTGGCTATCCCCGCTTTGGTCCTGGCACTCCTGTTCGTAACAGCTATTCTTCTTCTTCCGAGAAGGTTTGGAGAAGGTACCAACCTCCTCCGCACAAACAGCCTGTACGGCAAGAGGGAGAGCTGGATCAGGGGCTATGAACTCTTTATCCGGAAACCTATACTTGGTTATGGTTTTAACAACATCCCTGCCCTGAAACCGGAGAATGTTGGTACGGGACCGCAGGTCCGCGACAATGCCGCCTACGGACTTGACAACTCCCTGCTGACCATCCTTGTCACCGTGGGAATCGTGGGGCTGACGGCTTATCTGTACCTTATCTACCGGCTATTCGTGGATGGCGGCCTGCTACAGAGGTTGATGGTGACCTCCTTCTTTTTACATTCACTGTCGGTGAATGGTTTTTTTGCTCCCGGGGTGTTGGTATATTTCGTGTTGTTTTACTATTTCAGCGCACTCACTCAACGTAGATGACCTTAAGTTCTTTCTCGATACTGTTGCCCGCCGTGTCCTCGGCCGTGACTTTGATGACATTCTCCCCCTTCTTCAAGGTAAGGGGATAGGAAAACGTCCCGTCCGCTCTGACCACCACCGGCAGGCCGTTGATCTTGATAAATATCTCTTTGCCGGTCCTGCCGTCAATGGTTATGTCGGCGTTATAGAACCTTTTTCCGTCATCGATATTGGCCAGTTCAAGAACAGGCTCCTCGCTCAGGTATAATATCTGGTACGTTTTTGATTTGCTTGTCTTCTTGCTGTATTCGTCAGTACTCCGCACGTAAAATTCGTTCTTACCGTCCTCCAGGTAGGCCTCGAACTCGAATTTCCCCTCATAATCGGCCGCCACCGAGTTCAAGAAGATGCCGTTCTGGTAAAGCTTGACCTTGTTATCGGGGTTGGTGCGGCCCCTGACGACAAGGGTGGCCTCGTTGGTGGCGTGCGGCAGGTTCTCAAGAAGAGGTTCCGTTACCAGGCTGACCTCTTGGGTTTGCTTGGCAGTGTTCTTAGTATTGGCCACCTTCCGGTCCTGCGTCAGGAAAAAAGCCAGGTCCACGAACATTCTCAGTCCGAAACGGATAAAGAAATAGGCCAATAAGAGGAACAATGCCAGATTGAATATGAGACTTGCTTTGATACCCTTGCCTCTTCTACTCATAAGTCCTTGAGCCAGGAGTGGGAATCGAACCCACGACCTCGGCTTTACGAAAGCCTTGCTCTACCGACTGAGCTATCCTGGCTTTGACTGGTATTATTCTACCAAATAGCCGCTCCGATTACATTGCGCGCAGCCTGGCAACCCTTTCATCCACCGTAGGGTGGGTACTGAACAGGTTGGCAAGCCAGGAACCTTTTTTGTCCCGGTCGGCCTTGAACGGGTTTTCGATGAACAAATGGGCTGTAGCATTAGAGGCGGTCCTCATCACGGCCGGAGAACCGGAGATCTTTATCAGAGCCTGGGCCAGTCCTTCCGGATAACGGGTCAGGTAGGCGGCAGAGGCGTCTGCCAGGAACTCCCTTTTCCTCGAAACGGCTAGCTGCATCAATGTGGCCAGAAGCGGGGCGAGGACGGCGGCCAGAACCGCGAGAAGCATGAATATTGCCGAACCTCCCCGGTCGTCCCGGCTCCGAGGCCTAAACCACATCGACCTCATGAAAAAGTCGGTCAGATATACTATCAGTCCCACCATCACCGAGACCACGGTCATCACCAGGATATCGTAGTTCTTGATATGGGAAAGCTCATGGGCCACCACCCCCTCCAGTTCCCGCCTGTCCACCAGGGCCAAAAGTCCTGTGGTAGCCACCACGACCGCGTTTTTGGGATTCCGGCCGGTGGCGAACGCGTTCGGGGAAGAGTCGTTGATCACATACAGCCTGGGCTTTGGGATACCGGCGGCGAGCGCCAGGTTCTCGGCGACCGTATAATAGTCAAAATACTCTTCCCGGTTCGCCGGCTTGGCGTTGTGCAGCGTCAGCACGATGCGGTCGGAAAAATAATAGCTGATGAAACTTGAGACAAAGCTTATCAGAAAAGCGAAGACAAACAGGCTGAAACCGCTATAGCCCATCGCCCTGCCGACCACGAAGACCAACAGGCTCACCAGCACAAAAAAGAACAGCATGATGAGATATGTCTTTACCCTGTTTGCGGTAATGTGCGAGTAGATATTCATTTATCCGTTTCCTTAAAAACTCACTTTAACGGTTTCCCTTTCCCCCGGAGTGGCTTCAAAGAAGTCCCTCGATCCGAATTTGAAAGCCGAGGCCAGGATGTTGTTGGGAAAAACCTGGATCGCATTGTTGTACTCCAGGACATTACTGTTGTAGAACTGCCGGGAATAGGCGATCTTGTCTTCCGTGTCTGACAGCTCCTGCTGCAGCGCTTGGAAATTGCTGTTCGCTTTCAGTTCGGGATAGGCTTCGGCCACAGCGAAAAGGCTCTTCAAGGCTCCAGTCAGCATATTGTCCGCCCTTTCCGTCTCTTTGACGTTTTCCGCCTTCATGAGACTGGCCCTCGCCTTGGTCACGTTCTCAAAGACCTCCTTTTCGTGCTTAGCATAGCCTTTGACGGTCTGCACCAGGTTCGGGATGAGGTCGGTGCGCCTCTTGAGCTGGACATCGATGCCGCTCCAGGCTTCCCTGATCCTGTTTACCAGAACTACCAAACGGTTATAAGTGCCCCAGATATAAAGGAGGATCAGACCCCCCACCAGAGCTATGATGACAAACGGTTGCATATAAATCTCCAAACTTTTAATCGCTAACATTATATGCTGTTTGGAATTAGTTGTCAAAACTCCATAACCCTAATACTGGTTCTGATAAAATAAAGGCAATGTCCCTCAAAAAACATTTCGGCCTGTTTGTAAAATACAGACTGCACTGGATTTCGCTCCTCTTGGTTTTGCTGTTTTTCACAGCCAGGGCATATGTCAACCACCTCTATTTTCTCGACTTCGTTGACGAGGAGGACAATTTTCTCATCGGCAAATACCTGCTGGGTCACTGGAAACTCTACTCCGACCTGTTTTCCCAACACCAGCCGCTGACCTATATTCTGTCCGCTTTTCTCCAATTTGTCAGCAAACCCGAAAATATACTCCTGGTTGTGAAACGTCACCGGGAATTTATGATTCTATGGGCTGCGATGTGGAGCGTCCTCTTAACAGTAAGATTCGGTCTGCCTTTATTGATACCTGTTGCCATATTCGAACTGGTAAAGATCACCCTACTCGGAAATATGTTCCTGGCGGAAAGCTTGGTGGCATATCCGTTGATGTATGTGGTGAGTTACGTACTTTCAGAAAAGATGTATAGAAAATCCATCGAGATTATCTTCATAGGCATACTGTTTTGGTTCATCTTCTTCAATCTTTTACCCACCTGGCCTTTGCTAGCTTTTATCGGTCTGGTCTTGGTCCTCAGATCTGAAAGGCTGATTTTTACCCTTGCCTCGTTAGGTGCATTATTAATTTTCACGGCCCTGGTCTCTTTCTCTTTTTCCTCACTCAAAGACTATCTATACAGCACTATCATATTAAGTTATAAACACTACATACCCTTGACAAGCGGTATCAGCGGTCAAACTGCTTTATTTGAAGCTTTCCTGAAGCCTGTTTATGCCCTATTCCATGCCAACCGGACACCCTTGTCTTGGGTTATAACTGCGTCTTCGGCTTCCCTGCTTCTTAATCTTGTCTTACTGGTTAGCAAGCGAAAAAACATGGATGCTATGCTGATAATCTTATTCCTGGGTCTTAGTGCTTTAAGACATGTCAGCCTTGATTCCCAGTTTTATACCGCTTTCCACCTTATCCCCTGGTTCATTGTTTTAATTACTTCATCTTCCATCACCACCTTTCTCGTAATTAAACAGTATTCCAGTTCCTGGATCAGGTATCTGCCGGTATTTTTGCTGGCCTTGTCTCTGGTTATGGCCGGTTACCAATCACGGGTCGTGCTTTTTGACAAACGTGACAGGGCAGCAGACTACCACATCCACTATTCGCGTTATCATGATTATTCGGAGGCGGTCAAGGTCATCGCTAAGCCAGGTGACCGGCTTTTCGCGGTGCCGGTGGCTAATTTGGTTTATTGGGGTTCCGGGATCGAGCCCGCTTCGAAATATTTCTTTTTCTATGGGTGGATGGAAAATGTGCCCGAGTTTACGGCCGCAGCCCGAAAGCTGTTCTTAAAGAGACCGCCGGCTTTTTTATGGTGCGAATGTAGTGGTAAAAAAATAACCGTAAGCAAGTATTTGGATAGATATGTACAGATCAAAAAGGACGGGCAGCCTGTCCCTCTTTACGTCAGGGAGAACAAAGTTATAAAACTCACCCTGGAAGAGAAAGACAAACTGGGTTTCTACCGATTCGGATTTTAGCGGGCGGGGCTGACGGGACTCGAACCCGCGACCTTCCGCGTGACAGGCGGACGCTCTAGCCGACTGAGCTACAACCCCAATCCAAGTAATTACGGATGTTCCATATTTTACCAATATACAGGCCGTTTTTAAAGCCGTATCGTTTTTTGGAATTATCGGTTCTGAAATCCGTCGAACAGTTCCCCGCTCTTGCCATGGACTATATCATGCAGTTTCTGCCAATCGAGTAGATAAAAGAGATCGAGAGATTCGGTATCTTCCGCATCTTCTGGAAAATACGATACCATCTTTTCCTGCCTGACAAATCCGCATTTCTCAAGTACTCTGATCGAAGCCTCGTTATCTGGCTCCACGAAAGCCGTGACCAGCCTTTTGGGCTGTACTTCACCGATAGGAGCATTCTGGGCATCCCTTTGTGATATGAGCAGGCAGACCTGTCTGACAGCACTGGCTATCTGTCCGGCGGGCGCGTCTGGATGCTTGGCAAAGGCGACCTCCAAAACGGGGAGCTCATCTCCGAGTTTTCTGCCCAAACCGCGCTCCGCGCGTTCCCTTTCGCCGCTTGTCCCGTCCACCACAACCCAACCCTGGATCTCCCCTTTGTCATCACCCTCCACTTTCTGTGAGCCGGAAACAGCGTATATCTCTTTATACTTGCCCCCCTTCACCCAACTTTTCAACTCACCCCGCTTAAAGCTATCCTCGCCGCCCACAATATATTCCTTTACATCCCTAGAGCGCCAAACTTCCAGCATCTTCGTTATGTCCATCTTGTCGGCCGAATTCACCCTTCGGATAGCGGCAGCCTCTCCAACTGCACGGGTTTGCTTTATCAGGTTCTCTGGTGAAAATGCGCCCTCAGGCATAAATCACAGTATACACACAAATCCGGCCAAATACCAACCGCCGCGGTTGGTTTAAATACTGAGTGGCACGTTGGGAAAGGCAAATATCAAAAGAGTGATTAATATAAACCGTGTCTTCGAATCGACTTCATTCCTACTGTCAATATCCGAGCTCTGGTCTTTCGTTCGGATTAACAAACTGGCTATTAGACCCATACCAACCGCCGCGGTTGGTAGGGTTTAAAACCTATAGTATTTGTGGTATAATATGATGTCTTCGGAAAATAACCTATCAAGGAGGTGCACAAATGGCACGAATCATAACCGAAGAGATGGTCAAGGAAGCGATCCGCTTGGCAGAACCCTCTGCGCTGGCTGTAATTGCTACACCATGCTGCAATTGGGGTCCCCAGTGGGTCCACGGGTATGTGCGGGTTCCCGACTTTCCCGACATCCCGTTCACGTTCGGCGAGGTCACGCCATGGAATAAGGCTTGGGGTCAGGAAATGGACTTTCGGCCGGTCGCCATGAGAAAAGTCGAGGCATCAGACAGGCTGGGAGTGAACACCAGCGTCATAGTCGCCCTCTATCCGGACGAGCTAGAAGAAGGCGAGTATCTATACGCTGGCGGCGCTCACAGGAACGGCAAGAGCGCATCGGCTTCAGGCGCCAAAGGGCGGGCTGATGAAGCAATTGCGGAGGTCATCCTCGTTATGCTGAACATGTTGATTCAGCTCGAGGTAGATCGAAGGATTGCGGCTCGTCAGATGCAGATTTGACCTTGTCGAAAAACCGCTCCCTGGGGCAGATCACTCTGTCCCGGGGAGCAATTCCTTACAACCTGATGATCTTGATGATCGTCTTCTTTTCCTCTTCCCTGAAAATGTTCATAAAGTAGTTGACCTTGCCGGCCCAGGTTTTGGAAGGCGGCGCATAAACAGGTCCTATAAGCTCCGGCGAGGTCAGACCGCGGTTAATATAGTTCTCCCTCAGGCCTTTGGCCACCGCCAAAAAACCCTCTCTCCAGGAATTGAAATAAATATATCCCCCGCCCCAGCCGAACGGGTTATGGCTTCCCGGAAGGAGAGCGCGTCCAAATCCCGACTCCACCCCGGAGATCGCGGGCAAAAGATAACAATCAAGGTCATACTCCAGGCAGGCAAACAAGAACGAGTCTATTTCCTCCACGAACGGGGAGCCGTACCTGACGAAAACCTTTTCCATAGCCAGCCTTTTCTTCAGGTATTCCTCGGTGTTGAGGATCTCTCGATATCTGTCCGTCTTCGGAGTTGGCTGCTCGATGACGTTGGGGGTAAAGACGCTCCACAGCACAATGCCCGAAACGAAAAACACAATGCTCAAGAGTTTGAAGAGATGTCTGACCTTCCCAAAAGGGCTCATACAAACATTATACGAACTGGGCAAGAAAAAACACTCCCGTATGCGGATTTTTTGCTAGAATACAAGCGTATGTCGCCTCGAAAGTACCAGCGCAAAAACCTCAGAAAAGCGAGAAAAATGCTCCGGGAACAACCCCGGGAATTCATCATTGGCTTTATCATCGTCGCCGTCTCCTTCCTGGCAATTGCTTCCGGCGCCGTCTATCTGTTTTTCTATGTCCAGGCCAAGTCGACGGCCAAAACGCCCGGATTCTCGGGAAACGCCAACGTCACCCCGGTCAAAAAGCGAGGGGAAAAAGCCAAGTATGCCATTCTCAAGGATGGTCAGTCGCTCTGGGACCTGGCTGAGCAGGAATACGGCAGCGGCTTTTTCTTTCCGACCATTCTGGAATTGAACAACTTCCCGGATCCGGACCGCATCGAGCCTGGGACCAAAGTGAGGGTCAGATAGAGGTCAGTATCCGTATTCTTGGAAAACCTGGGAGAAACCATCATCCATAACCTCGATGGATTTGGCTACACTGTTACTGAGAAGCATGCTGTTGATGGAATCCTTCATATACCCGACCAGCCTGTCGTTCAGACCGTTGTCATAGGTGAGGGAAACTATCGGCAAGGAACTTAGGATAGGGGCATCCCTGACAATAGGCCCGAGATTCGGGTCCTGCAAAAGAAGCTCTGCCATATCCTTTCTGGCATAGGGGCTGCCGAAAAGCCGGCCGTTTTTGATCTCCAATTCGAATATCTTGGTCTGGGTGTCTTTCTGGGACAGGTATTTCAGGAATTTCCAAGCCTCCTCCTGCTGCTTACTTGCCCGGGAAACGCCATCCGCCCAATAGTTGGCGATGTTGCTCCTGTCCGCACCCCTTATCTGAGGAACAGAGGCCGTCTTTAAATCGATGTCCGGATTCATCCGCTTAATCACTTCTATCTGCCAGGTGGGAGCCAGTATCATTCCTACCTGTTCGTTGGCAAAGGCGTTGATGGAATTGTCGAAATGATCGGCCCAATAGTTGTTACCGGACAGGACGAAACCCGTATACGTGTCCATGACGGTCCGGGCGTTGAAATCATTCTTCAGGTTCTTGATGTCGACGCCGTTCTGCAGGAACATCATTGCCACGATATCGGAAAAATGGCTGATGTTCTCCGCGGCTCCCAATGCGACACCTGCCGTCACCAGGTTCCCCTGCTCATCCCTGACAGTTATCTTGTCCGCCACCTCCAATAGAGCTTCCCAATCATCTGGTGGCGACCCAACTCCGGCCGCTTTCAGTATCTTGTCGTTATATATCAACGTCAGTCCGTCTATCCACATCGGGACACCGATGATCTGATTGTTGAGAATAAGGTCCCGGGCGGCCACGGGATAGAAAGTCTCCTGGAATTCCGTGGGCGTAAAGACAGTCTGGGGGGCGGGAGCGAGGATCTCCTTAATCATCGCCGGCCAGGTATTATGGTAGCGGAAGATATCCGGTCCGGTACCTTTCCGGGTCCTTTCCAAAAGTCTTTCCCGATAACTGTCCTTGGCATCCATAAGGGTATATTCGATCTCCACATACGGGTTCTGTCTCTGGTAATCACGGATAACCTCGTCCATCACGGCCGCCGGTTCCCAAACTCCCCAGTAGGTCAGGGTCACCTTCTCCTGTCTGGCGGGAGCGGCGCCCAGGAACCTGCCGATACCTATCAATATAATCACAAACAGGATCAGCCCTCCCAGACCGAAGGCGATAAGGGGCTTCTTTTTCTTGGCGAGGTCAGCGATATTGCTGCCTCCTTCCGGGGCAGTAGGGTAAAGGTCCTCGTCTGTCAGATACTCCTCCGGAATCTCGGCCGCAGCCGGAGGCGGAGGGGTTTTGTCCTTGTCGAACACCACGTTCTCCCCTGTCTGGGACGGTTGGGAAGTTTCCGGCTTATCGTTTTGATTCTGATCACTGCCCTTATCCATACTTTTATTATAAAATAAAACGTATGCAAAAACAGCGTCTGCTTCTGGCCGCCGCCGCCGCCATCATCAGCGCGGGCGTTCTACTGAATGTATTCGTCACCGTGGACAAAAACCGCCGTTCTGACCGAATCCTCCCCAATATCCATATCGACCGCATCCATGTCGGGGAAATGGACCAGACACAGGCCGTCAGCATGTTGACTGGCCTTTATAAGGACAAGACCGAGTTTGCCGTCCGGTTCCTGTTCGAGGATGAACCTATCAGTACTCTCTCCGCACAGGACATCAATTACCGCCTACCCATCAAAAGCGTAGTCGAGCAAGCCTATCTGGTCGGCCGCGGCCAGAATTTATTCGCCTCCGCCTACCAGGCTACCGCCCTCACCTTCAAATGGGAGGAATACAATTTCGAGCTGACGCCGGAGTTTGACCAGGCATTTATTGTCAAATTCCTGAATGAATTGAACGAGTCCTACCGGGTGGAACCCCAGGAGGCCCGCTTTGAATTTAGTGACAACAAAGTCAACGCCTTTCAGCTTGACCGGAAGGGATACGAACTGGATACGGCCAAAGCCGTCTCCGACCTGACCGACGAACTGGTATCCCTCAAAAAGAAGCCCCAGAAAACCATTACCGTAAAACTGGCCAAAAAGATCATCGAACCTAAAACCAAGCTCAAGGAGATAAACGACCTTGGCATAACCGAATTGGTGGCCGAAGGAACGTCACTCTTCTGGGGGTCCGCCCCGGAACGCGTCCATAACGTGGTGACCGGAGCCAACAAGCTGAATGGTATTATCATCAAGCCGGGCGAGACGTTCTCCTTCGTCAAGGAGATCGGGGATATCTCCTCAGCTACCGGCTTCATGCCCGCCTTTGTCATCAGCAACGGCCGAACAGTCCTTGGGGATGGGGGAGGAATCTGCCAGGTTTCGACCACCCTATTCCGGGCGGCCCTGAATTCGGGATTGGAAATAACCGAAAGACATCCCCATGCTTACCGGGTCGGCTACTACGAGCAGGATTCACGACCAGGTATGGATGCCACCATCTATGCCCCCTCTATTGACCTGAAGTTCCGCAACGATTACCAGAGCGCCCTCCTGATCCAGACGAATGTCGACCTTGATAATATGAGGCTGACATTCTCCATCTATGGTACGAAGGACGGCCGCAACGTGGAGATCTCCCCCATCGCAGTCTGGAATGAGTCGCCGCCGCCGCCGGCACAATACATCGACGATTTCTCTATTCCCACGGGACAGACCAAGCAGGTGGATTTTGCCGCCTGGGGCGCCTCCTCTAAGTTCACCTACAAAGTGACCAAGGATGGCCGGGTCCTCCACGAAGAAGACTTCGTTTCCCATTTCAGACCCTGGAAAGCAATTTATTTGGTGGGCAAAAAGACAGATTGAAAACTGAGAATCGAAAACTGAAAATTTTTCCGGTTATCTCTTCGGGGACTGCCTTTGTTTTCTGGCCTTGACAAGCCCGGCCTTTCTTCTTTCCTTGACCCTGGCATCCACTGACATAAGGCCCTTGGGTTTCAGGATGCTCCGGTTATCCTTGTCCACCTTCTCAAGGGCTCTCGCCACGGCCAGTCGGAAGGCTATCAGCTGGCCCTGCTTGCCCCCACCTGCCGCCCTGGCGATTACAGCAAATCTATCCTCGGAGTTCGTAAGTCGGAAAGGCTCCAGGTATTGTTCTTTGGCAGTGTCGGTAGGGAAGTATTTTTCCACCTCGATATCGTTGAAGAGGATTGACCCTTTTTTCACACTCTTATTGTTTATTTTGAGCTCGGCCCCTGGCGTCAGATAAAGCCTCACCCTGCAGACGGACTCTTTCCTTCTGCCAGTAGCTTCATAATACAGGGTTTTATTTTGCTTGGCCATGTTTCTTTTCGGTAATTGCTAACACTTCTTTGGGCAGCGAATAATTTTCATCCTCAAATATGAACAGCCGGGAGAGCCTCTGGCTTTTCAGTTTGTTGTCGGGCAGCATTCCCTTCACGGCCCGGATAATCGGCTCCTTGGGTCGTCTGGTCCGGAGGCTATCCAGGGTTTCCGTCTTCAAACCGCCCTGGTATCCGGAATAACGGCTGTAGGTCTTAAGCTCATTCTTTCTGCCGGTCACTTTGAACTTCAAAGCATTGATGACCACAACATAGTCTCCCATATCGAGGTTGGGAACGTAGTTGGTCTTGGTTTTGCCCTGCAGATGGCGTGCTATCTCGGTCGCAAGCCTTCCCAGAACCTTTTTCTTGGCATCTATGACCACTACCTGCCTTTCGATATCCTTAAAGCTCGGAGTTTTGGTATAGTTACTTCTTTTTAGCATCTTTTTCTACCTTAACTTTTGTCTTCTCAACTTTTTTAGGCGCTTCCTTTTTTGAGGCCTCTTTCTTAGGTTCTTCCTTCTTGGGCTTCACCTCTTTCTTCTCGAAGTCCAAAAGCTCGACCCTGGCGAGCGGGGCGGCATCCCCCCGCCGGAAACCCATCTTTCTCAGGGCAACAAAGCCGCTTTGCCTTTTTTCCCTGACTTGCTGGCCGAAGGAGTAAACGACTTTGGCAAGCTGGAAACTTCCCAATTTCTCCTCCAACAGCCTCAGTGTGGCCAGGCCCTCGGCTTGCGACCTGGAGATCAAGTTGTCCATCAGACGGCTGAGATTTTTGGCCTTGGGTAATGTGGTCACCACGTGCCCCCGGTCAAAAAGATCCCTTACCTGATTCAGGTACATGCTCTTGGTCTTGAAAGTGCTGCCTAGCCTGGCAGACGAAATCCTTTTTTTCATAAACCGAGTAATTTTTCCTTTAACTCCTCCACTGATTTTTTACCGAGACCCCTGACCTGCGCCAGATCCTCGTCTGTCATGGCCTTCAGTTGGCCCACCGTTTCAACGCCATGCTTGATGAGGGCATTGATGACCCTGGTCGGAAGGTCGAGCTCGTCGACCATCATGTCTTCCTTCTCGGCTTCCTCTTCGGTGTCTACCTTGACAGAAGTCACCGCCGGTTTCTCTTCCGTCTGAGGCTTCTCCACCCCACCTTCGGTGATCAGGCCGAGCTGGTCCATCAGGATACGGCTCGCCCTCTTCAGCGCTTCTGCCGGTTGAATGCTACCGTCGGTCGTGATGGTCAGCAGTAATTTATCATAGTCTGTCCTCCTGCCAACCCTGGTCCCCTCTACCTTGATGACCACATTAAGAACGGGAGTAAAGACAGAATCGACCGGCAGCATACCGAACTCCCGCTCGATCTTATCCTCGGAGGGTTCATAACCCATACCTTCATTGACATATATCTCAGCGTCAATACTGCCTCCCGAAGCCAGTTCGCCCAGATAGAGGTCCTTGTTCACGACCTTGCAGAGAGGATTGTCCTCTATGTCCGCAGCAGTGATGGCACCCGGGCCTTTCTTTTTCAGAACAAGCCTCTGTTCGTCATCCGCATTGAACTTGAAGCGCAGGAGCTTAAGGTTGAGAATGATCTCCAGCGCGTCCTCCTTCAGTCCCTTGACAGTAGTGAAGGGGTGATTGACCCCCTTGATCTTGACATAGGTCACGGCCGCGCCCTCCATAGAGGACATAAGCACCCTTCTCAAGACATTCCCCAGAGTATGGCCGAAGCCCCTAAATAATGGATAAATGGCAAAGACTCCTTCTTTGCTGTTCTCCTGAATGGTCTCAAGGTAAAAATTAGGTTTTTGCATCTGAACTTTATAATGAATTTATAACTTGGAATAGAACTCGATCACCAAAGCCATATTGACAGGCTCCGCATATTCGTCCAGTTCCACGAGCCTGACAACTTCCCCCTGCCCGTTCTTGCGCTTTAACCATTTAGGCAGTTCCACGTTCTTTTCGTCCAAAAGCTCTTTGATATACGGGATCTCTTTTGTCTTTTCCTTGCCGAATTCGATCATGTCACCGGCCTTGATCTGGTACGAGGGCACGCTTACTTTCCGGCCGTTCACCTTGATGTGGCCGTGGGCGACGAGTTGCCTGGCCGCTGTCCGGGTCGGAGCAAAGCGAAGCCGGTAAACTATGTTGTCAAGCCTGGATTCAAGCATTTTGATGAGGAAATCGGCAGTGTTACCCCTGGTCCTGACCGATTTCTGGAAATAGTTCTGCATTTTGTTCTCGCTCAGACCATAGATCTTTTTCACCTTCTGCTTTTCCCTGAGCTGCCGTCCGTAATCGGAGACCTTGCTACCCCTTCTTCTGCCCGAGGTCTTGAAACCGGGCGCGATATTCAGTCTTTTCAAAAGATTCGAGTGGGCTTTGGTTCCGAACGTCTTCAAAGACAGGTCAACGCTTTCCCGCCTGGCCAGTTTGTTTTTCGGTCTTGCAATTCTTCCCATTTTTTAGACTCTCCTTTTCTTCTTCGGCCTGATCCCGTCATGGGGGATGGGCGTCATGTCGACAAGCTTGCTAACTTCTAACTGACTGTTCCGCAAAACTCTCAGTAGCGAGTCGCGGCCCGGTCCGGCCCCTTTTACATAGACCGAAACCTCCGACAATCCGTGTTCGTCGATAGCTTTCCGCAAAACCTGCTCGATGGTGCTCGTAGCGGCAAAGGGAGTGGACTTTCTGGTGCCGCTGAAGCCGGCCTTTCCGGCCGAGTTCCAGCAGATTGTCCCGCCTTTGTCGTCGGTGACTGTGATTAGCGTATTGTTGAAGGTGGCGGTCAGATATATCCTTCCTCTGGGCGTATAGCGGGCCTCTTTGCGCGCCGGTTTGTCAGTTCTCTTGGTTGGTTTGCCTTTGGTGGATTTCATTTTTTTACTTGGTTACTTTCTTTTGTTGCTCTATCTGGTCGGCCTTGGCCCAGGCTTCTTTGGTAAGCGCTCCGACCGTGCGCTTTCTGCCTTTTCTGGTCCTGGCATTGGAGCGGGTACGCTGCCCTCTGGTCGGCAGGCCCCTGGCGTGCCTGTAGCCACGGTAACTGCTGATCTCCTTCAGTCTTTTGACGTTCTCGTTGATCTCAGCCCTCAGATCGCCCTCGACACGGAAATTCTTCTCTATGAAATCCTGGATCCGCTTGATATCCTCATCACTGAGGTCCTTTATCTTTTTGTTGGCTCCAATCTTGACACTCTCCAGTATTTTTCTGGAGCGTGAAAACCCGATCCCATAGATCATGGTCAGGGCATATTCGACCCTTTTTTCATCCGGTAGGTTCGTGCCGATAATTCTGACCACCATTGTATTTATCCTTGCCTTTGCTTGTGCTTAGGGTTAACGCAAATAACTTGTATTTTGCCCCTTCTTTTCACTATCTTGCATTTCGGGCATATCTTTTTGACCGATGCCTGTACTTTCATATTTTCAGATCCTGTATATGATTCTGCCCCTGTACTTGTCGTAAGGGGTAATCTCAACTTTTACCTTATCCCCCGGGATAATCTTAATAAAGTGCTTACGCATTTTTCCACTCAAATAGCACATAACCTCCTTGTCAATCCCTTCCACCCTGACTCTGAACATGGTATTCGGGAGGTTTTCCGTAACTTCCCCAATCACAACCATATTGCCACTTTCTTGTCGCATACGAAAGTATTAATTATAACATTAAAACTGCAAATTTCAAAGCGCTAATTCACTAAAATTAAGGCCTCCTGCTTGTCAATGAAAACCGAGTTCTCGAAACAAGCGCTCAGGCTATTGTTCTTAGTCCGCAGACTCCATCCGTCACTGCCGGCATAGACCGCCCGGTGGTCGGAAACGGAGTATATCACTTCCAAAGCGTAGGCCGTCCCCACTTCCAGTTTGGGTGTTTTCTTGATATCAGTGTCCAGAAATCCCGGGATGAGCGGGTCCTCATGGAGCTCCTTACCCACCGCATGTCCGGTCAGGTCCAGGATGACCCTGTAACCTGCCTTCTCGATACTCTCCTCAATGGTCTGGCTCAGAACGCCGATATGCCTGCCGGGCTTGGCCAGTTTCAAAAGTTTGTCGAGAGTTCCCCGGCCGGCATCAAGAAACTTTTTTATCTCGCCGGACGGCTCCTCCGCCACCAAATATGTATCACCGTAGTCCACATGGTATCCGCCGTAGTAGACCCCGATGTCCAGTTTTAAAAGATCGCCTTTCTTCAGTCTGTAACTTCCGGGAACTCCGTGTACCACCACTTCATTGACTGAGAGACAGGTCGCCCATCTGTATCCGGGCACTTTATCAAAGCTCGTTTCCGCTCCCATCCGTCTGATCAGCTGGCGGGCATGCCTGTCAATTTCCAGTGTCTTGATACCGGGAACGATCTGTTTCTCGAGCTCTCCGACAACTGCCTTCAGTATCCTGCCGCCTTCCAACATCGCCTGTTTTTTTCTTGCCAATACCTTATCCATCCTCGTTTAGACTATCCCGTAATAAACCTCGCGGTAAACCTCTTCCAACTTATCCTCCAAGTCCCGGACGGTGCCGTTGTTAATGACAATCTTATCGGCCAGGGCGATGGTGGGTCCCATATTCAGGTTCAGAACTTCCTGGACATCCCTCTTCTCACCGCGGAGGTTGGAGCGGACCTTGCGGGCCTTTATCCTTTTGTAACGGAGCTTCTTGTCCGCGACAATCGCCAGGAGGAAGATGTTCTTAAACACTTTCTTGGCATACAGGTACTCCTCGTAAGACCGCATGCCATCGATTACCACTACCTTCTCATCATTCAGGAGCTTCTTGATCTTTGGGCTATTCGCGACCATATAGGCAGCCATTCCTTCCTTTCTCCTCAGCTCTTCCCGGACCTTGCGTTCGTTCTCCACGGTAAAACTGAGTCCCTTCTCTTTAATGATCTCGTCCGTGATCTGCCCGAGCCGCACCACCGGGAAACCCTTCTCCCGGAAGAAGTCGGCGGCTGCGCTTTTTCCCGCTCCGGGCAGACCGACTACCGCCAGGAGGACCTTTTTTCGCTTCTGCCAGTCTGTCACCCCGTTCTTGCCGATGGTCTTGCCCACCGACTTGAGGATCATCTCATTGACCTTCTTGATGCTCTTGCTGCCGTCGATCTCTGTCAGCAGTTTTTTCTGCCGGTAATAATCCAGAACCGGCCCGGTGGATCTGTGGAAAATCTCGATCCGCTTCTTCAGGGCCGTGATAGTGTCATCGTCCCGGCCATCGGTGCGCCCCGCTATTCTCCACAACGCCTCCTTGTCTGGGATCTTCAGGTAGAGGACGTGGTCGACATTGTTCTTGAAATTCTTGGCCTGGTAAATATTGCGTGGGAAGCCGTCCAGGATATAGCCCTTGGCATACTCCGACCTGGACAGGTAGCTGTTGACGATCTCGATGGTCTCCTTGTCAGGAATGAGAAGGCCGGCCGCCATTGTCTCCTTCACAAACCTTCCCCAACCTGTCTTTTCCTGGGCAATCATCCGGAAGATGTGCCCGGTTGAGAGATAGGGAACATGGAATTGTCTGGACAACAGGTTTCCCTGGGTCGATTTACCGGCACCCGGGATCCCGAAAAGGACTATTTTCATAGACGGGTCTGTAACTTTTCATAACTTTGAGTGACCAGCTGGGCCTGGATGACCTTATATGTCTCAAGGATGACCGACACGATGATGAGGATACTCGTCCCGCCAAAGAACAAAAGCTGCATGCCGGTGAAAGCAGACACTATGTTCGGCATGATGGCAATCAGCCCGAGGAAAGTTGCCCCCACAAAGGTGAGTTTGTACAAAGTCCTTTCCAGATATTCTTTCGTGTTCTTGCCCGGCCTGATGCCCGGGATGAAACCCCCATGCTTCTGGATCTCTTCGGTAATTTTCTGGGGATTGAACACGACCGAGGAATAGAAGAAAGTGAACACCACCACGAGCAGGAAGTAGATCGCATTATAGAGGATGCCGTTCGCATTGAAGACGGTGACCAGGAATTCCCCTACCGACTGCAGCGATGGGTTAGCCGAGCTAGAGAGGAAATTACCGATGAGCTGCGGAAAAAGCACAAAGGAAACAGCGAAGATGATCGGGATGACCCCGGCCTGGCTGAGCTTGATAGGCAGGTAGTTGGTCGCTCCCCCGAACATCTTGCCTCCCCTGACCCTCTTGGCATAGTAGACGGGAATCTTTCTCTTTGCCTCATTCAAAACCACCACGCTATAGATAACGAGAAGAGACAAAAGGACCAGGATAAGGGAAGGGATCATTGTTTCCTGGTTCAGCAGGTTGAAGGACTGCAGCAAAACGACCGGTATCCGACCGACAATGCCGGCCAGAATGATAAACGAAACGCCGTTCCCCACACCGAACTCCGAGATCAATTCGCCCAGCCATACCAGTATAAAGGTGCCTGCCGTCAGAGACAGGGCAAAAACCACGAGCTCCAGAAAGCCGAGGGAACCGATGATGTTTTGATTGTTCAGGAAAAAATACATTCCGACTGCCTGGAAAAAGGCTATGGGCAGCGTTAGAAACCTGGTGTATTGGTTTATCTTGAAACGGCCGTATTCCCCCTCCTTCTGCAGGGCTTCCAAAGGCGGGTAGACCACCGTCAGAAGCTGTAGGGCAATCGAGGCGTTGATGTATGGGTTGAGTCCAATGGCCAAAATGGAAAAGTTCACCAGCGTCCCGCCGCTGAAAATATCCAACAGGATAAGGAACTGGTTGGTGGCGAAAAGCTCCCTCAGCCTGTCAATATCAATGGCAGGCATGGTAACATAGGCAAACAAACGAAAGACGAGGATGATAAAAAGGGTAAATAAAAATTTCCTGCGTATAGTGGGGTTCCCGAAGATATCCCTAAAGAAGTTCTTAAGATTGATATTCACCGCCGGCTGCTTTAACTTTTTCTATCGCCTCCTTTGAAGAGCTGATCTTCACGGTCAGTTTTTTGGTCAGTTTGCCCTTGCCCAGAAGCTTGAGCCCCTGCCTGGTCTCGGATTCAACTACCATACCCGCCTTAATCAGACTCTCCTTATCTATCACCATACCATTTTTTACCTGAGTATGTTTTTCCAGATCACCGACATTAAGAATCGTCGGTTTGCCGCTAACAGGCTTGTTCTTGCCCTTACCCCTAAGCATCGGCAGTCTGATGCTCAATATGGCTTGGCCACCCTCAAAAAGAGGTTTGACACCCTCCCTTGACTTCTGGCCTTTGTTGCCACGGCCGGCGTATTTACCTTTGCCCGAACCCCAGCCCCGGCCAACCCGCTTTTTACTTTTCCCTGTTATTTTAGGCAGTTTGTTAAGCATGGTTTTGCCCTCTCTTTCTGAACTCCTGAAAAACCTTATAGACGGCGTAAGTCAGGTTTATCTTATTGTTGGAACCAAGTATCTTGCCGGAAAGGTCTCTGACGCCAGAGAGCTCCATAAGGGGCCTGATAACGCTGCCTACCTTCAGACCGGTACCCTGGGGGGCCGGCTTAAGTAATATTTTCGAGGCATTGTACTTTACCTGGATGTCATAGGGGATGGTCGTGCCTTTCAAATCTATCTTGATCATTCTCTTCTTGGCCTTCCTCAGCGCCTTATTTATCGCCTGGGGAACTTCCAGGGCCTTGGCCAAACCGATGCCAAGGCTGCCCTGCCCGTCACCCACAGCCACAAGTGCCGAAAAGGAGACATAGTTGCCTCCGGGCACCTTCCGCGAAACCCTTCTGATATGCAATACTTTTTCCTGCAAACCTTCGTTCTGATGGTCTTCCATTTTGTAATTTAAAACTTCAGTCCCTGCTCACGGGCAGAATCGGCCAGGGCCTTCACCCGACCGTGAAACTTGTACCAGCCGCGGTCAAAGACTACCTTACTGATCTTCTTTTTCTTGGCCAGCTTGGCAAGTTCGGCGCCGACCATCTTGGCCCTTTCTGTCTTGGGGGTCTTTTCCTCTATCTTCAGATCGGAGAACGAAACCAGGGTTCTGGCCTTGGCGTCATCGATGATCTGGGCAAAGATATGCTTGCCAGACCTGTACACCGTCAGCCTCGGCTCCGACTTTTTAGCCAGGATGGGGATCCTGGTCCGCCTTTGCCGCCTGTCCCGTTGTTGTTGAACTTTCTTTTGCATGCTTTTGGTTTTCATATTGTTTAGGACTAACTGATTTATGCTCCTGCCTTGGCTTTCTTGCCGGGCTTAAGCTTCAATACTTCTCCCTGATACCTGATCCCCTTGCCCTTGTATTTGTCAGGTTTTCGGATGGCCTTCATCTTGGCGGCCGTTTCTCCGACGAACTGCCTGTCTATGCCGCGGACATATACCTTATTGCCTTTTATTTCCACCTGAATTCCCTCGGGAATGGAAAACTTGACCGGATGGGAATAGCCTACCTGAAAAACCACTTCCTTGCCTTCCACCTTCGCCCTGTAGCCAACCCCGTGTATCTCCAGAACCTTCTCCCAGGGTTCCTTGACCCCCTGGACCAGGTTGGCCACCAGCGTTCGGGACAACCCGTGCAATGCGTCCGTCCCTCCTTCCTTGTCGTTCTTCCTCACAAACAGCTGGCCGTTCTCCAAAACGGCGCTGATACCCGCCGGAAGCGTGACGCTGCCCTCGCCTTTCGGCCCTTTGACCATTACCTTCTGCTCGTCTACGTTCAGCTGGACATCCTGGTTAATGGTGATTGGAACTTTTCCTATTTTAGACATTTTCTTAGAAAACTTCTGCGATGAGCTCTCCGCCCAAATTTTTCTTTTTTGCCTCACTGCCGGTCATAATTCCCTTAGACGTGCTCACTAAAAGGACGCCGCTGCCACCCTTGACAGAGTATATCTCCTTGGCCCTGATATAAATGCGCCGGCCCGGCTTGCTCACTCTTTTCACGTCGAGAATGCTCCGGACCCCCGTATCAAGAAGCTCAACCTTCAGGTTCTTCTTGCCGTCTTCTTCGGCCATCTGGAAGTCCTTGATAAAGCCACTCTCTTTGAGAACCTTGAGGGTGCCCTCCTTCTCCTTGGAGTACGGCACATCCACCTCCCGGTGGGAGGCCAGATAGCCGTTCTTAACTCTGATCAAAAGGTCACCCAAACTGTCAGATATAACCATATTCTTTTTACCAGGAAGCTTTTAATACACCGGGGATCTCCCCGGCGGTGGCTGCCTTCTTGAAACAGATCCGGCAGAGCCCGAAGCGCCTGATATAGCCCCTCGAGCGTCCACAATTCATACACCTGTTGACGTGCCTGGTCTTAAATTTCTGCTCTCTCTGAAATTTGACGATATCGCTTGTTTTAGCCATTTAGGACTGTTTTTTAACTTTTGCTAGCTCACCCTTGAACGGTATCCCGACTTTCTTCAAAAGTTCGATAGCCTCCCTGTCCGTTCCAGCAGTGGTGACGATCGTCACTTCAAGTCCGCGGATCCTGTCGACCTGATCATATTCTATATCAGGAAAGATCGTCTGCTCGCGAAAACCGAGATTAAGGTTCCCGAGCCCGTCCAAACCGTTCGTGGAGATACCTTTAAAGTCTCTTTGCCGCGGAAGTACTATTTTAACAAGTTTTTCCAGGAAATCAAACATCCGATCCCCTCTTAAAGTGACTTTTAGGCCGATAGGCATACCCTTTCTGACTTTGAAGGCCGAGATCGATTTCTTGGCCTTGGTGATGATTGGTTTCTGTCCGGTGATCGTTTCAAGCTGCTTCGCCACCTTGTCTATAACGCCCTTGTTACCGACTGCATCGTTCAGGCCCATGTTCACCACTATCTTAGACAGCCTGGGAACCTCCAGACTGTTCTTATACTTCATCTCCTTGGATAGCTCGGGCAGCATCTCCTTGAAGTAGTTGGCTTTTAAATTGTTCATGTTTTTCGGTGGCTAATTTACTAATTACTTGATGACCTGCTGACACTTACGGCAGAACCTGATCTTTTTGCCTTTGGCGTCCACTTTGAAACCGACCCTGGTCTTCTCTTTGCAGTTTGGGCAGATGACCATCACTTTTGACACGTCCAAAGGTTTCGGCACATCGACCACCCCTCCCTGGGGGAAGGCCTCGCTCTTTTTCACATGCTTCTTGCTGACATTGACTCCTTTGACAAGGACCCGGCCCGAATTAGGGTATACCTTCTCCACTTGGGCCTCCCGGCCTTTGTCTTTCCCTAAAATGACGGCTACCTTGTCTCCTTTTTTTATCTTCATGCTCATGGCTTTTGCAGAAATTAATATAGCTCTTTAGCTAAACTGGCAATTTTGGCAAATCCGAGCTGCCTGATCTCGCGGGCAATAGGCCCGAAAATCCTGGTCCCCTTCGGCACGTTCGTTTTGCCGTCCAATATCACACAGGCGTTGTCGTCAAAACGGATGTAGGAACCGTCCGGTCGGCGGTTCTCCTTTTTGGTCCTGACAATGACCGCCCGTACCACCTGATGGTTCCTGATCTGACCGTCCGGGTCTGCTTTTTTCACCACGACGGTGATGACATCGCCGAGCTTGGCCTTGATGACATTACCGCGCCCCGGAATACCGATCAGTTGGGCACTCTTGGCTCCGGTATTGTCTGCCACCACCAGGGTGGACCTTAACTGCAACATGGTTATTTCTTCTTTCCGGCTGCGGCCGGTTTAACTTCTACCTTTTCCACCACTTCAAAATGCTTGTTCTTGGAGAGCGGCCTGGTTTCCTTGATCCTGACCAGATCCCCCTCGCTCAAGCTGAGCTTTTCATTGTGTGCCAGATAATTCTTGTGCTCCTTGACAACCTTCTCGTACATAGGGTGCCGGTATCTTCTCTCCACCCTGACTTTGGCGGTCTTCTGCATCTTGGTTGAGACAACTACTCCTTCAAGTATCTTCGCCATTTCTTGGTACTAACTTTTAATCTCCGCGAGAATCTTTTTCTCCTTCAGAACGGTTTTTACCCTGGCCGCGAGCTTCCGGCTTTTGGAAGCGATATTCGTGTTCTTAGTCTTGCCACTCGCCAGTTCCGAAAGGTCCTTCTGCATGCTCTCCAAGGTGCCATGCAATAGATTTAAGAGTTCTTTTTCACTCTTTTTCCTTAGTTCTGCCACTGAGGTTGTTTTCTGTTTACTCATTTTCTTTGTCTATGACCTTGGTGGCAACTGGTAATTTGCTGGCGACTTTTTTCAGGATGCGGTTCGCCTCCTGGGGATTCACCCCATCGAGTTCGAACATGACCGTCCCGGGCACAACAGAGCTGACATAGTGGGAAACGTCCCCCTTGCCAGATCCCATTCCAACCTCCAAAGGTTTCTTTGTATACGGCTTATGGGGGAATATCCTGATGAAGTAGCGGCCGATCTTGCGTGTCTCCCTGGACAGGACGACCCTGGCAGACTCGATCTGCCTATCGGTGATCCATTCCTTAGCCAATGACTGCAGGCCGTAGCGACCGAAGTTGACCTTATTACCTTTGGTAGCAATCCTCCGCCAGATTCCCCGGAAAGTTTTCCGGTGCTTGGTTTTTTTAGGAGCTAACATTTATTTACATATCCAAACTTTTATCCCGACGTAGCCGTTCCTCGTCAGCGAGGGAGTGGCTGCATAATCGATGTCTTCCTTGATCGATGAGAGAGGAACCTTGCCCTGCTGATACTTTTCGTGCCTGGCGATATTCGCTCCCCTGATACGGCCACCGAGAGCGATCTTCACTCCCTTGGCCCCGCTTTCCATTACCCGGTTCATCACGTTGTGCACCAGGGAACGGTGGGGAAAATTTCTAGCGATCCTCTCCGACATGTATTCGGCAACATACTTGGCATTCAGGAACGGTTTCTTCACCTGCTCGACCTTGATCTCCAGCTTGAACTTGTCTTTGCTTTTCTTGTCTTTGATGTTCAGTATCCGCATCACCTTTTCCTTGACCTCCTCAAGTCCCTTACCGCCCCGGCCGATGATAATCCCCGGCCTGACCGCATGCAAGATAAGGTCCATACCCGAGATGCTTCTCTCTATTTCGACCTGTGTCAATCCGGCGGCCCGGAGGGACTTGAACAGTTCCCTTCTGATCCGGATATCCTGCAAAAGAGAGGTCCGGAAAAGCTTCCGGTCGTTGAAGAACCACCGGCTGTCCCAGGTCCTCAACACTCCCAATCTCAGTGCGTTCGCATTAACTTTATTTCCCATTTTCCAAAGTAATTTCTAAATGCGCGGTCCTTTTTTCATATTTCTTCGCCATTCCGCGGCTCCCCGGCCTCCAGCGCTTGAAGGTGGGGCCCTGGTTCACTTCGATGTTCTTGATGACCACATCCTTCTGTTTGTCCTTGCCAAAAAGGGCCAGACCGCTTTTAATGGCCTTGGCCAGGAACTTGGCGCTTTTCCTGGCATGAACCCCGAGCACTCCCATGGCCTCTTCGGCCTTTCGGTGCTTGACTTCACCGACCATCATTCTCATCTTCTTCGGCGATATCCGCAAATATTTGACAGTGACTTTTTTTTCCATGTTATTATGTTTTGGCCGTGATCCTCTTGGTAATGCGGCCATGGCCCCGGAACGTCCGGGTTAGAGCGAACTCGCCCAAGCGATGGCCGACCATCGACTCAGTCACGTAAACGTCAATGAACTTCTTGCCGTTGTAAACCATGAAACGGTGCCCGACAAATTCAGGCGGGATCTGTGATGCCCTCGCCCAGGTCTTAATGGCGTCGGATTTTTTAGTTTCCTTCTGCGTCATCACCTTTTGCAGCAGTTTCTGGTCAACGTATGGTCCCTTTTTCAGCGATCTCGCCATGTTATTATTTCCTTCTCTTAATTATTAACTTGTCGGACGGCTTTTTCTTTCTGGTCTTCAGACCGTGGGCCGGCTTACCCCAAGGAGTCTTGGGATGCATACCCTCGCCGCTCCTGCCTTCACCACCGCCGTGGGGATGAGCTCCCGGGTGCATGGCCACACCCCGAACATGGGGTTTCTTACCAAGCCAACGCCTTCTGCCCGCCTTACCAAGCACCTGATGCTTCCTTTCCTCGTTGTCAAGCTGCCCAATAGTGGCGAGACTCTGCAAGTTTATCTTCCTGATCTCACCGGAAGGGAGTTTGACGTGAGCATATTTTTCGTCCTTTCCAATTATAACACCGCTTGAGCCCGCGCTTCTGATGATTTGGCCGCCCTTTCCGGGGATAAGCTCCACGTTGTGGATGGGTACCCCGACGGGAATGCCCGACAGGCGGAGCGTGTTACCGGTTTTGATGAACGCTTTCTCGCTCGTGATCACAGTGTCACCCACAGCAAGACCCTTGGGATGGAGGATGTAGCGCAATTCCGAATCGGCATACTTGATGACGGCAATATTGGTGGAGCGGTTGGGATCGTATTCGATGGAGACCACTTTACCCTCCACCTCCCACTTGTCCCTTTTCCAGTCAATGATACGATACATCCTTTTATGCCTGCCGCCTCTTCCCCTCACAGATACCTGGCCGCTGTTGTCGCGAGCGGCTCTGTTTGGCAATAGCTCCTGTAGTCTTTTGATCCTTTTGACCATAATTTCTTTGTTTAACTCCTGGCTAACTCACTGATTTCACCTTTGTTGAGGGTGACATAAGCCTTCTTTCTATCAGGCATGTGCTTGGCTACCCTTTTTTTGCCGACAAACCTTTTCTTTCCCTTGGCTAACACGGTCCGGACGCTCTTCACTTCCACTTTGTAGAACTGCTCCACTGCCTGCTTGATGTCGCCTTTTTTAGCCTCTTTTTCAACCTCAAACACATAGGTCTTACCTGTCTGCATTGTTTTCTCCGTCACCAGCGGTTTCTTTATCACACTGGTTTTCATTTCGTCCGCCCCTTGAACAAATTGATAAATTCCTCCATCGCCTTTTCCATAAAATAGACCTGTCCGGCCTTCATTACGTTATATGCGTTCAGGCCGTGGGGTTCGGTGACCTCCAACTGCCGGACGTTGACGAGCTGGCGTTTCTTATCGCTCTGGTGCGGGAAAACCACCACCGTGCGACCGGGCATTTCCGACCCGATGGCCTTGTGCAAAGCCGCAACGGCCTCCTTGGTCTTCTCCGTCTTTGACAGAAGCGTGTCGGCCAGGATCCCGAGCTTGTTGCCCTTGAGTTTCAGGCTCAAAGCATAGAAAAGCGACTTTCGCCTCATTTTCTTGGGCATGGCCAGTTTGGCTCCGTCAGCTTCGGGGCCATGGGCAATGCCTCCGCCGACAAATATCGGGGCCTTGATGTCTCCGTGCCTGGCGCGGCCTGTCCCTTTTTGCCGGTAGATCTTTCTGGTCGATCCCGTCACTTCGCTCCTGGTCTTGACGGTGCTCACATGCCTCTTCTGGTTTTCAAGGTAAACATGGACGTAATGGGCCAGGAGCTTGTCCGAGGCGGTCACGTTAAAGATCTCACCCGGCAACTCCATGACCCTGTCGTCATCTTTTTTCCCGCTGATAATCTTGGCTGCCAATTTTGTCTTAGCCATTGTTCGTCTTGACTAGTAATACGCTGTTGACGCTGCCGGGAACCAGGCCTTTCAGGACAAGCTTGTCTTCGGCGGTCTCAACAACCCTCAACCCCTTGACGGTTATCGTGTCCTGTCCCATTCTGCCGGCCATTCTCTTACCTTTCCATACGCGGCCAGGGGTGGTGCCGGACCCGATGGAACCGGGAGCCCTTTCCCTGTCGGACTGGCCGTGCGTCTTGGGACCGCCTTTGAACCCGTGTCTCTTGACCACACCCTGAAAACCTTTACCTTTGGAAACGCCGGTCACTTCGACCACATCGTCCTTGTTAAAGACTTCCGACGGCATGAGCCTCATCCCTACGGTATAGGTTTTGTCCCCTACCTTCAGGGCGGACTTACCGTCGGTATTCTCCACGCTTGGATGCAGGGATTCCTTGATATAGACCTCTTTAAAAAAATTAAGCGGGTCTGTAATGCCCGCTTTTTTTGCCTGCCCAAGAACCGGTTTTTTGACGTTCTTGGCCTTTTTGGTCAGGGTGGCGATTTGAATTGCCCAATAGCCGTCCTGATCTTTGGTCCGCAAACCCGTCACATAACAAGGCCCCACGGAAAGTTCGGTGAGAACCTGTCTCATCTTTCTTTCGTTATAGCCCTGCGTTTGCCTGTTTTTTCTGCCTAGCAAAAAACCGATCATTTTTTACAAAAAAAAAGACCCAGATTGGTGGGTCCTTTGAACTGCCAATCCGTGATTTTTCTCTAATTCAGCCCTGTTTTTTCCTCAAAAACAGCTTCATCTGTAACTGAGATTATATTACATTTTTATCGCTACGTCAATCCCCGACGGAATATCCAGATGCGTCAGGGCATCTATCGTCTGCAGGGTTGGGTTCACGATATCTATCAACCTCTTGTGCTCTTTGATCTCAAAGTGTTCGCGGCTGTTTTTGTCAATGAAGGGACCCTTATTGACCACGATCAGGCTCCGCTGGGTGGGTAATGGCACCGGGCCGATCACCGCCCCACCGGTCTTGATAGCCGTCTGCACGATCTTATCACAAGTGTCCTCTAGGACTTTGTGGTCGTAAGCCTTTAAACGAACCCTGATTTTTCCTGTTGGCATGTCAAATAACTAATTTGCAAAGGAAATTGGGACCCCGAAAAGGTGGTCCCAATTCCTTGCGGCTAATCTTAATTAACTTTATTCCAAAATCTTGGTGATGACACCTGCCCCGACCGTCTTTCCGCCTTCGCGGATGGCGAACCTGGAGCCCTGTTCCACCGCGACGGGGTAGATCAGCTCGGCGGTGACGTTGACGTCGTCTCCGGGGGAGACCATTTCAACACCGCTTGGCAGCTTTACCTCACCGGTGACATCGGCCGTCCTGATAAAGAACTGCGGCCTGTACCCATTGAAGAACGGGGTGTGCCGACCGCCCTCTTCCTTGGTCAGAACGTACATCTGGGCCTCAAATTTTTTGTGAGGCTTGATGGAACCGGGTTTGGCGATCACCTGACCCCTGATAACGTCCTTTTTCTCTATGCCCCTGAGCAAGAGACCGACGTTGTCTCCGGCAATGGTCTCATTCATGCTCTTGCGGAACATCTCGATACCGGTGACGACCGTCTTCGTGGTCGGTTTGATCCCGACAAGCTCGATCTCTTCATTGACCGTCATTTTGCCTCTTTCGACCCTTCCGGTCACAACGGTACCTCTACCCTTGATGGAGAAAACATCCTCCACCGGCATCAGGTAGGGCTTATCGACGTCCCTGACGGGCTCGGGAATATAGCTGTCGACCGCATTCATCAGTTCCTCAATGGCCTTGACTGCGTCGGCATCCCCTTCAACCGCCTTCAGGGCGCTGCCCTTAATGACGGGGACCTCGTCTCCAGGATACTCGTATTTCTTCAAAAGATCCCTGACCTCCATCTCCACGAGCTCCAGAAGTTCCGGGTCCTGGACCATGTCCACTTTGTTCAGGAATACCACGATGGCCGGAACGTTGACCTGGTGGGCAAGAAGGATATGCTCTCTGGTCTGAGGCATGGGACCGTCGGGAGCGGAAACCACCAGAATGGCACCGTCCATCTGGGCGGCACCGGTGATCATGTTCTTGATGTAATCCGCATGTCCGGGAGCATCAATGTGGGCATAATGCCTCTTCTCGGTCTCGTACTCGGCGTGATGGACGTTGATGGTCACGCCCCTGGCTTTCTCTTCAGGAGCCTTATCTATCTGATCATAAGAAAGGGCTTGTGCCAGTCCCTTCTTGGCTAGAACGTTGGTAATAGCGGAAGTAAGGGTACTTTTGCCATGGTCAACATGACCGATAGTACCAATATTCACGTGGGGTTTGGTTCTTTGATAAACACCAGTCGCCATATTGTTTAATGTTTTAATAACTTTTAACTTTTAAATGCAAGGGCCTTCTTTTTTCAACACGAGATTATCGGCTGAAAATATTTGCATTATACAGACAGGGCTTTTTTTTTGCAAGTGGTTTGTTGCCTATTCCTCTATCCCTTCTTCCTCCTCCACTATTCTAACGTAATCCGCATACACCCAGCCTGTTTTGTCTTCCTCGAATTCTATCTCATACCAACGGTTGCTTTCGGTCACGTACACGTATCTCTCGCCCGGGTTGACCCGGCCCGATTCCGACGCTCCCAGGCTGGGTTCGGAGCGTACTCTCAGCCAGCCGGTCGGCGTGTCCAGGATGAGGACATATCTTGTATTTTCCTCCTCCTTCTTGGCGACCGGTTTTTTCTTGCTCTCCTGCTTCTTGGCCTGATACTCTTCGTCGATCTTCAGTTTGAAATTGGCCAGGAGCTTGAAACCCTCCACGATATTGACCTTGATGCTTCTTGGTATCATGCCCTCGCCCCTGACCGATAGTTCGTGCTCGCCGCCGTTGACATTGTCCATGAAAAGAGGTGACACCCCTCTTTCTTCACCGTCCAGCGACACGAACATCCCCATCGGTTCCGTACTGACCAGTATCTGCCCTTTCTCTCCATTGCCTTTCTCCAAGGACAGGATATCGCCGGCCGATTTCAGGTCAGTTTCCCCAAGTTCGCGGTTTATATAAGTGGTTGAGGCTTTAAATATCTTCACCTTCCCGGTCCAGGAGATCAGGCTTTCCCCAGACCCCCGGGGAACAAGCTTGACGTCGTGCACCCCTGCCTTCAGGCTCAACTGCAGGGGCGTCTGGCCATAGAGGGTATTGTCCACAAAAACGTTCGTCTTGGGCACACTGTCCACCCTCAAAGTGCCGTTCTCGGCGATAAGGTTCGATAGGAATTTGTCCGGGGTAATAAACTGTACCACAATGAAGACGACAATGAACAGAAGCGCCGCAGTAAGTATGGTCCTGAATTTTGCCCCCATAAGAACAGTATATTATATTATCGACTCGGTCAGCTGCCGCTTCAGGTATTTGGCAAAATTGAAGCTGCCGATGACCATCCCGCTCAGGATGAAGGTGAAAAGGAACAGAGCGAACATCTTCTTTTCCGAGTTCATCCACAGGGAGAAAAAGCCCACTATCAATGACACTAGCCAATAGAAGACGGCAATCCGCCGCCTGCTCCAGCCCATGTCCAGGAGTGAATGGTGGAAATGCCGCCTGTCGGCCCTGAACGGCGACTCTTTCCTCAACACCCGGCGGAAAAACACCAGAACCGCGTCCGTCATCGGCAAAGCAAGGACAAGCATCAGCGTTCCAAGCTTTCCCCACGAAAGAATGGCCAGGACAGCCAGCATATAACCGGCCAGTGACCCGGCGGCATAACCGGGCAGGATACGTTGCGGATAGAAATTCCAGGGTAAAAATCCCAAGAAGGCAAAGGCGGTCACAAAACTCATCAGAGTGACGATCTCCGTGGATATATCGTGCCGGGTGAATCTCAGGGATAGAATCCCCAAAAACAGGGCAGCCACCGCCACGAAACCCGGCAACTGTCCGTCCACCCCTTTGCTCCAGTTGACCATGTTCATGCACCAGACTATCCACAGGATGGCGGCCAGGTCTGCCACCCAAAGTATCCTAAGCTCGTTCCCGAAAAGACTGAAGTTCAGAACCCACTGGTCCAGGTGCAGCACTGTGTCAAAAGGGTTCGTAATGAACGGTATCCCTATCCCACCGACCACGGCGATCAGGGCGGCCGCGATATTGAGCCCGAACCTCAGATATGGGGAAAGGTCGTATTTATCGTCAAGAAGCCCGACCACAGTCGTCAGTGTCGCACCCAGCAGGATGAAGAAAACGATCTTGTTAGTGATAAAGGGCAGAAGGGGCAGCATTATCCCCAGATAAAGGGGAAACCCTCCTCCCCTCGGAAGAACCCCCAGATGGGTATGGGCTGGATGCTTGCGCTTGTCCGGGTCCGTGACCAGATTATACCTTTGGGCCAGCCTGATGGTCAGGGGCGTGGCCGTTAGGGCTATCAGGAACGCCAGAATACTTCTAATTATCATCTGCATCAGATAACCAGCAATATAATCTTCAGGAAAATGAAATAGGCAAAAACCGCTATCGCCACCAGGGATTTCCTGATCAGATCCTTCATGGTCGAGTTTTCCAGGCTCAGCCGGACCAGCCATTTCTCGCCAATATAGAAAAAGGCATAGACCAGGGCCGGCAGGATCAGGAGCTCATATTTACCGGCCAGCTTATCCTGCCTTAGGGCAAATGAATAATACAAAGGAAGCTCTTCCGGCAGCCACAGCCAGCTCAATAGGAATGTCGCCAGAAACAGCACCAGCCAGACCTTTTTGTTATAGAGAAAGGTAAACCGCTCTTTCATCTTCGCTCTAAATCTTTTTGGTGACCTTGTAATTCAGTTTTTTGCCTAACATCAGCCTGGTATGGGACTCGAGAGCCGGCAAAGACGACAGGAAGGCGGAGATGACGGGGGAAAAGATGGGAAAAAGGATCCATTGGATGACAAAAATCGGGAACCGTTTGGTCTCCGACTTCTTAAGCAGCTTGTGCTTGGCCTGGAAATCAAGATAGGCTATGACCAAAACAAAGCCGGCCGTGAAGGTCAGGATGCCCCCGGCAATCCTCGGCAACAGGTATCCCATCACCGTCCGCTTGAAGTACGGGTTGATCAGGGCGGGAATATTGGCTCCCAAGGTCAGGATAAAGAAGCTTGTCGGCCACAGAAAATGTGATTCCATCACCCCAAGGATACGGAAGAATTTGTCGGAGAAGGATATATGCCGGGCTTTGATGAACTGCTCCAGGGCATAAGGAATGTCAGAGACACCCCAGGCCCAGCGCTTCTCCTGCTCGTACCGGCTCTTGAACGATTCGAAAAGCGTCCTGCCCCGCACCCCGTCGCGGGTGTTGATCAGGTAGATGGGCAAGGTCTTGACCTTTGCCCCGTGCTTGAAGAAGGCCTGCAGAAAAATATGCCAGTCCTCCGGGATAATATCGACGTCCCAATAGTCGACCGATTCCAAAAGCCAAAGGCTCATGCTATAGACGGATATCTGGATAAAGTTATGCTTCTCGGACAGGAAAGCGAGTCTTAAGATCGAGGACACGGTGGTCTGGATGCGGATGAACAGATTCAGGTGCCAGTAGTTGTTGTATAGGAGGACGGGGGCGGAATAGAAATGGTAGATGTTATCCGTGTCCAAGAGATAGGCCGTGGTCAGATAGGCAAAGTACTGCTCGTCGACCAGAGTGTCGGCATCGCAGGAGGTGACGATGATGTCTTTGGGGTCCAGTCCCTGCTTTCTGATCCGCCTGCTTATCTCCCTGGCGGCAAAGGCTTCGTTACTGGCCTTGCCTTTTTCTTCGTTGGGCAAAAGCGTGTGATAGGTGGCGAAAAAACCGCCGAACTTCGGGCCGTACTTCATGTTCAGGGATGCCGCCCTTTTCTTGGCTGCCTGCCCCTCCCCTTGTTCCATCGCCATCACAATATGGATATTCTCCAGGGGATAGTTCTGCTTTGTCAGATAGGCCAGGGTCCGACCAACCTTTGCTTCGTTCTCCTTGTAGTTCGGGATGATGATGTAATGCCTTATCCTGCCAAACCCCGGAATGGCGCTGCCCTTTTTCAGCCAGTCGACCTTTTTCGACCGGCTGATATTGATATAGGAGACGGTTGCCATAATGACCGTCCGGAAAGTCTTATAGAAAAAGTAGACATCAAAGATGATGATGAAATAAGCGACGACCGCCGGATGGAAAGGTGACAGCCAAACTGGCATGGTAATGGTCGCCCACGTCATCAGGGGGATGGCCACTTCAAATACCCGACGTGACAGGAAACGAGTAATATTCATGTTCTTTATTTTATCAAAAAGCCGGTTTCGGCTAGACCGACCATTACCGCAGCATACAACAGGAATTCCCAACCGAATACCTTCTGCCAGAAAAGGTAAAGGATATAAACGACCAGAAGAGGCAGATATAGTTTGAGCGCCCGGCCCAAAGTTCCGCCGATTTTCACGAAGCTGAAGACGAGATGCAGGAGAAGACCCGTGAAGACGAGAAAAGTAAGTATCACGTAGGGATTTCCCGGAGGAATAAGAAATACGAGCGCCAGTATGGCGGCGGCTGTCAAAGCGGTACCCAATAGCTTCATGACTCGACCAGCTTGAATGTCTTGCCGACCTTTTTAATCACCAAGTGGAATTTGCTGAGGATGTATTTTGTCAGTTCCGCCACCCACCTCATCCCCGATGTGGGCGGCTCATGCAGCCCCGCCTCTATCTTATCCAGCGACAAAGGCAGTTCCACCTTCTTATTCCTGACAAAAACGGAGGTATGGCTGACCGCCTCCACCCCTTGTTCCGCCAGGTCTTCATCCACTTCGGGTTCCTCAGGGACGATCTCTATCCCTCTGGCATCTTCCGCTTCCTTATTCTCGGTTTTGCTCTCGGGCTTCTCGGGAGCCATCTCGGGCATCTTGACCTGCTCCGACTCAGGCCTTCTGCCCAGGGGTTCGCTTTCCTTGGAAAACGACGGGGACGATATTTCCGGTTTCGGCTTCAGTGGGGTAAAATCCCGACTCTTGAGCATAGAAACCATTATAGTAGAAAAAGCGCCGCGGGTGTTACTGGATTTTTTCCAGGGCAAGCCTGATCTGTTCTATAGGCAAAGCGCCCGGAATAAGGACGGCCTTCTTGGCTTTGGTGTTGATCAGGAAGCTGCCCGGGGTACCGTTGATGCCGTATTTGACCCCCGACTGGAACTGCTCTTCGACGATGTTTTTGGTCTCCTTATTTTCATAGCAGGCCATAAACTCCGCCGCTGACACGCCGGCGTTCTCTGCATATTTGGGGAGCTCCGCCAAATTAAGGCCGTCATTTGATGGAGTGACTTCGTAGATGATGTCATTGAAAACCCAGAAGGCGTCCTCGCCTCCAAGCCTGGCCACACACTCGGCGGCAATGGCCTCATCACGGGCCTGGCTATGCAACGAGTCCAGCGGGTAATGGCGGTATACATAGGCCAGGTCCTTATTTTCTTCCATCAGCTGTTTGACCGTAGCATCAAACCGTTTACAGAACGGGCACTCGTAGTCGGAATATTCTATCAGGAGATATTTGGCGTTTGGGTTGCCCCGGACATGGTCCGATTTCTCCAGTTTCGGATACTCCTCGAGGAGCGGGAACTGCTCCTGCGGTTCGCCATTAGCTTGGGCAGCGGCCGCCGCCCTGTCCGTTTCGCCGCTTCTGACATAGTCCTTGTAGAAGAGCGCCCCGGTGGCCAGGAACAGCAGTAAAACAATGAAAACGAGTATCTTTACGGTCTTTTGCAGGGAGTCGATCTGTTCCAGTATTTTTTTATCGGCGGCCATAGTACTCAAGTACTCTACCAAACTGGTTCCATTTGTCAATATCTCTTAGGAAAGCTCGGGATAGTGGCATTTTTTCCATTTTTTGCCGCTGCCGCACCAGCAGGGGTCGTTCCGGCCGAGCTTTTTCCTGGCCGGCAGTGGTTCAGCAGCTTTAGCCACCTGGGCAACGGCACTGACCGGACCTTTTTCTTGGGGCTGGCCCACCTCCCGCTTTTCCTCCACCTGCGTCAGTTCCCTCGGCTGGATCTCGAGATGGGTGAACCGTCGGAAAAAGTCCGTTCTGATGCTTTGCAGCATGGAATTGAATATCTGATAGGATTCCTTCTTATATTCGTTCAGGGGGTCAAGCTGGGCATATCCCCTTAAATTGATGCCCTCGCGCAGGTTCTCTATGTGAGTCAGGTGTTCAGTGAAATAGTGGTCTATGGTAGACAGGTAGACCACCTTCACTCCCTCCGCAAACAGGTCTTTACCGAACCTCTTCTTCTTATCTGCGATGACGCGGGCCAAGTTTTCACCGACCCTCTCCTTCATCTCGTCAAAACCCATCTCCATCAGACCGGCCTTGTCCTTTTCAGACAGCACGAACAGGCTCTCTATGAATTTTGTCAGCTCTTCCTTCGTCTCGCCGGACACAAACCGGAATGGTTCCAGATGGTCGTGGATAAGCTTCGCCGCCTGGTCGTCCATGAATTCCTCGAGTTCCCCATTCCTTGATTCGGCCAGCTGGATGATCCTCATCCTTTGCGAATAGATTATCTCCCTCTGCTTGTTGAGGACATCGTCAAATTCCAGCAAGTGTTTCCGGATGTCGAAATTGAACCCCTCCACTTTTACCTGTGCTTGTTCGATAGCCTTTGAAACCATCTGATGCTCTATCGGCTGGTTCTCGGGGAAGTTGAAGAATCCCATCAGTTTCCCTATCTGTTCGCCACCGAATATCCTCAGCATATCGTCCTCCAGGGAAATGAAGAACCGTGTCTCGCCCGGGTCTCCCTGCCTCCCGGACCGGCCTCTTAACTGGTTGTCAATCCTTCTGGACTCATGCCTTTCCGTACCGATTACATATAACCCTCCGAGTTCTACCACTTCGTCATGCGCTTTTCTCCATTCCTTCAGTTCCTTCTCCAGTTTTTCCCTGGCCCCTTTATCGTCGCTCACCTGGTATCGGTTGGGAGGCGTTCCGCCAAGGATGATGTCAACGCCGCGGCCGGCCATATTAGTAGCTATGGTCACTGCCCCCTTATTGCCGGCGTTGCCGATGATAAGGGCCTCGCGCTCATGGTTCTTGGCATTGAGAAGTTCGTGCTTCACGCCTTTTTTCCGCAATAGGGATGATAGGACCTCGTTCTTTTCGATATCGGTGGTCCCGACCAGGATGGGCCGGCCTGTCCGGTTGACCTTCTCTATTTCCTCTACGAGCGCGGTGAACTTTCCCCTTTCCGTCTTGTAAATGAAGTCCGGATGATCCTTGCGTACGATTGGCTTATTCGTAGGGACCGGCAAAACCTCAAGCTTATATATCTTATGGAACTCCTCGGCCTCCGTCGCGGCCGTGCCTGTCATGCCGGCCAGCTTCTCGTACATCCGGAAGTAATTCTGCAGGGAGACCGTGGCCAGGGTCTTCGATTCCTGTTTGATGGCCACCCCCTCTTTGGCTTCAATGGCCTGATGGATACCCTCCGAAAACCGCCTTCCCTCTAAAAGCCGGCCGGTGAATTCGTCCACGATCACCACTTCGCCGTTCCTGACAATATAGTCTTTATTGAGCTTAAATAGTGTCCTGGCCTTGAGGGCCGCCTCGGTATGAAAAAGGCTGTCATAGTCGCTTTCATAAACATTCTTTACCCCCAGAAGCTTTTCCAGCTTCTCGATGCCTCTTTCTGTCAGGTTGGCAGTGCGCATCTTCTCGTCTATGACATAGTCCGTTTCGGGCATCAATCTCTCCACTATCTTGGCATAGCGATAATAACGGCTGACATCGTCACCGTAGGGGGCGGAGATGATATGGGGCGTGCGAGCCTCATCAATAAGTACGGAGTCCACCTCATCTACAATGGCATAATAGAAGTCCCGCTGCACCGTTTCCCGGGATGAGAAGGCCATATTGTCCCTCAGGTAATCGAAACCGTACTCGCTGTTGATACCATAGGTGATGTCCGCCTGATAGGCTTCCCGGCGGCTGATAGGCTTCAGGTGCTGCAGCCGCCAATCAGAGGCCGTCGCATCCATGAATTCGCTGTCAAAAATGAACGATTTTTCCGAGATGATGGCCGAGGTCTTCAGACCCAAAAAATCGTAGACCATCCCCATCCAGCCGGCATCGCGCCGGGCCAGGTAGTCATTGACTGTCACCAAATGCACACCCCGTCCCATCAGCGCGTTCAGGTACAGAGGGGCGGTCGCGGAAAGAGTCTTCCCCTCTCCTGTTTTCTGTTCGGCTATCCTGCCCTCATGGAGCGCAATGGCAGCGATCAGCTGAACATCATAATGGCGCTCCGCCAGGACCCTGAAGGCCGCCTCCCTGACCAGCGCATATGCCCAGGGCAGTGCCTTCTCCAGATTGTCCTTTTGGCCGCCTATCTGCTTCTTCAATTTGGCGGTCTCTTTGGGGAAATCGGCGTTCTTGAGCTTCTTTGCCATGGGCTCTAGCTGGTTGATCTCTTCCACTATTAGCTGAAGCCGTTTGAGTTCCTTCGTATTGGAGTCAAAAAGCGATGTTAAAAAATTAAGCATGATTACCTATCATACCAAATCCGGTGAAGGGTTGCAGTACTTTGGGCACTTTTATACTGCCGTTCTTCATCTGGAAATTCTCCAGGATGGCGATGAGTATCCTCGGTGAAGGCACGGCGGTATCGTTAAGAGTATACACGTGCTTCACCTCTCCGGCTTTGGTGCGGTACCTCATTTTCAGACGTCTGGCCTGAAAATCGGTCATGATGGAGTTGGAGGCTATCTCCCCATAGCCGTTCCTCGAAGGCATCCAGACCTCCGTATCGTACTTTTTGGCCTGGGGTTCGCCCATGTCCCCGGTACACATCAGGAGCACCCGATAGGGCAACTCCAGGTCGCGAAGCACCTCCTCGGTATTCGCCTGCAGCTCTTCGTGGTATTCCCTGGCTTTTTTGTCATCCGCTTCGGCAACCACCACCTGTTCCACCTTCCAAAATTCGTGCAGCCGGTAAAGGCCTTTGGTGTCTTTGCCATAGCTCCCCGCCTCCCTTCTGAAGCAGGGGGAAAAGGCCACGAACTTTTTGGGCAGGTCTTTTTCGTTCAGTATCTCGTCCGCAAAATAGGCGGTCACCGGCACTTCAGCCGTCCCGGCCAAAAAGACATCGTCCTTCTCCACCATATAGACCTCCTCCCTGCCCCAGGGGAACTGGCCGTTGCCGAACAGGGTGAATTCCTTGACTATCGCCGGAGCGATGATGGGCGTGTAGCCTTTCTTGACCAGCTTACCAAACACATAGAAAAGCACCGCGAAATGGAGTACGGCCATCTCATTTTTCAGAAAATAGCCCCGGAAACCGGAGATCTTTGTACCCCTCTCCATATCGGCCAGATCGTGCTTATTTATCAATTCGAGGTGCGATAACGGTTCGAAATCGAATTTAGGGAGATCTCCCACTTTTCTTACCTCCACGTTCTGGGTCTCGTCTTTCCCGGCGGGTACCTCCGCATACGGAACGTTCGGGACCGTCAGGAGAAGACCGTTAAGTTCTGCCTCTGTTTTTTTGGCCGTTTCCTCAAGTTTTTTCAGCTCCTCCTTCACTTCTTTACCCCTTTTCATCGCCTCCTCCTTGCCGCCGAGCCTGGCGAGCTTGTTACGTTCTTCCCGGAGTTTGTTTACTGAAGCCAGAAGCTCCCGGCGCCTGTCATCCAGTTTTAACAATGAGTCGAAATCAACCTTCCTGTTTTTTTGATTAGCCGCATTTTTCACGACCTCAAGGTTTTGGCGGATAAAATCAATGCTAAGCATAGAGCTAGTATACAACGTTTCCGTTTTTTTTTCTTATTGATTTCTTATGGTAAAGTGCGATAATAGTCACACTTTTTTTTATGAAAAATGAATGAAATTGCCGAAGTTCCTATAACCAGAGAACAGGTTGACGACATAGCTAAGAGCGTGAGAAAAAAGCCGCGCTCTCCTGTCGTGGTACCCGTCTCTTATGCCAGAGTGACAGTGCCAAAAGAGTTGCCCGCTTGCATTATGGGCGTTCTCCGCGACCCTGGTTCCTACATGCTGGACGATACCAATGTGGCGGTCGGAAGATCTCTTTATTCAACGGACGAATACGGCCGGATCTATGACGGGATCTTTAAGGGCATCACCGTTGATTCCCTCCTCCAGAGCATACCTGAAAGCGTTACTGCCCTCTGGGCCTTGCATCTTAACCTGGCCGATCCTTCCATGCCACACAAGCTGAACGAGTTCCACAAAACCAGACAGGAAATCGGGCTAGTGGCGGTTGTCATTCCGAACCTGGCCAGTACATACCTGAAGGCTTTTTCCGAGTTCAATCCCCTCCTCCATCAGCCGGTCCGCGGCTCGTAATCCCTCAAGAATTTTTTGACCCGGCCGATATACGGACCGCTGGCCTGGAATATTCCCTCATCGGACTCGTCCCGATCTATCAAAGGTCT
>DBQA01000003.1 GCA_002305675.1 Patescibacteria group bacterium UBA1406
CAGGGACGAGCCGTCCACGAGGGTCGTACCCCAGACGCGGGAATCAATGCTTCTCTGCTGGACAACGTTCCCCGAGTGGGTAAGGACAGTATCCGTGGAACCAGAGGCGAGCGTCCCTATCTTCAAATCCCCATTAATGTCCAATTTGGCGGCCGGGGCGGTCGTCCCAACACCGACATTGCCTGTCGCTTCCTCCATGAACAGGATCTCCTGGGCGCTATCGTTGTAGAACCGGACATTGCCTTCGGTGGCGGAAAGCTGCGCCTCGCTACCTCCCTCATAGGCGGTCTGCAGGCTGATGTCCGAGCTTGTCAGCCAGCCGCAGTTTGAGTCTGCGGCCGTACAGAGCAGGGCATTGCCCCAATAAAGATTGTTTGACGCCTGACTGCCGGAGCTCGTGTTCAACACGTTCGTGGTGCTGGCTGCCCCGAGACGGATAGCTCCTACTACGTCCAATTTTTCCGTTGGTGAGGTGGTGCCGATGCCGACGTTGCCCGAGTTCTGGACATAGAGAGCGTTCGTACCGATGTCCGTGTCGTCAGCAAGAGTCAGGATGCCGGTCGAGTTTGAGATGGCGCCTCTTAGATCAGAAGTACTGGTAACGGTCAGCGTTCCGTTGGCCGTGACGTTCTGCAAATTGGCTGCGCCGGATGAGTTGATATAGTAAGTGGTTGCCCCGCCAAAACTTACCCCATGGCTAAATTGGACATAATCGGTTACGCCCGTGAGCACTTGCGCATTGGGAAGGGTAACCGTCCCCGTGGTGGTAACGTTGCCTCCCAGGTAGGTAGTTCCTGCCACGCTCAGTTTGTAGTTACCCGGGGCGGTAGTACCGATCCCGACGTTTCCGTTTGTGGCATTTATGAAGAGGGATTCTGCACCGGAGGTGTAAAATCTCAGATCACCTTCCCCGGAGGATAGGAGAATGGTACTGCCTCCCTCATAGGCGGTCTGCAAGGTGACGCTCGCGCTTGTGAGCCAGCCGCAGTTCGTGAGAGACGGGTCGCACAAGAGGTCGTCTCCCCAGTAGAGAGAGTTTGCTGCCTGGCTGCCGGAGGTGGTATTCAATACGTTCGAACTACTTGCTGCCCCGAGACGGATGGCTCCCTGCACATCGAGTTTTGCCGAGGGAGCAGTGGTGCCGATGCCGACGTTGCCGGAAACGACGAGGGCGGTGTCGGCCGCTGCCGGATCGATATAATAATTAGCGTTCTGCTCATCCTGCAAGAGATTGGCCCGGATGGTCCCGACGACATGGAGTTTGGTGGCCGGGGCGGTAGTACCAATGCCGACGTTGCCGTCGGTCTCGTAAACGGCCGAGTTGATGATCGTGTTCGCGTCGGAGACTTTGGTCAGATAGTTTTGAGAAAGGGAAGAGCCGTCAACTAAAGTACTACCCCAAACCCTGGTATCAATGGATCGAGTCTGTAAGACTCCGGAAGAGTGGGTAACTACAGTATCCGTTGAGCCTGAGCCCAGGGTACTTATTCTAGCGTCTCCAGCCACATCCAATCTATAAGCTGGTGCGGTGATTCCGATGCCAACATTTCCTCCGGAGGTGATACGCATCCTTTCGTTTGAGGTCAGGTACCCGCCCGTATAAAAACGCATGTCCCCGGTGCCTGCCAAAGAAAGCAAATCCAGTCCGGCTGCTGTGTCCTGAGCGGACAGTAGAACCCGGTCCGCCAGATGACTGGCGGCATAGTTATTGGGCACGGCTGAAAAAGACCCGCGGGAGGTGGCAGAGTCTACCAGAATACCGGCGCTGGCCAGAGTTCCGTTGGTAGCGTTGCTGATCTGTAATAGCGTATCGGTATTTTGGGAGCGAGATACTGTCAACATATTATCCGGGACTGTTGTTCCGATGCCGACGTTGCCGTTGTTACCGATGAAGAGTCGGGATACCAGGCCGGCGTCACCTCCGGGCGAGGTCCTGAAATTCAGGCTCCCGCCGTTCAGAACGTCCAGAAAAGCCGAGGGATTGGCCCCTTTCGGGCTGCCCAGGGCCAGGTTTCCGCTGATGGAGGCGGTGGGATTGCCCGAATTGATGTTTATGAAGGCAAATTCAGCGGAACTAGAGGCTGTTCCACCAAACAGCACGTCCAGCGTTTCGTTGACAGGGTAGATCGCACCGGCATTTATTGTCCAGTAATTGCTTCCGCTGGTGCCAGAGCCCACCTCTTGCCAGCCGGAACTCGTGTAGTAATAAAGTTTGTCGTCGGACGTGTTATAGACCAAGGAGCCTTCACCCAGGGGGCTGACGGGGTTCACGGCGTAGTTGCCTAAGCGGAGCTGGCCGGCTACGATGACATTGCCTCCGGCATCCACCACGAATTTATCGGCCGGAGTAGAACCGCTTTGAAGCTGGAGCAGGTTATAGTTACTGTTGTCATTGCCAACGTACCCGTAAATCAGGCTGCCGGTAACAAGCTGTGCGTTCGTTATCTGAACCTGATTGCCGGTGGTATTGTTCGTCTGAAACTTGATGGCACCACTCTCAGTAGCGTTCAAGGTGATGTCACCGATACCGGCAGAGACTAGGGTGATGGCGTTGGCGCTTGATATCTGAAAGTTAGCGCTGGTATTGGTGGACCTGACCCCCGGATTGGCCGCGGCGATTAGCAAGTTGCCGTCTTGATTGATATAAGCGATATTCGAGGCGTCTGCTCCCGGTGGCAAGCCTTGCAAAGTCTCCGCATTGATAGCATAGGCCACATTTGCCACCTGCTGGCGCGGCTCCATCTCGGCATCCGCCCCCACGGTCACCCCCAGCCAGATCTCGGCATTCTCGGTGAAAACGCCTGGATCGATCTGAGCCCCGCAGTCCAGGCCGATGAGGACGTTTACGATTCCGTCGTCGTCCGGATCGACGCTACAAACGCCGCTGGCATACTTCTCGTAAGGGGCGCCGGTATTGGTGGCGTGGTTGTAAAGCTTGAACTGCATATTGATGGGGGAGATGATGGGTGTGCCGTCAGCATCTGTCAGAAAGCCCTGAAAGCTTAGCTTTCGGCCGGAAGTGACAGGTGTGGCCGGGTAGGCGAGCTTGATATCGGTTTTGGCAAAGAACTGGTTGTAGATGCCAATGCCTGTTCCCACTGCGAACGCCATGATCAAGAAAAGTCCCAAGATATTTACTCTGAGCCTTCTCAATAGCCCGTTACTCTTAGGAAGTGTATTAACTCCTACATTGCCCTCGGTGCCCGGTAATTTGTTATAGCGCCTTTTAGCAATTAAATCTCTTACTTGCTGCCACTCGTGTTTATCGATTTTTCCTTTGTGATAAGCCCAATCAACAAAATTCAGTACGGACGAGAGTTTTCTTTTAATGGTAGCATCAGAGTAGCCTTTAGAGCTTAATAATGCTCTATACTTGTCAAAGGCCTTGGCGGTGACTCTGTTTTTCAGGCCCATGGAAATTTACTTAATGACCAGCCATTTTCTTCTGAGTTTAAGGCTAAAGAAGGCTTCGAAACCTTTATCTGACCTCGAGCCGAGCGGCTGGTAGGCACTGCCTTCACTGGACGGGTCGAGAAATTTCCAGGCATTGGATGCAAAACGGTAAGCTTTATATATTAGACCTTTCATATGCTCTAGATTGAATTTATAACGGTTAGGAACTCACCGATGTCGCCGAGATAGCCTTTTATTGTTCTTAGACTGTTGCCATGCTCCTTTAAGTACTCCCCGTACTGTTTAAGGATCCGGTCGGCGTCCTCTGCCTCTTTCCGGTTCATGATCTTTGCCGCCCCGTTCTCTTCTATCCATCCTTGGTCCAAGGCGAAGGCTGAGAATTGCCGTAGTGCTGCCAGGCGCCGGTTTATACCGGAAGTGTGGTCACCGCTAAGTGCCATATCATCCGCGTATTGCTGCAAAGCCTTGTAACTTAATATCTTTTCAAGTGAGGAATTACTTTGCTGATGATCTTCTACCCACAACTGATAGTGCCGGAGATCGGAAAGGTAACTTTTCACAGTATTATCTCCATATTTGCTATTCCTTAAAAATGCAGCGTATGCGGCTTGATAATCGGCCCAATTATTGACATTCACCATAGTATTTACATTATTTATAAGGGATAGGTATTTGTCAAGAGGCATTTGTGCCTAAATTGATATAGTTAGATACATTATCAAAAGACTGCAATAATAAGCCTATATAAGGATTTACACCACTTTATACCATTTCCCGCAATTAAATTTAGCTTTTAGGAACAGCATCCAAATGTATCAAGACCTATAAGATAATTATGATAGTATTATGACCAAAAAGACTGATCCGGCCAAAAAATAGAAAATTGTAAGAAAACTACGCTGAAAATGTGATTTTTGAGAGTAAAATTGTAAGAAAAATGTAAATTTACGTCAGTATATACATATTTATCTAGGATGCAAAGGATAGCAATGACAGGTCTTGTATGCTAGTATCAGTACCCATTGGTTGGGGGCCAGTCTATGGCCAATCGGCTTTTTTAGATTAAAAAACGAGTCCGGACGTGAGAAAAATGGAATAATAAGCAAAAACTATAGGGCTAAAAATGCTATAGGACTGAAATAACAACATATTGCTTTATTGTCTTTAAATTCATATATTATAACTATATTTATGAAAAGATCGAAAAACGTTTTTCTACTTTTGATAGTTCTCCTATTGTTGCTGTTCTTATTGAGCCTAAGTGCGAACATCAGGTTCATCTTATCCAGCCGGGCCAGCGGAAATGTGCAGGATTTCTCGGTGGACAACTCCTACATGTCCATCAGCCCTATCGAAGCCAGGGCCGATGGGGCGGAAAGGATAAGGCTGACGATCTTTATCCTGAATGACGAGGGGCTGGGAGTCCCGGCCAAGGACGTCAATATCAACAAAGCCCCGGAGGTGGTGGTGGACCAGGTCCAGATGAGGACAGATAATTACGGGCGGGCAATCTTCGATCTCATGAGCGCAAAGGTAGGCGAGTACATCATAGAAGCGATGGTCGAAAACACCAAGGTGGGCGAACCTATCAGGGTAAAATTCAACTGATCAGATAATCTATGGGGGTATAATTAAGCCTGAGCGCCACCTTCTCTTTTTGCATCCCAAACCAGTTCAGTTTTCCCATCTTCTTCAGGACCAATAGAACTATCACTAAGAGTTGCAGGAAAAGGATAGTGTTCAGGTTGAATAGGGAGAACAGGAACTTGAGGACGATTCGGATAACCGCCAGCCAATAGGTAAGGATGTTCAGGGTCAGGGTGATGCTTTTGGGGGTGGCTTGTTCCAAAAACCTACTTTGGGCAAAGACTCTGATCTTGCCTGTGCTATCGCCGGTTAGCGAAGTGGTAAAGGTACCGTCTGCAGCAGCAGCCAGCGCCTGCTTCTGGTATTTGAGAGAAGTGGCCGCGAGCACCGTTCCAACAGGCTGAAGAGACAGGAACTGGGGCGTTTCGTGGTTGAAAGTGTTGACCGTGACGGATGTTCCGGGAATGGTCTTGCCGCTGATGACCGTAATCTCTCCCTTCTGGATATTGCCGTTTGACAGGCGGAGAGTGGGGGGCAGCAGGAAGGGCCCATACCTCTGGTCTTCCGGGTTCTGGGGGGCTTCTATGCATAAGGGTGGGGCCACCAATCCTTCGGTGTCTATCGATACCAGACAGAATTCCTTACTGATGGCCGGAGCGAAGAAGTTGATGAACTCAAAATATCCCTTATGGTCGGCGGTCCTTTCCTCAAGAAGTCCGATTCCTTCCAACCGGACATCGGCTTTGGCAGACGTGTACCCGAACAGGCTGTAACGTTTTACGACAATTTGAGGCGGGGTAGGAGTGGGTTGTATGCTCGGCTGGGGGGTAATCAGTTGTGTTGGAGCCGGTGTCAAAATACCGGTAATCAAGATGGGGGTAGGAGTAGGGGTTAGAGGGCCTACGCTTGGGACGGGGGTGGCAGTAGGCTGGGGGACAGGCGTGCTGGTTGGGCCGACATACCCACCGATCCAGGCGGAATTCGTCACTTCGGCCTCTTCAGCCAATACCGCTTCCCGGCTTTTCCTAAAAAGATAGGTCCGATAATCGGCCGTCCGGCTGAAAAAAGAAAACAGGCCAAAGGAAGACAGGATAAAAACAACATAGACATTAATCCGGAATACCGTACTGAAAATCCTCATCTACTGACATTGTATATGAAAAGGACGGATTAGTCCTTCTTGTTTTTCAGCATCCGCTTCAGTTTCTCGATCTCATCCTCCTCCGCCTTCAGGCGGTTCTCGAGATCGCTGACGTGCTTCTTCGAATCGATGAAGAAGCGCCGGATAAGGAGCCAAAGTATCAGGACAGCGAGGATGATGATGGCGATCACTCTCCAGGGCAGAATCCAAACGTAGGCGCTTGTTTCCAGCACCTTACCGTTACCGTAAGAGCCCATCAGTGTAATCTTGTATTTGCCGAACAGCCATTTTTGGCCGAGCTCGTTCTCATAAACGAGAGAAGTGTCGGGAAATATATTCCGCTCTTTCAGGCTGACCTGATCAACCAGTCCTCCGAACATGTCGGTCAGCGCGAGGATGGCCTTGGGACGGATGTGGTAGTCTCCCCGGTTTAAGATCTCGGTCTCGATCCTCACCGGCCCGTATTCGAAAAAGGCGGGGGCAAAGAAACGGGTTATAAGGGCGTTCTCCCTGATATCGCCGGCTATCCGGATATAGGCGAGGGAAGCGATCCGAGCCGCCACACCGCTGCCTGCTCTTTCCGTGCCTGTGAATTCGGGGATATCGCCTCCCGGCTCAAAATAAATAGCCAGATATCTGCCTCCCGGCGTGGCATAATCGGGTACAGTGATGGAGGCCTGAACATTGACCTTGTCGCCGGCGGCGATGGTGATCCGGTCGGAGGGGAGAGTTACCCAGGTCGAAGCCGAGTATTTGGGAGAGGCGTCCGTCAGATCGTCGATGATTACAGGGGAGCCTTCTTTGTCATTGACCAGAAAGTCGGCCGTTCTGAGGATACCGGTCACGGGCGTCTCGCCGTTGTTATAGAACTTTACATTAATATAAGCCTTGTCGCCGGGTGAGAGCTCTATTTCTTGCCTTACCGGAGCGACCATCAAGGGCAGGATATTTTGGGCAACAGCTTTCTTGACCACGAACACGCTCATAATCAGGGCAGCTAAAAGGCCTGTCTTGACAATTTTTCTCATATTTAGAAGGTTGGAACTGCTGTATATTTAACTTTGTTGTAGTAATAGCCTGCTGGCTGGGTGGCTGGGATGCTGATCCGGAAACAGACGTAAGCCTGGCTGTTCGCCACCGGACCAGCATTGGTCATTAGATGGGCATTGGCATCTGACCGGCTTTCCGCTCCCTGGATATCCGCGAACTGCTTGGCATTGAAGCTGGCGCCGCTCGTGTTATAGGCAAAAGTGGCATCCGTTCCTTCCAGGGAATAACCCAGGCCGTAATAAGTTCCGGGCGTGGTCCAGTCGCGGTATGTTGTGTGGGAACAACCGGTACCGTCGCAGACCGTATCCCTGATGCAGGTGTTGGATCCGAATGTGTACTCCCCAACCGACGGGGCGGTCCCGGTACATTCGGCGCCGTCGCGGCCCATCTGGTCGTTCTCTTCGACATAGACCTTGTAGCCGCTGATGGCGTTGGTGGTGACCGTGAGCTGCTGTGCGGTGTTATGCGTTGCAGCCACATATGATGAGGAAACGGTTCCCCAGGGAACGGCTGTAGCCGTAGTATCCGGACTGGAGGCGGTTCTCGTGACCCCGCAGACGGTTGAGCTGTCCGAGGTTACGCCAGCCACGATAAAGGTCAGTGATTCCTCGACCGAGGCCGACACCAAAACTCCTTCCACGACGGCGACCGAGACGTCCTGACTCTCTATCTGGACATTGCTGCTGTCGTGGGTGCTTATGGTAATGGTGTAGACATCGGCTGTGCCGGCGCTTGCGCCGGTGACTTTGGCCGGATTGACAAGCCCCTTGGTGCCGTCGCCTACGGTCATGGTGATGGTCCCGCCCGTACACTGCGTAGTGGTGACCTGCTGGTAGGAGTGGCCGTTGCCCGAGCCCGCGGTGACTGTCTCGGTGCCGCTCCAAGTACAACCGGTCCCGCCGCTCACCGACATGTTGGTGGCGTCCATCTGGTTTAGGTCAAATCCGTTCGTGGCTAGAGATGCGGTGGTATCCGGTGCCCCGTCATTGCCGTTGGTAGGAGGGTCGGGAATGGTCACCTTGGCATAGCCGTTGACAGGAATGGAGCTGCCCAGGGTGAAGGTGACGGTCAGGGTACCCGACTGGGTGCTGTAGACAGGATCCCCGTTACTGGCGCCGACTGTTATCCCAGAGGTCAGAACGAAGGTGTCCGAATCCACAATGCTTGCCACCGTCTTGTTCCCGTTGGGGCCGACGGACACGGTGTCGTTGGGGAACAGGTGGTTTGTATTGTTGTCCGGGTTGCTGCTGGTCTGGATGTCTATGGTGTTGTCCGAAGCCGTGTGTGTTCCGTTGACTTTCGCATAGTAGGATGTGCGGGTATTGGAGAGGGTAGCTGATGCGCTGCTGATGGCCCGGTCTACCTTGTTCGGACTGACCAGGGTGAAAGCGAAAAAGGACTGGAAGACAATCATTGCGGCCAGTGTCTGGTACACCAATATATGCAGGGGGTTTTTCTTTTTAATCATATATAAATAAGGAATTTCTAGTGAAACTTAACGGACTAAGAATATTAGATAACTATTTGATTTTTTTGTCAAGCGAATAAGTAAACCGTTTCAGACTGAAAGAAAGGTATTGACAAAAATTTTCACGAGTGTTACATTTATGGGTAATTAGCCTAACAGGCTGTTTAAAAGTTAATAAATACTCCGATGGTCGCATCCGTAAAAGAAAGACGTACCCGCATCCTGATTACGTTATTCCTGTTGGGAAAGGACAAAGCCCACCCCCTTTTCGACCCGAAGATCAAGCAGTCGTTTTCCATTCCCTCCGATTCGCCCCGCTCAAGGGGGACCATCAGGCAGATGCTACTTGACAAGGTGATCGAGAAAGAGGAGGAGGGAGTATACCGGATCACGGAAGAAGGTATCAAAGAACTGTCGCTATCCTTCCCTTTCGTCCGTTTCTCCGTCTTCGGCTGGGACGGCAAGTTCAGGATCATCTCCTACGAGATACCGGAAAAGAAACGCAAACTGCGTGACAGTCTGCGACGGGAGATCAGCGGCTGGGGCCTTGGTCCATGGCACCGGTCCTTCTGGGTGACACCACATCCCATTGTCAACGACCTCGAGCTTCTGGTCAAAGATACCAACTGGGAGCCTTTCATCCAGGCCTTCGAAGGATCCCACCTGGTAGGGGAGGAAAAGGTTCTGGTGGACAAGGTCTGGGCGGTCAGCAAACTGGAAGATGTGTACAAGGGCATATTCAAGAAATGGCATGAAACCCTGTCCAACGACGGCTGGTCCAAGGAAAGGAAAATGAAGGAAGTGGTCGATTCGTATCTGGATGTGCTGAAAGCGGATCCCGGGCTGCCCAAGGAGCTTTTACAGGGGGGCAAATGGATCGGTCATGAGGCCTGGGAGATCTTCCAGGAAATGCGGAACATTCTCATCTAAAGAGGGATTCTGACATCTCCATCCACGTCCGTCCTCTTTATACGTACGCCGTGGCTTTGCAAGAGTTCTATGGTCTCCCGATGAGGATGTCCGTACCAGTTGTCCCTGCCGGCGCTTATCACTCCAACCCTCGGATCTGCCAAGTCCAGGAGTCTTTGGGAAATGCCGTATTTCGAGCCATGATGGCACACCTTAAAAATGGCTGTTGTAAAATTGGACTTTTCCAAAGCTCTTTCCGCATATATCGCATCAAGATCGGACAGGAGCAAAATCCGCTCGGAAGATACTACAGCCACAAGGCCCAATGCCTGGTTGTTGAGATCTTTTTCCGGCAGGACGATGTCCGGCGGCGGCCAAAGGATATGGAATTCGGACGTCCCGATCTTTAACAGATCCCCCTGCATAAGGGTTTCAAAAGGGGCCTTACCTTCTATGGACTGACCCCGGGGCAAAAAGATCCGGCCTACCATAAAGCTCGCCAGCACATTTTCCAGTCCGCCTGTATGGTCCTTTTCCACGTGGGTGATGAAGAGAAGCTCTATCTCCCGGTCGAAGTAGGGCATCTCCCGATTCAGGCAGTTGAGTACTTTGGCCGACGGGCCGGTATCGATGAGAACATCCTTCTGTTCTGGCAACCGGATGTAGACGGCATCGCCCTGACCGACATTGCAGAAGACCACCCTGGGCTGCCGGCGGGAACTATTGGCAATCAAAAGGCAGCCGGATACAAGAATGCCCAACAAAGTAACGATCTTAAATGTCCTGCCCATCAGATCCCGATCATCAGTAAACTGCCCAGGCTGTGACCAAGCTCAACCAGAAACAGCAACAGCTTGAGGATCCCGAAAAGGATGAAACTTAAGGGAATGGTGAGGAAGGGGCACAGGTGATAGGCCAAACTAAGAAGAACGCCGAAAAACATGATCGGCTCGACCAGAACGGTGACCAGGACGTTCATAGGCAAAGCCAGCAGGGGGAATTCCCTGAAGGTAAGTAAAAGAAGAGGGGTGGTGAAGACCTGGGCTGAAACCGACAAGGCCAGGGCCTCTATCTTTAATTTTTTTAATAGGGGACGGTAAAGGGTATATATACCGAAGGTGGCTGCCATGGAGAGCCAGAAGGAAAGACTGCCTATCCACTCGCTTCTGAATACCAGCATAACTAAGGCGGTCAAGAAGAAGATATAAAGTGGGGGGGTGGCCCGTTCCTTGAGAATGACCAGTCCGTTCAAGACCGCCATCAGGGAGGCGCGGACGATAGGCGGCTCCGAGGAAAAGACGGCCAGGTAGAACAGGGCCACGGCCATGGTCAGACCGATTTTGAGCCGGTAACCCAGCCACTTGTCCAGATTTTGGAAAAATCCCACCAGGAGAGTGATATTCTGCCCGGACAGCACCAGAAGATGCAAGAGGCCGGTGGACCGGAAGGCACCGAATTGATCGGCATCCAGGAGCTGTCTTTGCCCCCACACCATGCCTGCGGCCACTGCCGCCATGTCGGCCGGGAGATACCTGAAAAAAGGCTCGCTCAATTTTTCCGGCAACTCCATGCTCTACAGAGTTATCAAATCCCTAATCTTCTCGAACGTTTTTTCGCCGACGGCCTTCTTTGTCAGGACATCTTCTATGGCCGAATAAGGGCGCCGGTCGATGACCTTCTGGGCGGTCTTGGGGCCGATGCCCGGCAGAAGTTCGAGCTCGGATAGGCTGGCGGAGTTGAGGCTGATCAGATTTACCCTGATCCCCTCCGGAATGGCCATGGTTCGTTCCTCAAGATAGGGGATATACACTTTTTCCTCGTCCGCCAACTTTTTTGCCAGATTGAAGCTTCTGGCGACCAGATACCTGTCACTGTCCGCCGACAGGCCGCCGGCCGCCTTGAGGGCGTCCACCAGGCGGCTGTCTTTTTTCAGGCCGTATACGCCCGGTTTCTCGACCGCCCCGGCAATGTCGACCAGGATGCGGTTTGAGACCGAACCGGCATTCCTGACTAGCTCTATCCCGGGATCAGCAGCCTGCCCGAAAGCCCGGCTCAAACTGTCGATCCTCATGACCTGCCAGACGGTCAAGAGGGTAGTGGCGGCTATCAGTGAGATGACTATCAGGAGCGGTTTAGGGATCAGGTCGGCCATGATTAAATGATGCCGGAGATGGAGGTATCCTTACAACCGTTTATAGGCAACAATGCGGAGACTTTGGGTTTTTTGTGTATAATGATTTTATGCCTAAATCAGTCATTGCCGTGGAGATCGCCGGAACATTCCTGGCCACCGCCCTGGCCCTGGCCTTTGCCGGTTCCAGTCTGGCCAAGTACGACCTGCAATTGGTGGCCGTCCTGTTCATTGTCTATGTCCTTCTCAAACGCCTGATGATGAGGAGTGCCGGTTTTTTCGTTCTGGAGGCCTTCATATTCATCTTTATCATCGTCTCGACCGTCTTTTCGAGCGGCGGTCTGCAGTCGCCTTTCTTCTTCCTATTGTATTTTCTGATGTTCGCTCTCGCTCTTTTCTTTGATTCGGTGACCACCCTGGCCTTGACCCTGACCCTCTTGATCTATGTCATCGCCACCGCCGACTACTCTATGCAGCTCAGGGATCTTCTGCCCGCTCTGTCTTTACCCTTCATTGCCCCCTTTGCGAAATACCTGGGAGACCTGCAGAGAAAAAGCTATCGCCAGAGCTTGGAGATCAAGCGGTTGAGCCGGGCCAAGGAAAAGGGCGAAGAAACGATGCGGTACGATCAGGAACAGACGCTCATTTTTCTGACAACGGTCCTTTACCGGCATCTGGACGAAATGAAGGAACGCCTGGACAATTTTCTCGGGGACGAGGACCTTGCGTACCTCCGCAAGAAGGTAAAGCATCTGGAAGGCATTTCAGAAGGGTTCAGGAGATATGTGGAGAAAATCTAAAATCGTATTTGCCGTTCTCGCCCTGGTGTTCGTACCGGCGGCTTGGGCGACCAATATGTCAAGCACCAACTACAAGATCATTTTCGGTAACCTCAACTTTGGCGGGAACGAACAGACAAGTACAACGTACCGGCTGGATATCACCCTGGGGCAGACAGCGGCCCAGAGGTTCACCCGTGACGGTTATGTCATCAAGGCCGGCTTCCAGTATATCCACCAACTGACGCCCTTTTCCTTTACACTGTCCGATACGTCCATCGACTTCGGGACACTTGTCCCGGATACGCCCCAGACCCAAGGGCTGACCGCCACCGTTACCCACCGTGGCCAGGGTTACGAAGTGAAGGTGAGCGAGAACAACCCGATGCGCCGCATTTCCGGCGGGGCCGAGATAGATAACACCGCCTGCAACGGCGGTGTGGACACCTGCACGGCTTACAGTGCCAAGCCCTGGACTCTGGCAGGTGCCTACGGGTTCGGATACAACGCCTCCGGAGACGACGTGGCGGCCGATTTCACGGACAACACCTATTATCGCCCTTTTGCCAACCTGGAAACCCCCCAGACTCCGGCCACCTTCATGAGCTCCAACATGGCGGCCAAGGACAGGCAGTCCACCGTGACGATGCGGATCAATATCGATGGCACCCAGGAAGCGGGAACATACCAGACCGTCATCAATTTCATTGCCGTACCAAAGTACTGACATGAGAAAGTATTTGATAATCATTGCCATTTGGCTGTTCTTTGCCGTTCCCGGGGCTCGGGCGCAGCGGGTGGACATGAGCCTGACACCGCCGCAGATCACTATCCTGATGAAGAGCGGCGTGAGCCTGATGAAGGCCTTCACATTGGAGAACAAAGGTGATCCGGGCATATTTTCCACCCAGGTGGTTTCCTTTGAGCCGGCCGGGGACCAGGGGGAAAGGATACTAAAGGACAAGGCGGAGGGGCCGATCCGGTTCTCTTTAGAGAATAGTCAGTTCGCGCTTGGGGACAAGTTCTTCCTTAGGGGAGGGGAGCGCGTCCAGGCCCTTTTGAATATCCGTTCCGTCCAGAACGCACCGCCGGGGGATTATTATTACAACCTGTTCTTTGTCGCCGAACCGACCACGCTCCAGGAAACGGCCGGTAAAGGTCGGGGACTGATCGGGGCCAATATCCTCATCAGCATTACGGACACCGGTTTTACGGAAGCCGAGGGAAAAGTGTCCCTGTTCCAGGTGATCCCTCGTTACAAGTTCACCTTGTTCGGCAGGACCTTTTATATCATTGAACCGACAGATGAAGTACCTGTTGTGCTGAAAGTGGTCAATACCGGCCGGTACATGGTGGTGCCGCAGGCCAAAGTAATGCTCAAGGGCCCTCTCGGGATCAGGAAGAGTGTGGAAATGGTCCCGGTCAATGTACTGAAAAGTTCGGAAAGGCTCCTGACCAAGTCAGAACCCGACGAGTGCCGCCGCTGCCGGATCCCCGTCAGCGCCGTTTTTGACGGCCTGTATTTTGGCAAATACCATCTGTCCACGGAGATCGAGCTGGAAGGGGCCACCCAGAAGATATTCGCCGAATCGGTTTTCTGGGCCCTTCCCGTCAAGCTGACCGGGGGAGTAGCTTTCCTTTTCGGAGCGTCTTTGGTATTATGGTGGTGGCTCGGCAAAAGGAAGGGAGATGGCAGGAAAAAATGAAAAACAAGCTTTTCATCGGCAATATCCCGCTCATAGCCACCGATGACGACCTGGAAAGCTTCTTTGGCAAGGTGGGGGAGGTGAAAGAGGCGAGGGTGGTCCGGCACAAGAACACCGGCAAATCCCGCGGGTTTGCCTTTGTGACGATGCGGACCGCCGAAGAAGCGGAAGCGGCGCTTGAGGAGCTGCACAAAAAGCCCTTCAGGGTCAACGACGTGGAGCGAAATATCCATATCCAGGAAGCTAAACCGTAATGTGTTATAATTTATGATTATGGCTGTTCACTACAATCCCCACGAGTTCGAACCGAAATGGCGTGAGACGTGGGAGCGCCGGGGAATATATAAGACCGTCACTCCCGACACGGAGGCCGCCAAAATCTATACCTTATCCATGTTTCCCTATCCGTCAGGCGCCGGTCTGCATGTGGGGCATGTCCGTATCTATACCGGGACGGATGTCCTGGCACGCTATTTAAGGATGAAAGGCTATGCTGTCTTGCACCCGATGGGGTGGGATGCGTTCGGTCTGCCGGCGGAGAACGCGGCCATCAAGGAGAAAAAGAACCCTTTGGACATGGTGCCGGCCCACATCCAGAACTTCAAGCGTCAGATGAAGATGTTGGGATTGTCCTATGATTGGGAGAGGGAGATAGCCACCATCGATCCGGATTACTATCAATGGACCCAGTGGCTGTTCATTCTCTTCTTCAAATTAGGCTTATTGTACAAAAAAGGTACGTTCGTATATTTTTGTCCATTCTGTAAGACGGGCCTGGCCGAGGAAGAAGTGCTCGCAGACGGCACTCATGAGCGGTGCGGCAAACCAATCACCCGCAAAGAACTGCCACAATGGATATTCCGGATCACCACTTATGCCGACAGTCTTTTGGAAGGATTGGAAGCCTTGAAGTGGCCGAGAGGCATTTTGGAGATGCAGAAGAACTGGATCGGGAAGAAGGATGGCGTGAGAATAAAATTCAAAATCCAGAATTCAAAATTCAAAACAAAGGAATTGGAGGTGTTCACCACCCGGATAGACACCATCTTCGGCGTCACCTTTGTGGTGGTCGCGCCCGAGAAGGCGATGGCATGGATCAGAGCCGGCTGGAAGGCATCTTCGGCAGTGAGAGAGTATGTCGACAAGGCGCTTTCGAAAACGGACCAGGCCAGGCTGGAGGAACAGAAGGAAAAGAGCGGCGTGAAGACCGACCTCTCGGCCGTCAACCCCGTCAACGGGGAGGAGGTGCCCATCTATGTGGCCGATTATGTCATTGATGAAGTGGGAACGGGCTGCGTGATGGGGGTACCGTTCTATGACGAGCGGGACAAGGCCTTTGCCGAAAAGTACGGCATCGAAATTAAGCCCATTGACCTGGTTGACAAGGGGCAGACATACCGGGCGCTGAAGGAAAAGGGGATGGCCGACCAAGAGACCACTTACCATTTACGGGACTGGATCTTTTCCCGGCAGCGATATTGGGGCGAACCCATTCCCATGGTTTACTGTTCCTCCTGCGCCCAAGAAAAGCTCTCCTGGTTTGATACCGGGGAGGCAAAAAGATTCAAAAAACAGTATCATAATATGAGTAAACTGTATCAAAGTACAAAGGAAAATGTCTATGGGTGGTATCCGTTACCAGATGAGGAACTGCCTCTGAAACTACCCTACCTGAAAGAGTATGAACCCACCGAAAGCGGGGAATCGCCCCTGGCCAAGGTCTCTGAATGGAAAGAAACAGTATGCCCTCATTGCGGTGGGCCGGCCACCAGAGAGACGGATACGATGCCCAACTGGGCCGGATCCTGCTGGTACTTTATTCGTTTTGCCTGGCAGAATGCGAAGCAGGAAAGCCCCTCCATTGAAAATTGGAAATTGAATATTGAAAACTCTCCGTGGCTTCCCGTGGACTGGTATCTGGGTGGGGCAGAACATGCGGTGCTGCATTTATTGTATTCGCGCTTCTGGGCCCATGTCCTACACGATGTGGGGCTTTTAGGCTTCAGAGAGCCCTTTTTAAGATTAAGAAATGTGGGTATGGTACTGGCCGAAGATCACCGGAAGATGAGCAAGTCCTTCGGCAACGTGATCAACCCCGACGATGTCGTGGCCAAGTACGGTGCAGACGCCCTGCGGGTCTATGAGATGTTCATGGCCCCTTTCAATATGGAGATAGATTGGTCTACCAGGGCGCTTGCGGGTGCATACCGATTCTTGAAGCGGATTTATCAGATTTATCACGAGTCTGCTAACATAGCTAACGATGTTTCTGATGAGGATATTGAGCTTGTTGCAAAGCTTAACAAGACCATTAGTAAAGTTGACAATGATATAACGAACGTAAAGTTTAATACAGCGATAGCCGCCCTGATGGAGTTTACCAATGCCTGGCAGGCTAAGAAACTGGGTCGTGATAACGCGAAAAAATTCCTAATTATGCTGGCCCCCTTTGCCCCATTCCTGGCCGAGGAGTTGTGGTCCGGGGTAATGAAAGGGCAAGAATCGGTCCATGAAATGAAATGGCCGGAGATTGACAGGGCAGTCCTTAAGGACGAAACGGTTTCCCTACCCGTGCAGATTGATGGCAAGGTCAGAGGCCTGGTGAAACTTGGACCCGGAGAATTGGCCCGTGAGCAGGCGGTGGCCAGGGCACTAACGGAGGAAAAGGTAAATAAGCACCTGGCCGGCAAGAAATACCGGACGATATATGTCGAGGGCAAGGTCCTGAATTTTGTCACGGAGTAGGTTATGGTAAAATGTTCCCATGAAGCCCGAGATCCATACTTTGGAGAATGAACTGCCGGTCGTTCTCGTCGAAACGGAGGCCTTTCCGTCTTTGACGGCTCTTCTTCTGGTGGGGGCCGGCTCCCGGTACGAGAACCGGCACAATAACGGCATTGCCCACTTCTTTGAGCACATGGCCTTTAAGGGCAGTAAGAAATATCCAAGTGCCATCCAGATATCATCCCTTTTGGACAGCCTGGGTAGCCAGCATAATGCCTTCACGGCCAAAGACCATACCGGCTACTGGATAAAAGCTCCGTCCGCCCACTTTCCGGTAGTGATAGATGTCCTGTCCGATATGGTTTTGAACTCCCTTCTGAAGCCGGCGGAGATCGAGCGGGAAAAAGGGGTTATCGCCGAAGAGATCAACATGTATGAGGACCTGCCCCAATACAAGGTCTGGGACCTGTTCGAGAATGTGCTCTACCAGGATAATCCGCTCGGCTTTACCGTGACCGGCACCAAGGATACGGTCTCTTCTTTCAGTCGGCAGACGTTCATTGATTATATGGACAGGCTTTACCACCCGAACAACGCCGTCTTGGTGATCGCCGGCGGGGGGCTCAAGAAAGACTATTTGGACCTGGTCGACTCTAAATTCGGCAGCTGGCAGCCGGCCGGGACTGACGCTTTTACCCGGGCCAAGGAAAAAGCGGGCGGACCGAATTTTCTCGTCCACCAGAAAAAGTCGGAGCAAGCCCATTTCATCCTGGGCTACCGGGCCTTAGCGCGGACGGACAAAAGGCGATATGTACTGACGCTTTTGGCGGCCATTCTGGGCGGTGGCATGTCTTCCCGGCTGTTCTTTGAGGTCAGGGAGAGACGGGGCCTTTGCTATTATATCCAGTCCGGGGTGGAGGCGATGGCGGAAACAGGGTATCTCTTCAACCGGGCCGGAGTTTCTCCCAAGGTGGAGAAGGTGAAGGAGGCGGTCACGGTCATCCTGGAAGAGATCGCCAAAGTGGCCGCTGGTTATTTGAGGGACGATGAGATCAAACGGGCCAAGGAAATGATCAAAGGCCGGCTCATCCTGTCCCTGGAGGATTCATACAACACCGCCTCATTTTACGGCAAAAGGCTGCTTCTGGACAAGGAGCTGAAGGCCCCTCAGGCGATCATCAAAGAGATCGACAGGGTGGAGAAAGAGGAGCTGGAAGCCCTGGCCAAGGAGATTTTCACCACCCGCAAACTTAATTTTGCTATCGTGGGGCCGTTCGATAAGAGTTCCCTATCCTTGGAGGAGTTGATATGAAAGCCTACTTTACCGCTTCCATCGTCGGTAAGCGCCACTACCTGGACAATTACTCTCTGATAATTGCCACCCTGAAAAAGCTCGGCTGCGAGGTTTTCTCCGACCACATCATGAAGACGACCGAGTCCGAGATCCACTTTGAGACCAGGGAAGAACGCTTAAAATTTCACGACCGTTTAAAGGAGTGGATAGCGGGTTGCGACTTTGTGGTGGTGGAGGCGTCATTCCCGAGCATCAGTGTGGGTTACGAGATATCCCTAGCCCTCAACCTCAATAAACCGGTGCTTATCCTTTGCAACGGTGTAGAACCGCCGTCCCTGTTCAAATCGCACAAGAACGAAAAGCTCGTCTGCGAGCAGTATACCGTCCCGACCCTGAAGGGCATCCTTAAGGACTTCATCAACTATGCCGATGACAAGAACGACACCCGCTTCACTTTTTTCATTACTCCGCGGATAGCGGCCTTCCTGGAAGAGGTGTCGCGCAAAAAAAGGATTCCCAAAGCGGTCTTTCTGCGGCATCTATTGGAGCAGGCAATGGACGATACCCGCTGAAGAGGCATATCGGTGATGCATTTATCTTTTCTATCTGAGGATCTAGCATATTAGTGTATGGTTACCCCCGATCTGACGGCCACCCGGCCGCATGTCGAAAAAGAGAGGGGACAGATCCTCTGGAAAGAAGTTCCATTTGCCGGCCTGGTCATGTACTCCCTGATGGTCGAGTGGGAAAAGAGCGGCCTGGACGGGAATTTTGACGACCCGGAATTCGTCAACCGTTTCCTGCCTGCTCACAGACAATATGGTGACGCCAATGTCCGTTGGCAGCTCCTCCGTCTGCAGGACAACCCCATTCTGCGGGTCAATCCCGGCGGACAGAACGGGCACGCCCTTCCTCCGACCGCCTTCGAGGGCTACTGGTTTGACCGGATGGGAGCGGATGCGATCGAGACCATTGCCAGGCAGGGGAAGAGGGAGCTGGACAAGATTAGCCAACGGCACAGATTCGACGGTTACACGAACCGGTTCCGGCGTAACCTGGACAATGGTTATTTTGCCCATCATGAAGATTTCGAGATGATATTCGAGTACGAGGCGCTGTACCGCTATCTCCTTTGGGAGTCGCGCTCCGGGATGAGCGACAAGGAGCTGGAGTACCGGCTGAGCACGCGCGATGCCGTCAGCACCTGCCAAGCCCCCTACCATCTGTTCGGGGGGGACAAATTCCTGCAAACCTGCTATAACATCCCACAGGTCCACCGGCCGACCTTGGGGCTGCAGTTCGGTTGGTCCGATCTCGCCCCCAAAGACCAGGACGGGTATTGGCTGATGGCCAATATCGGCAAGATCGGCCATCCCCTGGTCAGAAGAGCGGTGGATTTTCTGACCCATAACGTTTAGAATATATACATCCTTTATTAACAGTTCTTAAACGGACATGGAACAGACGCTAGTGTTGATAAAATTCGACGGAGTAAGCCGCGGCCTGGTGGGCGAGATAACAAGCCGCTTTGAAAAGACGGGCCTGAAGATAGTGGCCGCCAAACTGACCGAAGTTTCGCGCGAACTGGCCGAAAAGCACTATCCGGCCGACCGCGAATCCTTCTTGCGAGGCATGGGCCAGAAGACCCTCGACAATTATGAGAAGATGGGGGCCGATCCGGTGGAAAAGCTCGGCACCAAGGATACTCTGGAAATAGGCAAGATGATCCGGGAGTGGCTTATCGACTATATCCAGGAAGGGCCGGTGATGGCCTATGTGCTCGAGGCGCCGCACTCTGTGGAGCTCGTCCGTAAAATTTGCGGTCACACTCTGCCTTTGAGCGCGCTGCCCGGCACTATCAGGGGTGATTTTGCGTATGATTCATCGTATCTGGCCAATACCGCCAAGCGCGCCATAAAGAATTTGATGCATGCTTCCGGTTCGGTAGAGGAGGCCGAGTACGAGATCCCTCTGTGGTTCGGCAAGGACGAGATCCTGTCCTACGAGCGGGTGGAGGAAAAGGTCATGCGTTAATGGGTGGTGCTCCTGCTCAGAATCGAACTGAGATTTGAGGTTTAGGAAACCTCCGTTCTATCCGTTGAACTACAGGAGCATACTCTGATAGGATACCTATTATTCTACCACAGGAGCGGCGAAAACCAACATTCTCTTGAGGGTCGTGCCCGGCGGCCAGCAGGTTTGGAGCGTCAGGAATTCGGCCGTGGCGCTTCGGGTCAGGTAATGCACCTCGGTAGGATCGACCACCCTTTTGTCCAATACCCGGTAAATGTGCTTCTTACCCTTATAGAAGAGGTAGACATCATCGCCCGGTTCCAGTTTGTATAAAAGGTAGAAGACGGCGTTGTAGGTGCCGACGTTGAAAAAAGTGTCGGTGGAGTGGGCAAAAAGGTAGATATGGCCGCCGTCCCCGGGGAAAGCGGTCCCGGCGGCATGGGCGACGCCCTTTTTCAGTGCCTCGATGTACTCGTCATAAACGGCGGCGCTGACGTTCTTGACCACCGGGCTGTTGGCCGCAATCTTGGGAATGACGATGGAGAACTCGGGGTCTTTGGGAACGATGACCTCGCGGGTGGAGGTGAGACTGTTCAGGACGCCGAGCATGCCATTCCGCCTGGTTCTTGACGGCGGTTCGGTGGCTTCGGCCGATGCCAGGACGGTCGTTTCCACGCCCCTGACCTGCCGGTAGGCATAGACCGCTTCCTGATAGAGGGCGGGCCCGAATATCTTGCCGAGCATGAAAAGGCTGGAGATGACCAGGAAGTTACCCAGGGTGCGAAAGAGCAGTAGCCTTAGATATTCTATATTTAACATTATTTAATAGATACCGTATACAGGTCCGGGTAGATATTTTTCTTGGGATTGATGTTCGTCAGAACGGTCAGCTTGCCGTCCGGAGTGGCGGACAGGAAGAACTCCTCAAATGGGCCGGAATAGACCAGAGTGCGGTTTTCGCCGTCATATTCGATGATGGACAGGGTATCGTTGCCGTTGAAGACGAGGTGGCGCGAATCAGAGTACCAGATGAGTCGCTCAAAGAGACGGTACTTGTCCTGCCAATCTTCCAGGTCCAGCTCCTCCTTGAGGGCTGTCTCCGCCAGGAAACGCCTGATATTCTGCCTTTCGGCGGTGCTGAAGAGGTTCAGCTGGAAATTCTTGTCCTCTTTGGAGTCGTAGATATAAAAATTCGCCTGCTTCAGGTACCGGTTCTCCCCGGTGGGAACGGAGCCGATGAGAGGCGGTTGGATGATCCTGGGAAGATACGCGTCTTGCACGGCGAAATAGAGGAGCTTGCTTTTATCGGGCGACACCTCGACCAGATAGGCGTTCTCCTTCAGTACCTCGCTGACCTTTTTCTTGAAGGTGTCAAGTATCTTCTCGTTGATCTGCAGTTCCTGCTGCCGCCATTTGGTGAGCAGCTCGCGGTATGAAAGGGTGGCGTCAAAGAAGTCGCCCGGATTGCCCCCCACGTTCGTCAAGAGCACGGACAGCAGATTGTCGGCTTCGTCGAACAGGAATACCAGCAAGTTCTTCTCGTCGATGGAGAAAACGAACTGTATCTTTTCCGCGACCGCTTCTACCGGCAGGTTCGAATAGGGGATAAGGAGTGAGTTTTGCCGGAAGATCCCCAGGGTTTTGGAACTGATGGAGGCGACAAAGATGCCTCCGGTCTCTTCACCCGTGGGGGAGTTGCCGTCGGGCAGGACCACATAGGCCACTTTTTCCCTGCTCGGCGAGAGGAGCGGATTGATGATGCCCCGGTTCGTGAGCGGTGTCAGGGAGGGATTGGCGGAAAAGAGCTGGGCATCCACGCGCGAGACCACCTCACCCTTGATGACAAAGCGCTTTTTCCAGTCGGAATAGCCCTCCTTCCGGATCATCACATCATAGCTGCCGGGAGGCAGGTAGATATTGTCCGACGTCAGGCCCGAGAACTTATCGTTCACGTATATCTGGGCGTTGGTGGGGGCGGAGTTCGCCACCAGAATGCCCCGGCTGTTCAGTCCGCCACCTTCAGTGCTGAAACGGTACCCGCGGGCAAAAAAAATGATGAGCGCCGCGACGGCCAGGATGGCGATACCCACAAACAGCATTGAGGCAGCCCGTTTTAGATTGACCATAGCAAAGTAGATTATACCAAAGAAAACGATGTGGGAAATAACCATATGTATTTAGTATTAGAATGATATGATAAATATATATTGTGCGTATACTATCTCCGCTTGCAATTTCAAGTTTTCAAGACTTTTACTATAATACTTATATGTTTAATAAGCGCGTGGGCATCGACCTCGGGACGGCGAACACCCTGGTTTACGTCGAGAAAAAGGGTATCGTTCTGTCCGAGCCGACGGTTGTGGCCTATTCGCTCCTGGACAAGAAGATAGTGGCGGTGGGCGAGGAGGCCAAGGAGATGCTCGGCCGCACTCCGGGTACCATCGTGGCCACGCACCCCATGCGGGACGGGGTGATCGCCGAGTACACGGTCACGCGCGTCATGATCAGCTATTTTCTTAACAAGGCCTTGGGAAGTTTCTTTTTCAAGCCGGATATAATCATCTCCATTCCGGGCGGAGCCACCCAGGTGGAGAGGCGGGCCATCGCGAACGCCTGTTACACGGGCGGGGCCCAGAACGTGTACCTGATCGAAGAACCGATCGCGGCTGCCATTGGCGCCAAAATCTCTATCGCCGAGGCCTCGGGCAACATGATCATCAATATCGGGGGAGGCACCACCGAGGTGGCGGTCATATCCCTGGGGGAGCTTGTGGCATACGAGTCCGAACGGGTGGCGGGAACAAAGATAGACGAAGCCATCATGACGCACCTGAAGAAAAAGCACTCCCTGATTGTGGGCGAACGGTCGGCCGAAGAACTGAAGATCAAGCACGGCAACGCCTATCTCAAAGAGGCGAGCACGGAAGAGAACTTCGAAGTGAAAGGGAGGGACCTGCGCTCGGGCCTTCCCAAAGGTCTCGAGCTGTCCGAGCGGGAGATCTCGGAGAGCATTCAGAAACCGCTGAGGGGCATCGTGCACACCATCAAGCGGGTGTTGGAGCGGATCCCGCCGGAACTGTCGGCAGACATAGCCGAGAAAGGGGCCATCCTATCGGGCGGCACCTCGTTACTCATCAATATAGACAAGTTCCTGACCGACGAACTGGACATTCCCTGTTATGTGGCAGAGGATCCGCTCCTCTGTGTGATCAGGGGGCTGGGGCTGATTGCCGAAAATTTCGAGCTTTACCGCAAAGCCGCCGGCAAGGCGTGAGCCGTAGACGAAACTATAAAACCTATAGTATATGAGTGACCTTATAGAAACAATAACTTATCGCCAGCACACTGGTCCGATAAGGCCCTACTTTTCAGCCTATATAATAATATATTATAATGGGGTAAATTATGCGTAATAAAAGAGTAAGTAGGGGTATAGGCCTATATAAAACAAATCGCAGAGATAGCAAAATGTACACAAGAAGTATACAAAAATAGCATAATTAGAGGTCCTAAAATTAGCAATACTATCCTCTAGTAAGCAAGGCAAAAAATGAAGACCATAAACCTCTTAGGCACAACACTTAGATTGCATGACAAAAGTGATATCCTAGAATACTTGGAAAAAAACACCCTAAAAAATAGTGAGTTTTATCACGTAATTTCCCTAAATCCGGAGAATTTTATGGTGGCCAGAAGGGAAAAAACGTTCGAAGAGGTTGTCAGAAACGCCCAGATCCATATTGCGGACGGCACTGGGATTGTCTGGGCGGCCCGGGTCCTGAAAAATGAGGTAATACCCCGGATAACAGGGGTAGACCTTATGGATGAGCTCCTGAGGCACGCTCACAGGTATAGCTTGAAATGCCTCTTAATCGGTGGTAAAGGCAATTTAGCAAACACCCTAGCCGATTGCTACCAAAGGCGGCTACCGGGGCTGAAAATCTGGTCACACCATGGTTTTGAGGACATAAATAACCCCAAAACCGGGGAGGAGAAGGAGATTTTTGATATAGTTGCCTCTGTGAGGCCCCATTTTGTATTCGTATCCTTCGGTTCCCCCTGGCAGGAAATATGGATAGACAGACATCGGGAGCGTTTCGGACAAGCCCTGGTGATGGGAGTGGGCGGCGCCTTTGCCCTTTTGAGCGGGGAGATCCGCCGTGCTCCGCATGCTTGGCGCGTTCTGGGGCTGGAATGGCTGTGGCGGTTGATCTTGGAGCCGTGGCGATGGAGGCGTCAACTGAAGGTAGTTCAGTTCGCCGGCCTGGTGTTGGCGGAAAAGTTAAGGGAAAGGCATGGCCATTAAACTATGTTGTGGTTGATAATTCAGATATCCGGGCTGTTACTCTTGATATTTCTGGTTGGACAGAACAATATAAAGGTTCTGGCTCACCTGCTGTTCGGCCTGCTGAAGCATAGGCAGGGGGTGGTGAGGGGACTGTCCTTCTTCTTCCTGCCCGGCACCTTTATCCATGAGATCGGCCATTTTGTTTTCGCAGAGGGCATGATGGTCAGGACGGACGACCTGAACGTCATCCCCCAGATAAAAGAGGACGGTACGGTTAAGCTGGGGGGTGTCAAAATAGAACAGACAGACATGGTCAGGCGGACCATCATCGGGTTCGCGCCGGTCCTTTTCGGACTGATAAGCATCTGGGTGGGCACCTACTACCTGACGGCGACCGAATTCAGGTGGCCGTATCTGCTCTTTTATGTCTATCTCATCTTTCAGATCAGCCATACCATGTTCTCGTCCAAAAAGGACCTGGAGGGCGCCGTGATCGGGCTGGCCCTGATAATGCTGATCGTGCTGGGGTTCAAATACCTGTCGGAGATAGTGGTCCTGGACGCCTTTGTGACGGCCAAAAACCGGGTCCTGGAGTTTCTAGCCGCCGGTCTGCCTTATTTAAGGACGGGTCTCTTATATGCCTTTATCGTCGACCTCTTGTTTGGGACAGGGTGTCTCCTGATGGGAAGGGTATTCCAGACTAGTTCTCGGGCACGCTGATGGGGGCAGTAGTGAACTCCTGCCCTTCCACTGGCTCCAGGAGAATCTCCAGCATTGTCCGTGCAGGCGGCGCCTTCACGATCAGGAAGTGGGCCAGGGTAGGTTCCTCGCTGATAGTCTCCGTCCAGGTTTCCCCGCTCGCATTGAACTTGACGGACGAGGCGTATGGTTCGGCCGTGGTAAAGAAGATAGCAAGCTGGTCGTTGTTGACCTTCTGGAACCTGATCTGGCTTTCAATCTCCTGTGCCTGACTCTGGACGGAGATCTTCTTGTTGAGCCGGGTAAAGATGAAAGTGTTGACGCCGGCGAACAAAAGCACTCCCATGACTATGACGACCGACCTCAGGTCGGAAAGCCTAAGGGGAAGCCCTTTCTGGGTTCTCATGTCCTTGGCGAACTGCCTGGCCTTATCCTCCTTTTCCCGCTTCAGCTCCGCCGGGGTGGTCAGCAGACCGCCGCACTGGTAGCAGTGGTAGTGATAGGTATTCTTGCTCAACTTCCGGTTGTCCCTCGGGCACCGGTAATCCTTATTGGGCAAGTGTGACTTAGAATACATTTTTACCAGGGTTTCCGTTTCCTCGATGGACAGGAAGTCGCTTTCCTTATTGTCAAACCACAGGGTATGGCACTTCGGGCAGGCCCAATAAACGGTACTGCCTATTTTCTGCGGTGTCATCTCCGTTTTACAGTTCGGGCATATCATGTCACTCCCATTCTCGCAAATTTGCATTTTTTTTGCAATACGGTAAAATAAGGCAGAAGATAAGAGGTAAAGCATACCCCCTTGGGGTATGATGGAAGCCGGTGGAATTCCGGCGCTGTGCCGCAACGGTAAAGCCCGAAAACAATTCTTATCTTGTCCCGGTGCTCTAATTTTTAGCCGGGAGAATCTCGAGCAGGAGAAAAAATATGAAGCAGACAGAATCCATCAGACCATACACGCCGACGGACCTCAGACAGCGGATCGCCCACTTTTATGATGTGCCGGCCGAACGGACGCTGGTTCGGGGACTCATCAGGGACGGCGCACCCAGAGAGTACGTAAATGCCTATATCGAGGGGAATGTGCTCAAGTTCGCCATGGAGTTCGGAGCCGGCGTCAGGAAAACCTCCATCACCTATCGGATAGGCGACGCGAACAGGATATATTATCCCGGTTTCCAGAGACCTGCCGAGGCCATGTTCAGCGCTTCCGCCGCCAGGGCAGGTGGTGGATCCCGGGAGATGGCCGAACTCTCGGGTTGGCAGAGAGTGGAGGAGCTTCTGACGCAAGGCGGGTATGGCAACGTCATCCAGCTTTCGCCTCCGAGCGCCGACCACCGCGATCACGGCGATTACGGTTTCCTGTTCTGGTTCGAAAGACAGGGAGACGAGGTGGTCAACCATATTTTCCGGTACGATGAACCCAAGAAGGGTGGCCTACCGGCGAGCCGGCTCTTGGCCGGCGCTTTTGGCCTGTCTGACGACATGGCCGACGAGAAGGATTTTTTACGCCTGCCCATCCCATTGATCGCGGGGAAAGGGGCGATCATCGACCGGCTGAAGGCGATGGGCCTGGAAACATCCCAGCTCGCGGCCGAGGAGCTCGAAAAAAGGCTGAGAACGGATCCTATTGTCCGAAACGCCCTCTGGCAGTACAAACATGCCCTTTTGCAGGCTACTCCGGAAAGTTTTACCAACCGCGGCGGTTGGCATGGGTCGCCGGAAGAGTTACTATCCATAATTTATGAACGATCCTATCAACTTGCCTCTGCCCAGGGATTCTTGGACAGGCGTTACCAGGCGCCTTTGCCGCCTGTATTTGCGGGCGGGAGCTGCCCCGTGACACAAAGCGGAATGTCAAACTACAGCTATGCGGACTGGCTGCTAAGAAAGCCCTTTGAATGTCCCAAATGCGGCTATATCAGTTATGTCCCGGTTGGCAACCGCTGTCCCGGCTGCAAGATCACCAAGGAACAGTGGGCGGCGGAAAACGAGACGGAGGTTTGTGAATGAATCTTAGCCCATCCTGGCCTTCAGTTTGGCACGGATATGCTCTTCGCGCCCTCCCTGTCCGATCTTGCTCTTGAGTGTTTCGGCTGCTTCGGCCGGGTCCAGCACATTGGTCGACAGTCCCGTCCCGAGCTCAAAGCCGCCGCGGGTCAGGAGGCGGGGGATGAGCCGGAGGTAGAAGGGGGGGTGGGGGCTGAAGTAGTAGTTGTACGAGAATTCCCCGAGGGTTTTTTCCAGAGCTTTGACGGACTGTTGCAGTAACCTGCCCAAATGCGTCAGCTCGGCCTCGCCAAAGCGGGTGAAGTCTATGTCCTGCATTTTTTCGCAGCCGATCTCCAACCCTTCGCACTCCTTGTGCGCGATCCAGATCTCGTAGGGATACTGGGAGAAATCAGGGCAGTAGGTGATGAAAAAGTCGTTTTTGGTGACAATGTTCTTGATGGGTTCAAGGGACAGGGCCTGAAGGTTTATCTGCTGGGGGAGCACCAGGATCTGCGAGTGGGGGTGGGGGATGCTGGTACCGGCGTTGACCCCCTTGTTGCGGAACAGGATGGGAACGCCCTCTTTCCTTAGCTCCTTGACGCGCCGCTGATAGACAAGGAACAGGTTCAGGAGTTCGTCCTGGTCCATGTCGGGGATGTCCTTCAGATGGTCCGGGGTATGGATGATGACCTCGTGGATGTCGGTGATGGGGTAAAGATTGGGGAAGGCCCGGACGGACCAGAGATGGTTCTTCCGGATGCTGTCCACCTCGGCGGGTGTCTGGGACTCGTTCCCGGGACAGAACGGACAGTCAGGGGAGACGTTCAGGCCGTCCTTTTTCTTAATAAGGTAGTTCTTGTCCGTGGCCTGGGGCTTCTTCAGCCGGCCGGGAGCCAGGATGACCCAGCGGTCGCTCTTGATGTCGGGAATGTATTTGGCCATATAGGTTTTAGTATAATAAAAAAAGGTATGAATGTCTCGCGGGTGGTGATAACACTGGTGGCGATCGCTTTTCTGGCCGTGGCGGTGACCCGGATATTTCCCATCAGGCGGCCGCAGCAAACCATCATCGTCCCTACGCCTACTCCGGCAGACACTGTCGCCCCGCAGGAGGGGTCCTTCAATATTTTCCTGGTCGCGCTGGAAGGTGAGGCGGCGGAAGGGAAGACCTTCGGTTGCGGGGATGTCCTGGTGCCTGTGTCCCGGCAGGCGCCCGAGGGCGTGGACGCTTTGTCCGCGGCCATTATCGAACTTCTGGAGGTGGAAGGGCCCATGGTGGACGCTGGTGGGCGGGAGCTTTACAATTCCCTTTACCAGTCGGACCTGACCTTTAAGGCAGCCCGAGTTGAAAATCGCACGGCCGTGATCGAATTGTCTGGTAATTTAATACTTGGAGGTGTTTGTGACAACCCAAGAGTAGTGGAACAGCTATCCCAAACAGCTCTTCAGTTTGGCACAATAGAAAACGTGGAAATATTTCTTAACGACCAGCCTTTGGATGAAGCGCTCTCACTTGCGGGATAGACTACTACCCAGTCTCTGCCTGCCTTTCGGCCTCTTCCCTTCGCGCCTTCCGAATCGGGTTCATCAGCGCCAGGGCATAGTCGATGTCATCCTCCTGCAGGCCGTAGTCAGTCGGATGGAGAGAAATATCCTTGACATCATCATAAAAACCCAAGGAGAATCTGAGAATTTTTCCCGAATCAAATACGCCGTGCAAAGACAGCTCCTGACGGAAGGCGCCTTGCCTGACCAGCATCTCCTTAAGTTGTCTGACGCATCTTTTGGGCAAAAGGGCGGCGTGTGAATTCAGGACCATTTTGCAGGCATCATAAACGCGGGTATAGTTGGATCTTAGCTTCTCATAATCGTCCTCTTTTAGTACAGGAGCATACTCGATGATTTGCCTGATGCCCATTAGAGGGCCAACGAGGTCGCCGCCAAGCTCGCCGACAATGATGCCCCTGACGGCTTTGGCGGTATCAATTCCCGCCAATCCCTGCAAGGTAGCCACGTCATTATTTAACCATTGCACCCATTGTCTGGCTGGATCAGGAGGTGTTTGGGGGGAAGGTTCGGTTAGGGCTTCGGTGCGGTTCAACACAGCTAATATTATAACTAATACCGCCTTAGATAGCAAAACCCACTCAGCATTCCCGCAGTTATTTTCAATTACATTACCAGCATTTGTTTAAATTCTTCTTTACTGTAGGTTTTGTCCCCATCGGGGAGAGTCTGCCGGATATCGGCCAAGACTTTTTTATCTACGTCCGTTCCTGCACATGCTTCCAGAATCTGTTCTTTGGTAGCCGGCCAAGCTATATGCTCATCCATGTGTTCCTGGTGGTCATTCCACTGCTTTAAGGTTATTTTGATCATCGCCTTTCTTCCCAATATCTTGTCCATTTTCTATAAAAGAATAGACAGATGCCTGTAAGATATGGGTAAATCTCTTTTCCCTCTTGACGGGTAATGGTAAAATGGCCCACCCCCTGAACGTTGGGGAACAAAGACCAAGAACCTTAACAGGAGGCGTTATGTCAAACTTACTGATGGTAAGCGCTATCACGTTGTTCGCAGGCTTTATCCAGAACGACCCTGATCCGGCCTGCCTGGAGGAGAAGAACTTCCCCTTCTGCGACGATAAGAACCCCCTGAACGGATACTGGGCCATCGATGATACGTGGGTGCCCGGCTACCCGTCTCTGCAAAGCTGGTTCCTGCCCGCGCCCGTCTGGGCCAGGGGGAATGCCGTGTTCTACAACCAGGGAGCCATGCGCGCGACGGCCGAGTTCCGAGGACTGAGCCTGAAGGGCTACCTCGACGGAGTGGCCCTGATGTCCCCGGCGGACATCGGGTTGACCGTCTGGCTGAGACGGCCCGGATACGCATGGGAAGGTCCCTTCAAGGTGGTGGATTCCGCCGCCAGGGGGGATATCTACCCCATCATCAAAAGCCGCCGTGAGATCGTCGAGGTCGGCTGGGAAACAGCCGTCCGCTGGGGGATGGTGAGCCCGACAGGGCAAGTTTACCATTGGAGGATCGAGGACGTGGAGGTCTCGAAGGTCCCTCCGGTCTGTCTGGACAGCGAGGAGCTTATCGACTATCCCGAGTGGTGGTTGAGGCAATTCAAGCCTGCCGAAAATTACCGGAACTGGGGAACGCCTGTCTACCGGTCTCCCAGTACCTGGAGGCTAGGCGGGAAATGGGTGACCTTCACCTCCCTCCAAACCGACTGTACCAGGGAGATCCGGCCCGAGATTCCCGGTCGGCGTTGAAAACGTCCCCCCGCCCAAAAAGCGGGGGGTTTTCCTTTGATTTCATATTTCGCCCCCGATAATATATAATAAGATTTACCTAAATCTCAGGCTCTAAAAGCGGAAATAGGGGCGTAGTTAAATGGCATAATAGAGGTCTCCAAAACCTTTGTTGGGGGTTCGATTCCCTCCGCCCCTGCATACATGGCCAGGGTTAAGATATCCGAATTCCAAGCCAAGGAACTCCTGAAGCAGGAGCTTGGCCTCGATTGGCAGGCCGTTTCCGTCAATTCCGACATCAAGGCCGAGACCATCGCCGAAGCCTTCGGCGCACGCAAACTGGTGGCCAAGGTGGACCAGGGAGTGAAGCAGAGGGGAAGGAAGGGCCTTCTGGCCATATCGGATGATCCCGCCATCATAGTGAAGTTCATCCGGGATAAAGGCCGGGAGGGTTACCGGCAGTTTATCATTGAGCCGTTCATAGAGCATCTGCCCGACGAAGAGCAGTACCTGTCGCTGGAGCGTGTCCGGGAGGGTATAAAGGTCCTGTATGCCGAACGGGGTGGGGTAGATGTGGAAGACAACTGGGATCTGGTCGGGTCACATATCAGCCGGTCCGAGGTCAGGGAGTTCACGGACAGACTGATGACGGTATTTGATAAGTACCACTTGTCGTTCCTGGAGATAAATCCTTTGGTAACAAATAAAAGCGGTTTGCATATCCTGGATCTGGCCGTGGAGATGGATGACGCGGCCCTGAATTTGCCGGAAGTCAGCGCTAAAGGTCTGGTACCTGTCACCGAAAGGGACGTTCACCCCGCCGAAAAGGCCGTTCGGGAACTGGACGGGAATACCCCGGCCTCCCTGAAGTTTAGAGTCATGGATCCCGACGGTTCGATCTGGATGTTATTGTCAGGGGGCGGAGCCAGCCTGGTACTGGCGGACGAGATCGCAGATCTGGGGCGGGGGAGGGATCTTGGTAACTATGGGGAATACAGCGGCAACCCGACGACAGAAGACACCTATCTCTATACCAGGACCGTTCTCCAGACCATGTTGCGATCAAAAGCAAGGAAAAAGCTTCTCATTATTGCCGGGGGAGTCGCTAACTTTACCGACGTTAAAAAAACGTTTGCCGGCGTAATTAAGGCTTTGGACGAATTCAAAACGGACCTGAAAAAACAGCGGATCAAAGTTTTTGTCAGGCGGGGGGGGCCCAATCAGGAGCAAGGCTTGAAACTGATGGCCTCTTTTCTACGAACTGCCGGCCTGTATGGTGCGGTGATGGGTCCTGATAGAGAATTAACGGACGTGGTAAAAGTTGCTCTTAAAGGGCTGAAGGATAACCCTGATGCTTGATATAAATAAGATCAGACAAGAGCGATCCAACAACATTCTTATTTTGGGAAACCATCCCCAGATAATCCAGTCCATACTGGACTTTGACTACCTTTCAGGCAAAGATGAGCCTTCGATCAAGGCCATCGTCGGCAATTCCCGGGGCTATGCCAAATACTTCTGGGGAAGACAGGAGCGCCTGTTCCCGGTCTATGCGGACATTCCGGAGGTGCCTCAGAAAGAGAGGGTGGGCTATTTTCTCAACCTGTTCTCGGGCAGAAGGGCCCTTTCATCGGGGCAATCGGTCCTGTCCGCCTTTCCAGGATTGTCCGTCGGAGTCTTCTTTGCCGAGAACGTTCCGGAAAGGCATGCCCTGTCACTTTACCGGCTGGCCGGGAAAAAGGACCTGACCCTGATCGGCCCGGCGAGCGTGGGCTTGGTCGTTCCGGGCGTCCTGAAGCTCGGACCTATTGGTGGCATTACCCCCGAACAGATCGATGAGGCAGGGTTGACGCGGACGGGAAGGGTCGCCTGTCTGTCCGCCTCGGGCGGCATGACCAACGAGCTTATCAATGCCGTCGCCAGGCACGGTAAAGGCCTGTCGTTCAGCCTGTCCTTTGGCGGGGACAGGTTTCCCCTCCTGACCGTGGCGGACGCATTCCTGACGGCACAGAACGACCCGCAAACCGAGGAGATAGTCTACTATGGGGAACTCGGAGGGGAGGACGAATACGACCTCATAAGACTGAGGGAAGAAAAACAACTGACAAAGCCCGTCTATGCCCATATAGCCGGAACGGTGGCCGATTTGTTTCCCGAAAGTCCGCAGTTTGGCCACGCCAAGGCCAAGGCCTCCAGGGAAAGGGAAAAGGCGTCCGTGAAGAGGCGCTCGCTGGCCGGGGCTGGTCTTAAGGTCAGCGGCAATTTCGCCGATCTGTTAAAATTTCTTAAATAAACCTATGTCCAAACCGACAGACCTGAAAAACAGAAAATCCACTCTTTTTACGAGTACCATCTCCGGAGACAAAAACGGTGAAACATATACTCTGGGGGAAAGCCTAACAGGTTTTACAAAAAAACACACGTTTGCCTATATTACCGGTTCTCTATTGATAGGCAGGAAGCTGAGGTCAGAAAAGACGGAGGAGTTCATCAATACCGTCCTTAAGCTCTTGGTGGACCACGGCCCGTATGTCTCCGGCAGCGTCAACACCATGGTCGCCGCCCGGGCGGGCAAAGACATGGTCTCCTCGCTTGCGAGCGGGCTTCTGACCGTGGGCAACCGTTTCGGCGGGGCCATCAACGCGGCGGCGGAGGTGTGGTTCCGGAATGTCGAGGCCGGGAAAGCTGCCCAAACGCTGGTCGAGGAATTTGCCGGCCGGAAACAGTATATCCCGGGCATCGGCCACCGCAAATACCGGGTAGACCAGAAGGATCCGCGGGTCACCGCCCTCCAGGGACAGGGGCTGGGCTTGGCAAAGCATGCTTATCTTGACTATGCCATGGCAGTGGAAAAGATCACCACGGCCAAGAAAGCCAACCTCATCCTGAATGTCGATGGGACCATCGCGGCGGTCATGCTGGACCTTTTGGAAACTGAAGAGAATATGTCCCCGAAAGAGATAGAGGACCTTATCAGGGCTGAATTCTTCAACTCTTTGTTTGTAATTTCACGTACGGTTGGTTTTATTGCCCATTACCTTGACCAGAAGCGCTTGAACGAACCCCTCTTCCGATTAAATGAGGAGGATGTTCTGACTGTTGAATAAACCCATGAAACTGATAGTCGGCCTTGGCAATACCGGCGGCGAATACATGAAGCACCGGCACAACGTCGGATTCATGTTCGTGGATTATTTTATTGATATATCAGAGCCTGTCCGTCCCACTTTCCGAAAGTTCAAAAGCGATATCGCAGAGGTTAGGCACACGGGTGAGAAGATCTGGCTGGCCAAGCCTCTGACATTCATGAACAGGTCGGGGGAGGCTGTCCGGCAGATAATCAGGAATACACCAATGACTACGAACGACCTGATCGTTGTCCATGACGACCTGGACCTAAGCCTGGGGAGTTTCAAGATCCAGAAGGGCAAAGGCCCCAAGGTCCATAATGGCATTATCAGTCTGGAGAAGGAGCTCGGGAAGGAGGATTTTGTCCGGGTCAGGGTTGGAGTGGACAACCGGCCGGCGGATAACCGGGCAAGCGGGGAAAAGTATGTCCTGTCCGATTTTTTGCCGGAGGAGGAAATGCAGGTTAAGGCGGTCTTTCCTGATATAGTCATAAAACTGTTTGCATAACTATGCTCATCGGCGGCCACGTATCCATAGCGGGCGGGATAAGCAAAGCCGTGGAAAGGGCGGCCGAGAGGGGGTTCAACGTCATCCAGATGTTCGCCAGCTCTCCCCGGTCCTATAAGGTCAACGCCTATCCTGATAAGGAGATAGACAGGTTCCGCACTCTTTATCGGGAGCACGGCATGAGAGGGCTTTTCTTCCACGCCATCTATCTTCTCAATCTGGCGAGCAGCAATCCGGACCTGGTGGGATTATCGGTCGATTCGCTCGTGGGCTACATGCAATTTGGGACGGTGCTCGGGGCAATCGGAACCATCTTTCATATCGGCAGTTCAAGGGAAAGGGATTTTGACGGCGTCAAGGACCAGGTGGTAGATAAGATGACCGAAATTTTGCAGAAAACGCCTGAGGATCAGTTCCTCATCATGGAGAACGCGGCCGGCAGCGGCCGGATAGTGGGCGATACTCTCGCCGAGCTTGTATACATTTTCAAGCGCCTTAATTCGCCCCGTGTCAAGGTATGCCTGGACACCCAGCATTTATTTGCAACAGGCATTGACCTACGCCGGCAGGACGCTTGCCATGATTGGCTCAAGGAATTTGATCAAAAAATCGGCCTTGATAACCTGGCTTGCGTACATACGAATGATTCCAAAGCTCCATTGGGCAGCAAAAAGGACAGACACGAGAATATCGGTCAGGGAGAAATAGGTTCGACCGGCTTGAAGAACTTCCTCAGCCACCCGTTCATGAAAGACAAACCGCTTATTCTGGAAACGCCGGGTTTTGATGACCAGGGCCCTGATCGGAAGAATGCGGATATCTTAAGGCGACTTTTTTGAATATCTGATATCCTTTTTTTATGGACATTTCCAAATTCACCCGTAAAGGGAAAATCCTGATGCTGGCCCTGGACCACCGGGGAAGCTTTGTAAAGCTTATAGATAAGGATCATCCTGAACGGGTTAAGCCGGAGGATGTCGTTAACGTGAAGCGCCAGATTATAGAAGAGCTGAAAGACGACTTTTCCGGTATCCTCCTGGACCCGGAGAGTGGCTTGAGTGCCTATCATAAAAAAAAGCCGTACCTCTTGTGTATGGAAAAAACCGGCTACCTTGATTCAAACGGCGAGCGGGTAACGGAACTTGAATACACGGCCGAAAGCTTGAGAACATTGGGTGCGGACGGAATAAAGCTCCTGATATATTTCAATCCCCAGGCTGCCAGCGCCCGGAAGCAGTTGGAAACTGCCAGACAAGCTCTAGCAGATAGTCGGGCGGCTGGTTTGCCTTTATTTTTGGAGATCGTGACCTATGATCTGGAAAAAGCGAACAATCATAAACCGGAGCTCGTGGTGGATTCGCTGAACATGTTTCTGGAAGCAGGAATAATAGCGGACGTTTTTAAACTTGAATATCCCGGTGACCCGGCCTCCTGCTTCTATATTACCCGGCTCCTGAAGAAAACCCCCTGGATACTTTTGACCAAAGGCGAGAACTACGCCAAGTTTCGGGACGAGCTCAAGACAGCCGCTATGAACGGGGCAAGCGGCTTCCTGGCCGGCCGGGCTGTCTGGCAGGAGTTCGGTAAATACCCGGCGGACAAACGGCCGGACTTCTTCAGGAATGTTGCCCGGGAACGTTTCCGCGAAATATCGGCCACCGTACTGGAGGCGCAATTTCCGTCTTGACACACAGATAAAAATTAACTAGAGTGATATTATGCTTGGTAATAAATCTGTCATGTTATCACTGGCGGTCCTGGCCCTGGCATTTGCTTCGGCCGTTTCGGCCCAGAATTACCAAAGACTGTCACAATATGAGGTGGCAGGGCCTTCCCCCACCGAAGCCACAGCAGAAGGGACCATGCCTTCTCCCACATTGTTCGCACCCCTAAGGCAGTCGGACCGCAAAAGGCTGCTGATGGAGGCAAAGGAGGAGTTCCAGAACAGGCTGGAGATTAAAGTACGGGAGAAGGAGGCCAACATGGTCAAGACCAGGGAGGAGTTCCAAAACCAACTCTCGGAGTTCAAAAACAAGCAGAAGCAGATGGTCCTGGCCAGGATAGAAAAAAATCTCAACAGCCTCAATGAGCGCTTTGTTGAACACATGCAGGAAAGGATAGAGAGGCTGGAAGAGATCCTGAGCAAGCTGGAGGAGCGCCTGAACAAGATCAAGGAGGAGGGTGGGGAAACGACTGACGCCGAGGCCCTGCTGGAGGCGGTGAGGACAAGCATGGACAGCCTGAAGGCCGCAGTGGAGGAGCAGGCGGCTAAGGTCTATACTCCTGTCCTCATGGCCGAAGAGACAGTTGGGAGCGAAATGAAGGAGATCCACCGTACCATCGCCGCCGACTTCAAGGTGATCAGGGACATGGTGCTCACTGTCCGCCGGCAGATGCTTGATTTGTTAAAAGCCCTGAAAGAGACGACGAGGCCGACCGTTACCATTACCCCCGAAACAGACAATGAATCAAATTAACTACACGCCACTGGAGCAAAATATTGGGACGCCGAACGCCGAACCACAGGTCCAGATTCCCAAACTGGATCCTGTCAAAGGCGACGACGACCACCGGTCCACCATCATCCTCTTCATGGTCTTCCTGCTGCTTCTCGGGGTGACAATAGCCTTTACATACGTCTTCTTCATCAAAAAGGAGGAGCCTGTCCTGGTAAATCAGCGCCCGGCGGCGGTCGCCGCTCCTACCTCAGCGCCGGCGGTGACCGAACCGACAGTTTCCGAAGACGATTCTCTGGCCACTCTAGAAGAAGAGGTCCAGGGGACGACGGTCCAGGATTTCACCGGAGACCTGGGCGAGGTGGAGAAGGATATCAACAGCCTCTGAATTATCTTTCCGAAGTCCGTTCCAGGGTGTTCTTGATGAACTGAATGCCCCAGTCGTAGATATTATTTTCCTTGACTACAGCGCGCATCTCCTTGTTACGGGCCAGTTTCTGCTCTGCCGGCAGTGTCAGGGCATGGTACAGGGCGTCTGCCGAACCATCTATGTCATAGGGATTTATCAGAAATGCCTGCTTTAGGTCCTTGGCCGCGCCGGTGAACTTTGACAAAAGCAGTATCCCTTTCTTCATATCGTTACAGAGAACGAACTCCTTGGCCACCAGGTTCATGCCGTCATCGAGCGAGGTGACAAAACAGGCGTCCGCCAGCCGGTAGTAGGCGAATATCCTTTCTCTGGGCAGGACCTTATCGATGAAATAGATCGGCTTCCAATCGGGCGTCATGTACTTCCAGTTGATCTTTTCCACTAGGTCGAAGATCTCCCTGTTGAGCTGCTTATAAGCGGGGATATGAAGCCGGGAAGGCGCCCCAATCGATAGATAAACGAACTTTCCCTGGAACTCGGGATGCTTTTCCAGGAACTTGTCAATTATCTGGAGCCTTTCCGGTAGCCCCTTGGTGTAATCTATCCTGTCCACGCCGATCGCCAGATACTCGTAATCGAACCCGAAGTCCTTCTTGATCAGCTGGGGGCCGATGTGCTTTATCTTGTCCAGGTTCTCCTGGATCTCATGATAGTCAATCCCGGCCGGGACGTGGCTGACCTTTGTTTGACGGTCCTTATGGATAATAGCTCGGGGTTCGTAATCCACTATGACCTCAAGTTCCCGACGGGCACAGTCGATGAAGTTCTCCACATGGTAGCCGCGGTGGAAACCGATGAAATCGCTTCCCAATAAACCTTGCAGGATCTGTTTCCGCCACGGGCAGATGCGGAATATCTCGTAGGCAGGCCAGGGGATATGCCAGAAGGTACCGATCGTGAGCGAAGGCTGTTTTTCCTTCAACATCAAAGGCAAGAGGGACAGGTGGTAGTCGTTGATCCAGATGAAGGCGTCTTCCCCGTTAAGCTCTTCCAGGATGGCATCGGCGAACTTCTTGTTCACCTTGACGTACTCATCCCACCACTGGTAATTGAAGATGGGCTTGATGAAAACGGCGTGCGACAAAGGCCAGAGGATCTGGTTTGCAAAGCCGTAGTAAAAACCGCCGAGCTCTTTCTTTTTCAGGAAGATACGCTTCAGGGTATAGCTCTCCTCGGCCGGGGGAACCTTGACGCGCTGGTGGCTGTCTACGGTTTTGGCGTCGGCACTGCCGCTCGCTATCGCGACCATGAGCCCCCCCACCTTCCGCAGGATCCCGTCCAGAAGGATATGGGCCCCTCCGGCCAGCCTCTCCAGCCGGACACCCTCCGGGGTGTCCGTGTGGACGTACGATTCGCGCTGGATGGCCACCACGAACTTCTTGCCTTTCAGGCTTTTTTTGGCATAGTTGATGAGGTCCTGGGATGTGGTCATATGTATTATTTACTCTCCAACAGGCGTTTATACATATCCGTATAACCGGCCACCATCTTTTCAACCGTGAATTTCTCCGCCACTTTGGCGCGGCATTTTTTGCGATCTATCTTATCGATCCGGGCCATTTTTTCGACCATTCCGGCCACATTATCGACCAGGAAGCCGTCTGCTCCGTCGGTGATTATCTCCGGGGCGGCACCGTTCCTGAACGAGATGACCGGGGTGCCGGTGGCCATGGACTCGGCCATTACCAACCCGAAAGGTTCGTTCCAACTGATGGGGTTCAGGAAGCCGATGGCCTCGCCGTAGACCTTGTTCTTTTGTTCGTCGTTCAGTTCACCGATGAAAACGATCTGCTTGCCGTCTATCAGTGGCTTGACCTCCTGGTAGTACTGGTAGTCATCACCTTCCAGCCTGTCTATCGCTCCGGCAATGAGAAGTTTGACGCCGGCCTTCTTGGCCGCCTCGATGGCCTCTTTTGTCCCTTTGTCAGGGTTGAACTTGCCTACCCAGAGCCAATAGTCCTTGGGATCGGGATTGAAGTCATAGAGATCGATATCAACCCCGTTATAAACGGTCTCCAGCCAGTTCAAGCGGCTATGGTTCCGCTGGGAGTTCGAGATGGAGATAAAGTTCAATTCCCTGTACTTATCCAGGACCAGGTGCCGATCGGTCCGGTGCTGGGAGGTGGGGTAGGGAAAATGGAGGGTAAAGACGACTTTGTGCTTGATAGGTTTGGCTAAAGGCAGCGACAGGTAGTCGCCCGACTTGTTGAGGTGCATATGGATGATGTCGAATTCGGCCTCTCTGTCAAAGGCTTCGGTGACGTTCAAGAGGGTGTAGGTGACGTTCGTCCAGGGGATATTACTGTCGAACAAGGCCTTGGGGGTGACTGAAACCAGTTTGGCGGACGTCCGGGAGTCGCCGGAGGCGAAAAGAGTGACCTGGTGACCATTTTTTACCAAGCCCTCGGTCAGGTAGTGCACGATACGCTCCGTTCCGCCGTATTTTTTGGGCGGAATACTTTGCCAAAGCGCGCCAATCTGGGCTATACGTAAACTCATTCTCCTATTGTAACCGATTTTTGTAAACTTTGCCCTCTATTTTGACCTCGTCCAGCGTAAATCTGTTATGGGGGTCAAATCGGCCGCTCGTCAGTTTGATAATCTTATTGTTTGGCAGAATGCTCCAAACACCGGGCCAGGGGTTGAGAGCGCGGATCATGTTGTGTAATTTTAAATCTCCAATTCCAGACCTCCAAAGATCTTTATTCGGTAATAAGTGCATGAGATTATATTTTCTGAATAAAGGCTCTAGATTGAATGCCAGTTTCTCAAGCTGTACAAAACCGTCCTCTTTAGTCAGTTTTTTAGTGAGGGTGGCCTGGCTATGGTCCTGATGTTTAGGATTTAGGATTTTGGATCTAGGATTTAAGAGTAGTTCGTTTGCCAACTCCGCTCCAAGTCTGGCCAGCTTATCCAAAAGGGTCAGATAGGTGTCGTTTATCCCAAGCGGCACTTCCCTCTGGACTAATAACGGTCCATGGTCCACCTGCTCATCTATTTTAATAATGCTCACGCCCGTAACTTTTTCGTCATTAAGAATGGCCGATTGGATGGGGGTGGTACCCCGGTACTTGGGCAAAAGGGAGGGGTGGATGTTCCAGAAGCCTTTGTCCGGAAGGGCCAGTACCGATGGGGGAATAATAAGGCCAAAATCGGCTACCAGGAAAACGGCCTTCTTGTGTCCGGAAGCAATAGCCATCAGTTCGTTTCTATCGGAGACCGTGTGGACAGGCAATTCAAGCTCTCCCGCCTTTTTTTTGACATCGGTCGGCATTAGTTCTTTCATGCCACGTCCGCCTGGCTTATCGGCTTGGGTGACGACGAGGCCGGGCTTGGAGCCAATGTTTTCGAGAACCGTTGTTCCGAACCGACCGCTGCCTAGGAAAATAAGTGCATTGTCTTTGACCATAATGCTATTATATATTGACTTTACGCGAAAATCTTCATATCCTAAACTATATGGGCCGTCTTCATAGGTTTTTAAAAGTGGCAATCGTTATCCTATTCCTCGTCAATCTTATCGCCGGCGGGCTGATCCTGTATAATCGCTTTTTTCCAGGCAAAAGGACCCTGACAGACTCTGATTCGACCCCCTATCACGGACCGGTAGACCCCGTCAAACTATATAAAAACCTAAAAGTGGAACCGGCAATCCACCCCAAAATCCTCCTTCAAATGAAAAAATATATTAAATCACCCGAATCCTCGATGTTCATACTATCCCAGCAGAATACAAAAATTTTGGAAATAATCGATACCGGGGTCGAGGTGCAGCATGTGGTGGACAAGAGATATGAAGGTGTCCACAATTTTCCGTACGCACTGAGGTTGGAAAACAAGGCTCTTCCTCAAGGATATATATGGCACTACTATACAGAGAACCTGTTGAAAAAAATAAAAGTATACATTGTCGAGAACGGACAGACCAGGCAGGCGGGGTTGAAGGACCTGAAAAAGAATGACCAAGTGGTAATATCTGAACGCTGGGACCCGTCAATTTACCCCGAGGATTTTGAGAAATACGAGGACCAGGTCGTTGACTTATCAATATATATCTATAGGTGATGAAGAAAAGGTTCTACCGCAAGCCTTCCCTCAAAATGAGACATATCCGGCTGAATTTCTTCCTTTCCCGCAGTGTGGGGTTGGGAGAAGGAAAGCTGCTCTCCGTATATTGTGGCGAATGTTATTCCTATTGCGGTGATCCCAGTTGCTATCTTCCACCCGGATGTGACTTAATGAGCTGCTGAAACTCAACCCTCAATATAATCAGCTACTTTTTTTTGTTTACTGAAACATAGGTTGTAAACGTTTTTGAACCGGGTGGCAAAGTCTATAAAAACAGTCATCTGTTGCTTGATCGCGCTTGGCCCGGGGAGCCATAACTCGCGGCTCATACGCTCAAGGGCGATGCTTGAATCGGCCAACTTCTCGCGGGCAAAGTAAGGGGTTTTGCGCAGGAAAAAAACGCCAGCCAGTGGATATTTTGCGGAACTTCTCTCAAACCATCCCTCCTTCTCGATGAACGGGGTACTGTAAAGATAGAAACTACCTCCTTCCTTTTTGATGATGATACTATCATCTGCGACGACCCGGTATCTGTGTTTAATCAGTTTGACGATAGTCGATTTGCCGCTGCCGGATTTACCGGTGAAGACATAAGCTCCCTTTTTGCCGATCGCCGCTGAAGCGTGGATGATAAAACCCCTGTTTGCCAAAAGCTTAAGCAGTATTTGCTTCAAAATGAAAGAAAATTGCTTCAGGCTGATGTAATAATAGGTATCGATATATTTTCGCCCCCGCTCTTTATAGAAGAGCAGTAGGCGGGTATAATCAGAGTGTTCGAGTATCTCGAAACTGCCATTGTAGGAAACGGTGATGTAATAATCGATCCGGCGGGGAATGTCTTTAGTCACAAACCCTTGATAGAAGTGATTGATCAGGGAGCTGAATTCGTGTTGTTCTGCGGGAAGGCTGGTTTTGCCAAAGGTGACCTTTAAATTAAATCCGGCAATGTTGAGATAAAGGATTTCCATCGCTTTATTATATTATAATTACCTCATGGAAACGGTGGGCAGCGTTTTGAAAAGGTTCGATCCCCGTTCGGGGAAGTTCATCAGCAAAGAGTTCCAGGCCTACGGACTGTTCTTATCCCAAAAGCTCGAAGACGAAAAACATAAATCTCTTTACATCAAGCTTTCCAAAACCGTTCCCAGGTTCCTCCTCGACGAAGCGCTGACCTTTGTCCTTGAATGCAAAGCAGACAACAAAGGGGCCCTATTCATGTGGAAACTTAAGGAGTTGAGAAAGGCATTTAGGGAGAAAAAGAAAACCTGATTCGCCACAGAGCCACTAAAGATTCGGTGAACTCCCTGAAGCTAGCGTTCGACTTGCCCCTTTTCCGATTGACAAAAATAGTGGGTATTTCCCTGAAGGCAAATCCGTGCTTTCTCAATACGTATCCGCTCTCCGATAAGACAATGTAACCCGAGGTGACGAACCGGTGCTTTAAAAGTATTCTAATAGCATCCTTCCCGTAAATTCGGTACCCGTTGGTATTGTCCTTGGCCGGCAGGTTGAGCACGATACGGATGAGGAGGTTGGATAAAAAACTGGTTACACGTCTTATAAAGGGCCAGTCGACTATCCGGCTGCCCCTGACATACCGCGAAGCCAGGACGACGGTCCGGAGAGCCGTCTGCTCGAGTAGGGTTTGGAGCTCTGACGGGTCATGGGAAAAGTCCGCGTCCATCTCTACAAATAACTTAGCGTCCGTATTCTTTAACGCATAGGCGAAACCAGCCAGGACCGCTTGGCCGCGGCCGGCCTTGTTTTTTCTTAATAGAAGATGAATATTCGAGTTTTTTTTCCGTTTGCTAAGAACGATTTTTGCCGTGCCGTCGGGGGAGTTGTCGTCGACCACAATGATGGCTGCCTCCGGCAATAGTTTTGCCAGTTGGGAAACCAGCCGGCCGATATTCTCTCGTTCGTTGTAGGTGGGGATGATTATGGCGGTTTTCATCTGTGTTTGGGAAGGAAAAACTTCCTGAATACACTGATCATATAATCAAGGTCGGTCTTCTTCAGGTCTTGGTGGCAGCCGATATAGAAACCGCGTTTTGTAAGCCGATTGGCGACAGGGTAAAGCTTCTTGTTAATTCTTAACTCTTTATAAACAGGTTGGTTCAGGATGGGGAGAAGATAACGTGTTTCGATGCCATTTTTTTCCAGGTACAGGAGCAGGTCGTCCAGATCAGTCCGTTTGTCCTTCAGGACCATTGGATAGACCATGAAAACGTGGTCGGAGCCGGACCTGATCTTTGGCAGGTCCAGATATTCTTGCAGAACGGACAGTTCCCTGGTCAAATAGGCGGCATTGGTTTTGCGGGGTCCAATGATCTTCTTATATTCCTCGAGCTGGGAAAGTCCGATGGCCGCCTCCATTTCCGTCAGGCGGTAGCTGTAGCCGAGGTGGACGAAGTTGAACCGGTTCTTCATCACTATTTTGAACCTGGGGTGTTTGACGTTGTCATCGTCCTCAAGGGAGATATAGATATTGTTGCGGCCGTGGTTCATCAGGCTTTGGATGAGCTTCAGGAGCCGGGAGTTATTGGTGGTGGTGATGCCGCCCACTCCGGTGGTGATAAGATGTGCCGAAAAGGTGGAAAAACAGGCCACGTCGCCGAAAGAACCGACGCTTCTGCCATTCTGGCGGGCGAGCATGGTCTCGCAGGAATCCTCGATTATCCTGAGTCCGTGGCGCCTGGCCACGCGGGTGATGCCAGGCATGTCGGCCGGCTGACCGAAAAGGTGAACGGCCATGATAGCCCGGGTGCGGGGAGTGATCAGCACCTCTATCTTGCCCGGATCAAGCTCGAAATAATCCGGGTCCACGTCCACAAAGACGGGTTTCAACCGGTTCTGCAGGATCACGTTAACGCTCGCGACAAAGGTCAGAGCCGGAACTATCACCTCGTCCCCGTCCGCCCATTTGTAGAGTTTCTTCATGGCGTCGAGGGCCACCTGGAGGGCGCTTGTGCCGCTGTTGGACAGTATGCCGTAACGGCAGCCGTGCATCCGGGCGAACATGGCCTCGAACCGGGCCGAGTATTTGCCATAGCTTAGGCGGTTGTTGTCCACCACGTCCAGAAGGTACTTTTTGCCCCTGGCCGAAATATTGACGGTGCCGACACCTATTTTCCTGCCCATTTCCGTTTATCCCTGGGTACAAGTTTGATAACTTTGGCCTCATATCCGCCCGGCTGGCTGACCATCTTTTCTTCGGCAGTGTTCTGCCTGATATAAGCATCAAGCCGGGGGTCGGAATAGTAATTGTATATGATGTAGTCAGACTTGTCCAAAAGGCGGCGGTAGCTATTCGTTTCTACCGGGACGGTGGGGAATTCGTAGAGCTTAAGGCCCGGTCGGAACTGCAGGTCAAAATAAGGGTCGGGGATGCTGGCGATGAACACGCTTGCCCGATGCGGTAATGCCCGGCCGATCCTTTGGCCGAAGTCGTGATAATCATGAGCGTTGCTACCGTCGATATTGATCAACATCAGCGTCTGCCTGATGTGGATGGCAATAAAGAGCATTATCAGAATGGCCACCGTTCTTTGCCTATGGCTAGACTTATCCTGAGCCTGACTGGCGAATATGGAGGTGGCGGCCAGGGCGATGAATGGCTGAAAGTAGAGGAAATACCACATCTCCCGGCCCCAATTAAGGGCGGCGGACGATACCAGAAGTCCGATCATGATGAAACGGGTCTGGAAGCGGTTTTCACGTACCAGCCTGACGGCCAGGGCGACGGTAATCAGCAGATAGCTTAGAAGTAAGAGCTGCCAGTGCCAGGCCTGTTGGAAGAGGATGACGATAAAGGGCGTGACCAAGGCCTTGCGGGCAAACTGCAAGCCGTACTGGGCCAGAAAAAGTGGAAAGTTTTCCCCGAGGCTCACCATCCAGAGCGAAAATGCCAGCATAACAGGGCTATTGATTATCGCCAAGTCCAAGACCCTGGCCTTGAAGGATTTTTTTTCTAAAAGCAGACAGGCCGAGATCACGACCGGCAGGATGAAACCGAGGGGATGGTTCAGGACGGACAGGGCGGCCGTCCCTCCGGCAGCTATTAGAAGGACCGGTTTATTAGACCGGATGTAATTCACAAAAAGCAGAAGTCCAGTCGAGATGAGCAGGAAGGAGAGCATGTCCATCCTGCCCACCCGTGCCGCTTGAGCAAAGAATATATCCAAAGAGACCAGGGAAGCGGCCAGGAAGCCGGCGAGGCGGTTCCTGAAGAGGCAGGTAGCCAAATAGAATACGGTAATAAGGGCCAGGAAGGAAAAGATGAGCGACAATGCCCGGATGGCCTCGATGGATGACCCGAACGCCCTTATCCAATAAGCAAGTATATGGAAGTATAGGGGCGGGTACCAGACCGCCGATTTTTCCAGTCCGGTGATGGCGCCTCCGAATATCCCGGTGGCGAGCCGCCCTTCGGCGAGATATGTTTTAACGGTATCGGCATAGATGGCTTCGTCGGGCCAGACCATGGGACTCTTCAGGAACAGGATGCCCGTCGTGAAGAGAAGGGGAATAAAGGCCAATATCAACCAAGGGCAGTCATCAATGAGTTGGTCGAGTTTTGCTTTCATAGAGATAATATAACCGTGAATATTCTATAATTATTCTTTGTGAAAAGAAACAACCTTTATCTTCTGATCATCGTTGTGGCGGGACTGTTCATATATATCCCGTCCCTTTTCAACGGCTTTGTCTGGGACGACGAGGAGCAGGTGGTCAATAACCTGCACATCCGGTCGGTGACGAACGTGCCCTATTTTTTCAGCCAGAGCACTTTTAATACCGGCGGCGCCAATACCATGGGCGGGATGTACTACAAACCGCTGATGCCGGCCTTTTTTTCGTTCATACATGCGTTCTCCGGCACAGGAGCCTGGGGATACCACCTTGTTCAGCTGGTGTTGCACATCCTGACGGCGCTTCTGCTGTTCAGGTTTTTCAAACACTTTTTTACGGCCACGATCAGCTTTGGGATGACGCTAATTTTTCTGGTCCATCCCGGCAACTCCGAGGCGGTGTTATATGTGTCAGCCCTGCAGGACGTGCTGTTCATGTTCTTTGGCCTCCTGTCTATGGAATTCCTCATGAGGGAAGACCTTGAAGACAGGAACATACTCCTGTCGGCCGTTTTTCTGTTTCTGTCCGTTCTGGGCAAGGAGACGGGCTTCCTGTTCGTTCCCCTGTCCGCCATATACCTCTATTTTTATAAGAGAAGGGAGCTCGGGAGGTGGATGATGATACTGAGCGTCTTGGTCAGCGGCTATGCCCTGCTGCGATTTGGCCTCGCGGGAATAGGCCTTAAGGACCAGGACCTGTCCCCGGTCATGCGGCTCTCTTTTACGGAAAGGCTTCTGAATATTCCCAAGGTACTACTCTTCTATATTGGTCTGGCCTTTTTCCCTCTGGACCTAGCCATCTCCCAGCACTGGGTGGTCACGGGCCTGACGTGGACCGACTTCTGGCGGCCGGTTTTACTGGTGTCGGGATTCTTTCTGGCGGTTCTTTCTTATCTATTTATAAAAAGAAAAGATCAGAAGGTCTTAAAGAAATGGCTTTTCTTTGCCTCTTTCCTGGTTCTCGGGCTTGGGCTTCATAGTCAGCTTGTACCCTTGGATATGACGGTGGCGGAAAGGTGGTTCTATTTCCCCTCTGTCGGCTTCTTGGGTTTGGCAGGGGTATTGGTATCGGAATATCACCGGACCTTGGAAAAATACCGGCAACCGGTAATGGCCATATCCGCCCTAGTACTTGTCCTGGTCTCGTCAAGGACCTTCATGCGCGTGTTCGACTGGAGGGACGGTCTGACGCTATTTACTCGGGACGAAAGGATAGCGGCCGGCAACTTTGACTTCGAGAACAACCTGGGCGTCTACCTTTTTCGGGCGGGCAGACTGAAAGAAGCACGGGCGCATTACCTGAGATCCGTGGCCGTGGCCCCGCACTGGTGGACGAACTGGAACAACCTGGCCGTAACCTATGAAATAGGAGGCGACCTGAAGCGGGCAGGGAAGTATTACCAAAAGGCGCTCGAGAACGGCGACTACTATCTGGCCTATGAAAACTATGCCAACCTCTTATTGAAACAAAAGGACTATGTGGCGGCCAAAGAGTTCCTGGAAAAAGAGGCCTTGCCCAAGTTCCCCAACAACCAGAGGATGAGGGAAGCCTATCTTTATACGTTGTCCAAGCTCAAAGATGATTGATACCCACTGCCACCTGAATTTCAAAGCTTTTATGAACGGGGTGAACGAAGTCATTGACACGGCCAAGAGAGCGGGAGTAACAAAGTTCGTTGTTCCCGGGACGGATATTTCCACCTCCGAACTGGCGGTGGAACTGGCCGGGCAGTATCCCTGTGTCCATGCCGCCGTCGGTATCCACCCTCACCACATCTACCAGTACCACCATGCCAAAGGGAAGGAGGCGGATTACGGTAGCTTGTTGGACAATGACCTTGCCTTTATCTCCAAGATGGTGGACGATAGGAGGGTGGTGGCTGTCGGTGAAGTGGGTATGGACAGATACTATTACCGGGATACCAAGTACTCCACTTACCAGATCGATCCCGGGTTCATAGACCTGCAGGTGTCCGCCCTGGCCAGACAGATCCGGCTGGCGGTCGAGTACAGGAAGGCGCTGATACTCCATAACCGTCTGGCCGCAGCCGACCTTCTGGAGGTACTGGGTAAGGAATGGGAACCGGAACTTGAGGGACGGACGGTATTCCACTGTGCCGAGCCGGAAGAACGGTTATTGGAGTTTGCGAGGAAGAACAAGGTGTTTATAGGAGTGGACGGTGATCTGACCTGGTCAAAAAGGAAGCAGAGGTTTATCCGTGAAGTACCATTGTCAATGTTGGTCCTGGAAACGGACGCCCCCTTCCTGACGCCCGAGCCGGTCCGGTTTGAAAAGCAGTTTCCCAACGAGCCAAAAAATATCACGCTTGTCAGAGAATTTGTTTCTAAATTAAAGGAGACGGACGTAAATTTAATAGAAAAGACGACTACCGAGAACGCGCAGAGACTTTTCGGGATATAAAGTCGAGAGGATGATGCCTGTTTTTTAAGCCCCAGACATCATCCTCCTTTATTTTCTAGACGAAGACCATGGCCAAGGTAGACAACCCGGCAATGGCTCCGCCTCCGATCGTCAGCCCGGTGTGGGGTATCATCAGCCCGGCAACTAGGGCCAAGACCCCTAAAAGGGCGATCGGAACAAGGTCAGACTTGCTCCACCTCCATTTCATCTTAGCCTCAGAAAATCGCGGCCGCGACTAAGATGGCAACCACAATTCCCCCGACAATCGTAAGGCCTTCCGGCCTCAGCACCTCATAGACAAACAGTACAATCGTAAACGGGTTCCACATGCCGATGTTTTCCTTTCGCTCTATGGTTTGTGTAAGGTCTGCCAAAACAAAAAAGAACGTGGGGCACGTTCTTTTATAGGATAGTATTTTACTCCCCAAACCAGAGCTAATTCTATATTCCACACTACAAAAAAACTCTTAGTGAATCGGGTGGGTTTTGAATAAATTGAACCTAGTTAGGTTCAATCTGTCTCCTTCGGGTATCTGGTAAGGGAAAGGCAGCCTTTTTTGGTCAAAAGAACTGTATCCTCGATCCGGACGCCGAACCTACCCTCCAGGTAAAGGCCCGGCTCAATGGTAAAGACCATGCCTTCCTTCAGTTCGGCTTCCGAAGTAGGGGAGAGGTGGGGTTCTTCATGGATCTCAAGACCAAGGCCGTGCCCAAGGGAATGGGTGAAACATTCTGCCAGAGCGTATTTCTCGAAAATACGGTTGGCTATTTGAAAGGCCTCCCGTGCCTGCATGCCGACCCTTATTTTGCTTAATGCCTCTGATTGAGCCTCCATCACTTTTTGATAGATGGCCTGAAATTTCCGCCCCAATCTTTCTTGACCTGATTTTTTTGGGATATTAAAGGTCCGTGTCATGTCGGAAACGTAACCATGGTACTTTGTCCCAAGGTCTATTAGCAAGACCCCGTCGGTGATTTTCCTCTTTCCGGCAGTATGGTGGGGGATGGCGGAGTGTTTGTTCATAGCGACAATGGGCTCAAAGGCAATATCCTCACCCCCGCAGTTCCGGATTTCTTTCTCAAGGTCAAAGCTGACCTCGGCTTCACTCCGGTTTTCCAGGCCTTTTGACATGACCTTCTCGAGGGCCGCCCCGGCCACCCGGCAGGCCTTCTTGATGTGGTCTGTCTCCTGTCGGTCTTTGACCGAGCGCAAGCTTTCCACGATGCCTTTTCGGGGCTCAAGTCCAAGATGGGGATTGAGCTTTAAGAGATAACGATGTTCGGCCACCCTCATGTTGTCTTCTTCAAAAGAGAGTCGGTGCTTTTTTACCTTCTCGAGGAGGTGCAGGATTTTTTGATAGTAATTCTCTTTCCGGCCGGTAATTTCGATCCTAAATTGATCATTGTTCTTGATCATGCCTGCGTATCTCAAATCGGTCACCAGATGGTTATGGGTAGGGGTAATCAGCATAAAAGCCTCTCTCTCGACGGGAGAAAACCCGCCCAGACCGCTTAGATAGGCGATATTGTACGGGCTGCCGATCAAAAAACAGTCTATCCCTTCCTTCTCCAAAAGGCGGCGAAGCTTATTTAGGCGGGTCATTTCGTTAGCGGGTTACCTGGTAGCTCTGGACTTTCTCAAGAAGCTCTCTGGCCTGCGCGTCGGTCCGGAAGTGGTCTCTGACAGGCTCCAGAAGTTGATCAATGTACGTGGCGACGGTCTGCTTGAGGTCTTGCGGGTGAAGTTCCTTGTTGGCATAGGCGAGTTCCAGCTCCTGGTAGTTTCCGAAAGTCACGCGTCCCCCGAACTTCTCCGGCCGCTCGACGGTAAAGCTGTCCATGGATTCGAAGAGGATGTATCTGGCATATTCCAGGACCGGGTTTTCCTCCACCACACCCTCCGGACACCAGGCTTTGTTCAGTTTGCGCTTGATATCATCGGCCGTATCGGTCATGAAGATGGCCGAATCCGGGTTGGACTTGGACATCTTCAGGGCCAGCGTTCTCTGTGACGGATCGGCGGTCTTGGCCGGCGGCTTTCCGAGGCCCATCAGCATATGGTGGCTGACGACCACCGGCTTCCAGAACCCCAGTTGGGGCCCGACCTCCCGGGCCAACATATTCACCTTGCGCTGGTCCATGCCCAGTTGGGTGATCTTTGCCCCCAGCATAAAGATATCCGCCACCTGCATACAGGAATAGATGATGTGGGCGCCGGTCAGGTTCTCCAGGGATTCTTCGCGGCCCATCATTTCCGCGGTCCTGATAAACCGCTTGAGGGCGTTGGACTTGCCGACCTGCACCACAAGCTTCCAGTAATCGGGGTTTTTGGCCATGTCCGAGGCCCAGAGGAACTCCACTTTAGAGAGGTCCATGCCCGACGCCTTCCAGACCTCGATGAAATACCTGCCGACCGTCTGGATCCGGTCAAGGTCTCCGCCCATTTTGTTGTTGGCCATGGCGTGCCAGTCTGCCACCCACATCTTAAAGCGGATGCCGGCCCTGGTCAGTTTGTTGATGTTAATGGCCCTGAGCAAACCCTGGGCGATATGGATCTGTCCCGATGGTTCAAAGCCGTCGTAGGCGATAAGATCCTCACCGGAAGCGAGGAGTGATTTCAGCTCGTCTTCCTGAACGATCTCCTCACCGACCTCCTTGATCAGAGAAAGCCTTTCTTCTAGGGATAAAGATTGCGTAGCCATGCTTAAATTATACTAAAAGGTTGACAAAATATTTCCATTTGTTTATAGTGAAAAATATGGACGACCAAAACAAACCATCTAACCCAACCCAGCCTGTCGCACCGGCTATGAACAATGACGTGCCCGCAGTGCCGGCTCCGGCAGTGCCCGTTGCCCCTGCCGCCCCCCCGGCACAGGAGGAGGATTTCCTGAAGAAACTGTCCCAGGATATGGAGAATCTGGCCAAAGAAGCGGAAACAGTTCCCGCAGCTCCCGCCCAACCGGCACCCGCAGTGCCCGTTGCCCCTGCCGCCCCGGCCGAACCCGTTGCTCCGGTAGAGCCGGCCGCCCCCGCGGTACCAGAGGTTCCCGCCACACCCGCGGACATGCCAAAGGAAGAGCTGGACGCTGCTGTCAAGATCCCCGAACCCCCCAAGGAAGAGGTCACGCTCTCGGACAATAAGATCACGGTCTATACCACTGCTAACTGCCCTTTCTGCCAATCCGAAAAGGGTTATCTGGCCTCCCAGAATCTGCCTTTTGAGGAGAAGAACGTGGAGGAGAATACGGAGAGCCTGAAAGAGATGCTCGCGGTCAGCGACAACTTTGCCGGAGTGCCTGTGACAGTCATAGAGGGTCCGAAAGGCCGAAAAGTTGTCAAAGGCTTTACAGAAGTGGAGTTCGCCAAAGAGCTTGAGGCTGCGGGTTTGAAGACTACGGCCGTCCCGGCCCCGGCTGCTCCCGCTCCAGAAGCGGTCGCCCCAACGGCGGACATGCCGGCCATTCCGGACCTGACCCAATAAACGTCCGGCTAAATATGATGAAGCGCCTGCTATTGCTTCTTATCCTGCTTGCCAGTCTGCCTATCGGTGTACTAGCCCGAAGTGAAGCCATTCAGAGTTTCGACGCTCGCTATGATATTAACCAGGATGGGACGGTGAGGGTCGAGGAACGCATCACCTATGACTTTGGACTGGCGGAGAGGCACGGCATCATCAGAAGGATACCCTACCTGAAGAAAAACAACGAAGGAAAAAGATTCATCCTGGAATACCGGGATTTCCGGGTGACCGACGGGCGTGGACAAAGTTACCGGGTAGAAGAGAGCAGGGAAGACGGCCATACCATTCTGAAAATAGGGGATCCGGACCGGACCGTTTCCGGTATCCGCACATATGTCATTTCATACCGGGTCTCAGGGGCGCTGACCTATTTTTCCGATCATGACGAGCTATACTGGAATGTTACCGGGAACGCGTGGGAAGCACCCATCCGGCAGATTCGGGCCACGGTGACCCTGCCGGAAACGGCCGAGGGCGGCGGTTTTTTGCGCGGCATCTGTTTCACAGGCCCGCCGGGAAGTACTGACCATAACTGCTCAGTGACCCGGGAAGGCCTGAGGCTGACTTTTGAAAGCGAAACTGTCCTCTCTTCCGGCGAAGGGCTGACCATGGTGGCGGGTTTCCCAAAAGGTGTAGTAGGGGTGCTTGAGCCGGAGGAGTATACCCCTTTTTGGGAAAGTGCTGCCGGACAGGTGGCGAAGATAACCCTGGCCTTCATTGCCATCGGGCTTATGATCGGATGGTACCTGGCCTACCCGCTTTTTATCGTGGTCAAATGGTGGCAGCAAGGGCGAGATCCCAATCCCGGCGGTGGCGAGGCGAAGGCCTGGTTCGAGCCTCCCAAGGGAAGCAAGGGACAGGTCATGCTGCCCGGGGAGGTGGGAACTCTCGTTGACGAACGGGTGCACCTGAAGGATATTCTGGCGACCGTCGTTGACCTCGCCCGACGGGGTTACCTGAAGATCAGCGAACGTCAGGACGGGGATTATTACCTGACCAGGACCAAGACTGACGGGGCCCGACTCGCGGAGCACGAAAAAATCCTGATGGAGGGGATCTTTTCCGGACAGAAAAACGAGGTGAGGCTCAAGGAGAAAAAACTTTATGGGACAGTGGAGAAGGCCGGTCAAAACCTCTACGCAAGCATGACCGCTGCAGGATACTTCCCCCAAAACCCCGACAAGATCAGAAATTTTTACAGGGTCATTGTCGGCCTGGCCTTAGCCACCCTGAACCCGCAGCTCGCGGCGGTGGCGACCATCTTCGGGCTCAATATGCCAAAGAAGACGGAGAAAGGTGTGCAGGCCACCTGGCAGGCAAGGTCCTTGCGGAATTTTCTGGTCTCTCAGGAGAGGCAGCTCAAGTTCCAGGCCAAGCACTATCACCTGTTCGAGAAACTACTGCCTTATGCCGTTGCCTTCGGGGTGGAGAAGGTCTGGGCGGACAGGTTCAGGGACATCGACCTGAAAAAGCCCGAGTGGTATGCATCGCACAGATCTGGCTCCTTCAACAGTACTACGCTGACGAGGGGTCTGGGACAGACGTTCTCCTCATTCCAAAAAGCGGCCACTCCGCCAACTTCAACTACCTCGAGCCGCGGGTTTTCCTCCGGATTTTCAGGAGGCTCTTCCGGTGGGGGCGGGGGAGGCGGAGGGGGCAGCAGCTGGTGACAACTCCGCCAACTTCACGTATACTGTACCTATGCCCAAGGGAAAGACCCTTATTCTATTGTCGGTCGCTATCCTGATCTTTTTTATAGCCGCCCCTGCGTCCGGCCAGCAGGATCTGGGTGAGAACACCAAGGACATTCTGGACAATGTATCGACTTTGGACAGGCCAGAGGGCGTCAAAGTGCCCAAGGCGGACTGCGGTTTCCTGGGATTGAACTGCTGGATCCCCAAGGTCGATTTTACCCACCAGCGCAATCTCCCCATCGAGGAACAGCAGGTCAGGGAGGACCTGAGCATACTGGAGCGGATTGTGGATTTTTTTACCCGGCTTTTCAATAAGTCAAGCGGCGAGCAGGGCTATTCAAAGACATACCTTCCTAAAAACATCAGCGACTCCGATGCCACCGGGCAGGGCGCGGAGGGCGACCAAGACAACTTCAACTACCTCGGGGAAACGGAGAAGGAGCATACGAAGATCAAGCGGGCCCTCCTGCCGTACCGAGTGGTGGTTCCGGCCTCCGACAACGACATTTCCGGACCGGACGACGGTGACGGCGGTGGGGATGGCGATATCCCCCCGGAGAACGATACCGGGGCCCCGGAATACGCTTTGTCCCTGGTCCAGATCGCCGGGAAGAGTTGCGGCTGGGACATACCCGATTCCAGGAGCTACGGTCTGACCAGCAAGCAGGCACAGGCTTTCCGGGAGGCCAATGTCAGCTGCCTGAACGGGCACATCCGCACCGATGTCTACCTCTGGTTCCGGCGCTCCGCCACGGCTTTCACCTACCTGCAGTGCGTCGGGTTTGTTCAGGGCGTGGAGCTCGGGACAGGTTCGTCCCTTTCAGGCCGGAACGCCAAGGACTATTGCTCGGGTTCGGTGCCCTCCGGCTACGCCCGTTTTACGAATGCGGGCGCCCTCCGGCCGGGGGACGCGGTCGTTTATACGGGCGGAACGTGGGGGCATATCGCCACGGTCATCGAAGTGGGCAGCAATAAGGCCGGCTCCTGGTTCAGGCTGGCGGAGGCGAACTGGGGCCGGAGCGGTTCTATCGGCAAAAGAATGGATTACGCCAATAATGTCAGTTGCGTGCTGAGAAGGTTATAATTTATAGATAAACCTAATATGTGGGAAACCAACCGGAAATATTTAATTATCATTGCCTTTTCCCTGGTATTCGTGTTCCTTATTTTTATGGCCGCCCTGATGGGAATGAAGAAGGGTTCAGAGAGCCGACCCGGGGCGACGGTGACGCCTGCGAGGGTGCAGCCAACAGCCCCTGTTCCGGAAACAGCCCCACTCAGCCTTGTGTCAACCAGTCCTAATAACGGGGCCGAGGCCGTGGGTTTGGACACGAACATCGAGCTTCGCTTCAACCGCACCCCCCGGGCGAGCGAGCTCACCATCAGCCTGGTGGAAAACCTGACAGAACAGAAAAGCTACCGGACCCGCATCATCGATAATAAGCTGGTGGTCATACCGGACACGCCTTTGGCGGAAAGCAGCGTCTACAGAGTGACGGTACGGCGGGCGGCGGACCTGGAACTGATCGGGGAGGTGTCTTTTCTGACCCTGACCACAACTGTCCGGGAGGATACCCGGCCGGTGGAACTTGTCACCCAGATCGAGGAACGAAGCAGGGAAGAGCGGCCGGACATTTATCTCGCCAACAAGATGCCCTATGATAGCGCCGATTTCCGGATGGATCTGGAAATAGATGAGGTCGGCAATTTCACTTTTGTCGTCACCTCGAACAAATATACCGGCGGGCTCTTGGTAAACAGGGTGAACCAGTGGCTTCAGAGCATAGGTTTGACCGTGGAACAGATCGAGGACCTGGAGTTCGCCTACCGTTAAGGAGTGGGGCTCGGTGTTGGTGACGCTACGAACGCGGGGGTGTCCGTTGGTGTCACTGTCACCGAGGGGGTAGGACTGACGACCCTTGTCACCATCACTTCCGTCACCACCGTTTTCACAGGTGTATCGACCGCCTGGATGGCCTTGCCCACCCTGATCCCGAAAAAGAACGCCACTACGACCAGAATGATCAACATCAGATTCACTAAGCGAGACATAGGAAAATTATATACGGATTCGGCGACTTAATCCAGTTTTTTCTTCTCTTTGTGTTCGGTGTGTTTGCGGCAGTTCGGACAGTACTTGTTGAATTTCAACGATTCCGTCGTGGTCTGCCGGTTTTTTTCCGTGGTGTAGTTGTGGCGGTTGCAGACGGTGCACACCAGGCCGAACTTCACCCGCTGACCCTTTTTCTTAGCCATTTTGTGGGGTTACTGGTTTTTTAACTTTAGCCTGGTTGAGGAGCGAAACGGGCACGAAAGGCAGTCTTTTCCCATCCCAGAACTCTTTCTTGATCTTCTTATAGCACTTGGAGCACAGCTTTACCTTCTTCTCCACTTCCTCAACCGTCCTGACTCGCAACAGGTGCAGGTTCGGCTTGAAAAATCGTCTGGTCTTGATGTCGGAATGGGAAACTTTATAGCCCTTCAAGGTCCCTTTTCCACACACATAGCATTTGGACATAAACGATATCTTAACAAATAAGTTAAAGCATTGCAACGGACTTTAGCCGCCGCTATCTAGGAGCCGAGAGCGGGAATCGGACCCGCGACCTTCCCCTTACCAAGGGGATGCTCTACCACTGAGCCATCTCGGCATGGGCGTCAGAATACATTAGTATACCGCAAATATGTTATACTGGCAATCATGCTAGATACATTATTTAGAGACCCTGTTTTCTTTATCGTCTTCATTATCCTTCTCCTCGTTTCGGTGGCGGTCCACGAATTTGCCCATGCCTTTACAGCGGACAGGCTGGGGGATCCGACCGCCCGGGCGTTGGGGCGGGTCAGCCTGAACCCGCTGGTGCATATAGATCCAATAGGCCTCCTGTTCATCCTTTTCTGGGGCTTCGGATGGGGCAAACCTGTCCCGTATGACCCTTTCAATCTGCGAAACCCGGCCCGTGACTCGGCCGTCATCGCCTTTGCCGGTCCCCTGAGCAGCTTCCTTCTGGCCCTGACGGCCAGTTTCCTGCTCACCCTTCTGGGTCAGGGCGGGCTGGTGGGCAATGTTCTGACCTTCATGGTCCTCTTGAACGTGACCCTGGGAATATTCAACCTGTTCCCGGTCTATCCGCTGGACGGTTTCCAGGTGGTGGCCGGTATACTGCCCGAGGACCAGCGGGACGAGTGGCTGTCCCTGAGGCGCTACGGCATCTTGATCCTCCTGATCCTGCTGCTGCCTATAGCCGGAGGCCGTAGTCCTCTTCTGACCATCATCGGGCCGGTCATCCGCTTCATTACCGGGCTTCTTCTGCCGGGCATGCCTGACGGCAGCCTGTGATAATTGACCGAAAATTGAGAATTGATGCTTGAAAATTTCCTTTTACGGTGTCGGCGAAGGAGTCAGGGTAGTGGTGGGCGTCAGCGAGCCGGGAGGAGTGGGAGTTGACGATGGCGCCAGGTCGCCCTGCTTGGCCTGGCAGTAAGACCAGTCGCGCGAATTGACGACCCCGTTGTTATCCTGGTCGTATTTGGTATCCGTGGTATAGAACCTGGCCTTATATTCCGATAGGACGCAGTTGGTATCCTTGGTGACCGGAGTGGTGGGCTGGGCGGTGACAGTCGCTTCGGGGGTCGCTCCGGCGGTCGGGCTCGGGGTGGTGGCCGGCCTTTCCGCGTCGGCGTTTTCGTCTCCGGAAAGAGTGGTGAAAGTCCAGGGCACGCCGCCATTATCGAATACCTTGTCCCCGGTCTTGACCTGGAAATAATAGGTGGTGCCTTTACCCAGAAGATTTAGCTCTACGCTATGCTCCTTGCTGCGGGTGGCCTCCGGGGCGAAGAAGGTCAGGGAGGTGGGCGTTGTGCCGTACTCGATGACCGATTGTGTTTCCTGGTCCGTTCCCCATTTGACCAGTGCGGAAGTTTGGGTGATGCCGCTGATGTTGACATTCTGGGGAGCGACGCTTGAGGCGCGGGAGGTGAGGAACTCGCCCAGGAAACGGAACCCGAGGATCCCTAAAAGGAGAGCGGTGACAGCACCCAAGGCCATAGTAATCAGTCTGACCTGTTTTTCCTTGAGGCTGAACATAGGAAAAGTATAGAGATTACTATGGCTTTAGTCAAGGAAGACTTGGTCTACCGTCAGTTCCGGGTCGAGGGTGTTGTTCTCGATCAGGTTCCGGGCTTCAAGCGCCCGCCTTAGCCTTTCGGCCAGCCATCTGTCGTCCGGCCTTTCCAAAAGTGCGAAATATCCGTAACCGATGAAGCTGTCCAGGAAATATAAAGCCGCCTCTTTCTTCTCTCCCTTCTTGAATCTGAGCACGCTGCTTGCCAGGGTCTGCCGGGTCTTTAATAGGCGGACCGTCTCGTCCATCTCTGCCTTCGATCTTGCCTCCGGCGGCCGGGGGGGTTCAGGCACGCGGATGATCTGGCAGCGCGACAGAATAGTCGGCAGGATGCCTCCGGCAGAGCCGGCGACCAGGATAAAGCCCAGGTTGTCCTGGTGTTCCTCAAGTGTTTTGAGAAAGATGTTCTGCACCAGGTCTTTGGCCGTCCCGAATTCCCAGACCACGAAGACCGTTCTTTTGGCGAAGCTGCGGGAGGTTAGTTCCAGGAGCTTTCTCACTTCCGCCATGGTCAGCTGGCCGGATTCCGGATTGAACTCTATTATCCCGTTCTGGGCCACGTGGTGGCTTTCCCGGTATCCGTTCAGGTAGTTTTGAATTATTTTCTTGTCCTTGCCCACGAGAATGATGTTATTCATATCCTAATTTTAGCAAACAAACGGACGTTTGGAACTTCGTATCTCCCAATACTGTCATTAAGTAAGACTTATAGTAATATTTATCACATTTCTTGTTATCAGGAGGCAATAAATGCTTTGTTTCTATGATGACGGAAATGGTTCTTTAACATCGGAAGCGATTAGCTTGGTGGCCTGTGAGGATTTGGGGATACTGTCGCCCAGATCCTGTCCAGGTCGCCAAGTGAGCGATCGACATCAGCCATGACAGTGAAGGAGAATTCACCGTGAAAAAGAATAGTAGTTTTATGGTAGCCTTGGTTGTGTTGCTGCTAATTCAGTTAGCGTGTGGCGGTACGCCCGCGGCTGCTCCGCCAGCGGTGAGACAAGAGCAGCCGGTAGTCCAAGCGCCAGTCGCTGAACAGCCAGTACAGCCACAGTCAGCCCCAGCTGCCAGTACTCCGGTGGTGGAGGTGCAAAGGCCAGCCGAGGATGTGGAAGTCCGCTGGTACCGGCAGCCCGCCGAGTTCGGACCGCAACAGGCCCTGTATCTGATCCCGGTGGTCGGAGCCGTGGCGGCGGCGGACAACGCTACGATTGTAGGTATTGCGGATGACCCGGTGGCGGTAGTGATCATCGCCGGGCTCTGCGCCTATGTCGTTGTGTCTTACGCCCCGCAGGCGGTGGAAGCCGTGGTAGAGGGTGCTCAAGGGCTCTACAACTGGGCGGCAGAAGCGGTGGCACAGCAGATGGCCCTGGAGGCGTTTGTGGGCACCATGCTCGCCGGGTCTGCGCTGGGCGATAACTGGTGGCTGTCCATGCGTCACGGTACCTGGATCCCGGAACTCGGTGTCGGATCTGAGAGCAAAACGGTGGCCGAACTCTTTTATGATGCCTACCCCGGCAACAACGGGGACAAAAAAGGGCAGAATAAAGGGCAAGGGCACTCGAACGGCTCCATCCAGTGCAAGGCCGGGATAACGACACTGGAGCGGGGGACCGTTGCCAACTTTGCCTGCCTCCACGTGGTTGGCCGAAATGCCAATTTCGTGGTGGTACAGGCCAGGGCGGCCGAGAACATGTTCGGCCAAGCCGGTTGGGAACGGATCGGACAAAGCACCTGGTACTATTTCACCAAGGAGATCTGGTGGGAATGTGCCTGGATTCTGTCCGAGCGACCGATAAATGGGCACAGCACTCCTCCGCAGCATCTGTGGTTGAATGCCCATACCGGCTCAGCAGCGTATGACCAGATTGTGGCGAAGTACAACTTGGTCATACCGATTGCCGAGTTCCCCATCCCTCGGTTACCCTGGCGCTAGCTTTTGTCCGCTTCCGATCAGGCCCCGCCCCAAAAGGCGGGGCTTTTTCGTGGTATAATTTAATTACCATGAGTTCTGAAGCGGTATCCCAACACGAGTCTCCTTTTAATTCCCCTCAATTCCAGAGGTTGATCAAGCTTGCCCGAATGAAAAATATGGAACCGGAGCGAAGCCTGACGCTTCACCCGGTCTCCGGAGGCCCGCCTGTTTATGAGACCGCCTTCAGCGATACCCGACTGATCGGGGAGGGGGCGATGGCCCTCGTCCTGAGCGGCCGGCGGGTGGATGGGGCAGGAGAAGATGTAGCGGTCAAATTGCTGCGGCCGTACTCGCCCTATTTTGACCAATACGGAAAGGAGCGCATCGTCAGGGAATTCACCAGGGAGGCGGAGCTTCTGAGCGGTTCGAGCGATCCCCGCATTGCGCGTTTCCACGACCTGGCCGCCATCAGGATCGGTCAGGAACCACTCTTGGCGATTGTCAGGGAGAAATTTACCGATCCGCTTTTGAAAAATCCCCAAGCCCCTCTTGTATTGCCGGTGGAGCAGACGATGGGAATAGCAGAGGATATGGCGGCCGCCATGGAATACGTCCACCGTACCCACGGGAGAATAGTGACCGACCTCAGCCCGAGAAATATCATGCAAAAAGGTGACGGCTATATCCTTTCAGACCTCAACCTGACCGTGGCCGACGGCGCGGCTCCGGAGATTTTGGGAATGTCCACGACGAATATACCCCCGGAATTCAGCCGCAGTTCCTTAAGACAGACCGAAGGCAAGGGCGTGGCTACCCTCAGGACGTCCGTCTATCAGCTGGCCATGCTGGTCAACCTTCTTCTGGGCGGCCGGGCCCTGCTGCCTGAGGAAGAGGTCTTTGACGGGAGGAGGATAAACTATGCTACCGAACTGCCTCCCGGGTTTAAGATTGTCCTGGAACGGGCCACAGCCGAAAGGCCATCCGGCAGGCAGGAAACACCCGGCCAACTGGTGGCGGAACTCACTGCTTCCCTAAAAGGCATTTGACAGGGGAGCGATAATTTTATAGAGTAGTCAAGTTGACATTTTCCTTATAAGTTTCTAATTCATCAAAATGGTTATCGTCAAAGATAGGCAGGGTTTCCAGAAGGAGGTCCTGGAAGAAAAGGAGAAGGCTGTTCTGGTAGATTTTTACGCCGACTGGTGCGCTCCCTGCCGGATGATGGAGCCCATCCTCGAGGGCCTCGTGAAGGACAACACGGACATCAAGGTTGTCAAGGTCAATGTTGACGAATCGCAGGAACTGGCCGGGGAATATGGCGTCATGAGCATCCCCACCATGTATATATTCAAGAATGGCAAGGCCGTGAAGCAACTTATCGGCCTGCAGGACCAGAGATCCCTGGAAATGGCGGTCAAATAAAACACTTTAAGGCCTCCCCGTCGGGAACGGCGCGCTGTTTGCCGGATTGAAAATGACCTGACCGGCCCTGAGCTCCAGTTCCCTGATGCCGAGCCTTTTGCGGAAATCCTCAATTTTATCGGCGACCGTTTTCAATGTCGGATTGGCAGAAAGGGCAGGAGCGAACCGCGGGTCCCTCTCTGCCATGAGCAGGATCTGTCTGGCACAGACCAGGAAGGTCTCCGCCCGGTACCTTTCCGCCGAGATGGTGGTGTTATTCTGCCTCTGTTCCGCCACTTCATCCACCTGGTCGCCCAAGGCGTCGAGATGCTCATCCGTCTTCAAGAGCAATTCGCACAGCTGATCTTCCGTATCGGTCATGCTCAGACCGACGTTGAAAGTGACGGCTGCATTGTCTATCTCGGGCTTGGTCAACTGGTTGTTGAAGGCCCTCTCTCCGGTCCAGCCAAGGTTGGCAAACAGGGTGTCGCCGGTGATGTGATTGGCGAGCGCACTGACCGACCTGAAGAAACGGTGGCCGGTAATGCCCATTTCCTTAGCTTTTTTGTGGACGAAGTAGACCGTGAAAAGGAAAGACAGGGAGTGGGGTTCGCCCATCCCCACCTGTCCGCTCCGGGAATAAAGGCTTTCTGTCAGCCTGGAGACATTCCCTTCTAACAGCTCGGGATTTTCGGCCATCACCCAGGTCAGGAACAGGGCCATCTGCTTGTTGAGCACGTCCTGTTTGGCAACATCCTCGGCGGCGGCTCCTTTTTCGGTGATCAGGCCGACCCGGTTCTGGATGAAGTGCCGGAACAGGGACTCCACTATTGTTTTCTGGACCGTGGTCATATTGTCGATGGAGCGGCCCATCAGTTGCTGGGTTTCCTCATTGCCCGGTCGTCCATATATCCCGCGCAGGCCGGCCGCGAACTTCTTGTAATATTCAAGGGAGGACACGGAACAGAGTAGGTAAAATAGATGGTTCGGGTTCTCTCTGAGCTTCTCATTGATATCGGCCACGGCCGCCTTGGTGGTATGCTTGTCCGCGCCATGTGCGCCTTCCTCCGTATTGCCGTGCGAGAACATGCCGATGACGCTGACCGCCTGGTGGGAGAGCGGACTGGCGATGATCTCGGAGGCCAGATTGCGGTAATCGGCCGAAGCGCCGGCATCGAAGTGGTCGGTGAACTGTCTCAAGGTGGCGTCCAGGTAGCTCTCCGGGCCGCGGTTGAAGATCCTTTGCCAGTAACGCATCATCACTACCGGCAGGAAACCGGTGTTGCCGGAATTGCCGTCCTTCCGGCCGGCGCGTGACCCGAACAGTCTCGCGTCCGAGGCGGCACTGATGAGCTGCCCCTCTGACGAGATACCAAGCTCGGGGTAGCTGAACCGGTTCACGGCCGGCAAAGCCAGCATCAGGGCTGACAGGGGGTCGGTGGAAGAGAATTTTTTCACCAGGCCCAGTCTTTGCTCGCCGAGTTCCTTGATAACCGGCGCGGCATTTCGGGACGGGCTCGGAATGATCTCCCTGCCCATGATGTGCTTGTATCTGGCCGCTTCGACAAGAGTCAGTTTCAGAAGTGTTTCGGAGAGGCTCGGCCAGCCATCCTCTGTCACCAGGAGGTCGGCGACCTCATTGGTCTCTGAATCCTCGAGATTGGTCGGCCGGGCGCTGAGTGCGTCCCGGATGAACAGATGGTTGACGTCGAAACCGAAGGCCGAGAACAGACGCTGATAGTGACCGATATACGTCGCATCGCTCAAGCCCGGGGGTTTTTGGTCCGGGCCAGGTTGCCAAACCTTCCGCAATAGCGAGTCAAGGATGGCAGGATAGGCCCATTTGGACGACCGGCCCATCTCCGTCAGCTTGGTGCTGCCCTGCTTTTGCAGTTCGGCCAGTTTGCGCCGGTGGTCGCCAACGGTGGTATCCATGACGGCGTGGGCCAGGCGGTTCGTCAGATAGAACAGGACCAAGGAGGAGACTGCCTCCGCCGGAACCGTCGTCAGATCGGTACCGTCAACATTCCAAATGACATTGTCATGGACGGCAGCAGCGGTCGACACGGAGCCAGTTGCCAGGGTGGAAAGGCGGGTAAGGCCCTGCTTGGTCCCTTTGGGAAGTTCAAAACCGCGTCCGTGCTCGGCGATCTTGGTCCCGACCTTGGAAACGCCGTATCCGGCCATTAGGCCGAGAAGGCCGATGACCAACGGGCCTATGTTGACGGTTTCGGGACGCAGTTCCGGAGCGTATTTGGCTATCTCCGTCAGAAGCAAAGGGAGGGAAGCCGCCAGAGTGGGCAGGCCGTACTCGGCCGCCTTCTTCAGAAGATCGCGCTCGAACTGGACCAGTCGCATCTGGGGCCGGAACTCGGTATCCAGGTCTCCTGACAGTAAGCTGAAAACCAGGTCGGGCGTGAGTTTTGGTGAATGTTCCAGAGTCTCGGATAGTAGTCTGACGCCTTTGGGAAGATGTCCAGGCCTCATGGATGCCCTTTGCCGGGGAGACGTCTCCTCACCGAGTAGTGAATACCTGTCCACACCCTCGACCGTCTTGGAGTCGGGCGTGTTCAGGTAGAAGGAGGTGATGAGGTCCCTGATCTTTGTCTGCTGCTCGGTGTCGCCGGCAAAAGTGGCCAGGTTGTAAGCTATCAATGGGGCCAGAAGCCATTTGCGGTCCGACCGGAAGGCTTCACCGAACAGGGGCTCGAAATGCTCGAATCCGGACAGGTGGCTGGCCTGCATCCGCTGTCTCAAACCGTGGAGCGGGCCGGGAAGACCTATCTTACCCCGGTTCCGCCATTCCTTGATGGGGCCGCGGATTTTGGCATGCATGAACTGCCGTAATTCCTCAGTGTCCAGATAGACAGAGTGGTCGGGAGTTCTCGCCATCGGATAAGTATAGCATATCCCAAAGCCGAAAACAACCTTATAGTAAACTTATATGGTAAAATATCATCTTCACCATGGAAAGGCGCGAAACGTCACTAAGGGTCAAATATCTGGGCTTAATGGTCCTCGGAGCCTTGTTTCTGGCCGGGTGCATGACCAACGAACAGCAGCAGGCCTGCGGGGATATTCAGGCCGGCCGGTCGGTGTCGCAGGATTATCTTTACCAGTGCCTCTTGGCTCTCGGCAATACGCCGGAGAAACTGACGGAGTACCGGCAGAACTACCAGCGACAGATATCTGCCGTTGTATCCGCGAACTGTACCATCCCGGGTGCTGCCTATGACGGACGGCGCCACTACGTGGCTTCACGGTCACTGGGAGTGGACTGTGAGGTCAGGGGAGAGCATCTGCCACCGGCCGTCATCGGACTGAACGGATTGACGATAGAACTGGCAGGCGAAACAAAGGCCACCCCTGAAGAACCATTGCTTCGCCGCTACACCATCAGCGGACAGTTGGCCGAAAGAGGCGCCCAGGCATTGAAACTATCCTTCTATAACGGCCGGGACCGCTTCTGCGCCGACTCCACCTTGGAAAACTTCCATCTCCTGCCTACCCAGTGCGTGACCCTGAAAGACCCTCTCCTGACCGAGCCCATCAACCTGGATTATGAAGTAGTCTTTGACGATACGGCTCCAGATATCTCCGGAGAGGGGATAGGCATGCAAAACGGGCTGGTGTCGGCTGCCTTTACAGCTCAGGACCCCCAGAGCGGCCTGGCATGGGCCACTGTCAACGGTCAGCCCGCCACGGTGGGGGATGGCGGCAGAGTGGAGATACAGGAACGGGTCAGGGAGGGGGAGAACAGGTATGTGCTTGAAGCCTGTAATCCCCTCAATATGTGCGAACGGGCGGAGCTCGTGGTCAGCGATTCGACCCCGCCGGTCCTGAATATCGAAAGTGCGGTCATGCAGGACGGACTGATCAGGATAATACTCGGCGCCTTGGATCCGGAAAGCGCTATCGAATATGCAGCGGTCGGGCAGACGGTCTTCACCCCTGACGGCGACGGCCGGGTGGAGGCCCTTTTGCCGGTGTCGGAAGGGGAGAATAACGTGCAAATAGTGGTGAAAAACAGGGGGGGATTGTCTGCCGAGGCCAACATCACCCTCAGGGACGAAACGCCGGCCGCGATCGGCGGACTGGAAAGTAAGGTGGAACAGGGATTGTTCGCAATGGATTTTCTGGCGGTCGACCGCGAGAGCGGGATACGGGAGGTGGTGTGTCGGGAAATCAGGCAGAGCGGGGAGACAGATGAGTGGCCGGCGGAATTTGCCGGGGATAACAGGTTTGGCTGCCGGCGGCCTGTCGGACAAGGTAGCGTCCGTTTGGAAGCCAGCGTGAGGAATAATGTCGGCCTTGAGACGGCCATCGGGGAAGGGTTCGTCTATGACCTTCTCAAACAGGTGGGAGAGGTCAATCAGGAATTCAATAATAAAGAACTAGTAATGGTAATGGGGTATACCAGCAATCTAGACCCGGGAAAAACCCGGGCAGGTTTTTCCCAGGATACGGTCTATTCTTTAAGGAAGGCCGGTGAGTGCACGGTCCAGGATTATGCCACTGGAGAAGGGGGCTTTTTAGTTATCGGGTGTCAGACGAACGACAAAGGTAAGGGTACGGTCAGTATCACCATCACCGATAAAGCCGGTAATTCGGTCACTCTGGGTGACATCGCCATCGCCGTGCCTGAGATCGCCGGCCTGGAAAAGACCGCCTTCTGGATCGCAGCCGTTACCGGTCTTCTCACCGCCACCGCCCTGGTCACCAAGGGGATCTCACTGCACCGGAAGCACCGGGACAAGAAAATGAGAGATGAGATCAGGGGTTATATAAGAAGGGGCGATACCGAGGCGATAAATAAACATCCATACCGTGACCGTTACCTGGCCGAGGCCAGGGACATGGAGTATCTGCTCCTGGCCAAGGAGAAGGCTAGAGTCAGGGATATTGCCCAGGCTGCCGGCATGGTCGAGAGGTTCATGGACAGACACCGGAAAAGCGAAGCGGCGGCAGAGGTGGTTTTCCACCTGGAAGAGGCACAGGAGCTTCTAGTCGAAGCCGTTTACGAGCGGATTAGCGCATTAATGGGCAGCGGGACACTTATCACCGATGAAGGGTTACAGACATTCCTGAAGACAATGCGTACTTACGACTGGCTGTGGACCCGGCTGAGAAAGCGCGTGTCCGGTGAGCGTTTGAATGCCGTTACCTGGCTGACGGTGGTGGAAGCGGCCTCGGACAACAGCCTGTTCAGGAAAGGCAAGGCGGAGCGCATCTTCGGCTGCAAAGGCCAAAGACTGGCTCAGACGGTTGGAATACTTTGCTCGGTGGGAGACTATTGCGCGGCAGAGACGTCACTTAGATACCTGTCCAAAGTGGAGTCGGTTGGCAAGGCGGAAGAGGTTTACCGTAGCGGATTGGCGGAATGGATGGGTAAGTTAAGGGAGGTCGTATCCCATGGTAATGGCGCCATCAGAGAGCTTGAGGAGATGGGAAAAAGGTACCGGCTCACCGATGAGGCGCGGCGTCTTTTGGAAAAGGAAAAAACGCGCCTGAAGCAGTCCGCGACAGTGGCGGAGTTGTTGGAAGCGTTCCATAACTATATCCAGGCAGATGTGGATGATTTTTCGGTCTGGGAAAAGAAGGCCGATGCCTGCGGACTGTCCCCGGCTAAAAAAATCAGCCGCAGGGAGGCTGAGGCGGCCAGGGCGGTGGCCAGAGCGCTGCAACCCGGCGTATGGCGGCCCGTCCAGATCCCGTATTTTCTGGGCTTTACCGAGGCCGACAAGAATCTACCGTTCGAAGATTTCTATAGCGAATTGAAGTTCCGCCTACAGCGGCTGGCCACGAGCCTCGACCATCACCGTTCCTGTCTGCAATCCCAGGAAGGTCTGGACAGGGACATCCGGATGGAAGTGGTATTGGACAACACCCATTCGGAAGTGATAAGATGGGTGGGCACCATCAAGAAGAAAAAGAACTGGCAGGTCATACACGAAAAATGGCGCCAGAACGGGGTGGGGGACACTACTCCACCGCTGATCCGGCTAAACGGCCGGGAGGTAAAACTGGCCTTCATTTGATTACTTATGTCATATAGTGTATAATATAAGGCTATTATGAGAACCGCCGAACACGCCATTGTCCCGACCCCACATCAGATAGAACAGGCCCTGACCCAATTGGAACAGGAGGTTTTGTTCGCCGACGATCCCGATAAGGCAGAGAGGCGGTTGGTTCTGGCCCAGGAGGCGGTCGAAAGACTGAAACAGGGGCCGGAGTTTCGTCTGTCGTTGGTCCTTGACCACACCGGTTCCATGGGTCAGCATATCAGGGCGGTCCAAGCACAGGTGGCCGATTGGCTGGGACGGTTCAGGCTGGGGCTGGATCCGAGCCTGCTTACCCTGTCGAACGGCAAGGTCCGTTTCGGTGGCCAGATAGTCAGGTTCAGGGACATATCGAACGGCGACCACGATGCCTTGGGGATAGACAGCCTGGCTGCGGCGTTGGACGGGGACACCGCCTTTGTCAATTATGCCCGGGAGTTCAATGACCATCGGATAGGTGGGGGAGGCGCCCAGGACCATGAAGACAGCCTGGCTGCGCTTGTTACTTCCATATTTCCTCTTGACACCCAGGGAAGAGGGGCTAACCTACTTAAACGCGTCAACCGGTTGCTTGTGGCCCATGGCAATACGCCACTGGAGCGTTCTGCCCGCATCCAGCCACCCCAGGCGGTTGTGCTGGTGACGGATGAAAAGGCGTGGCAGTACGATGAGCGGTTGGAGAGGATGGCCGACAGGCGGATACCCCAGGACCAAAAAGGCGGTCTGACCTTCAGGGAACTGGCCATGGCGATGCAGGAAAGCCAGCTCAAGCCGGACATCTTTATCATCAGCCCGGAGGACGGGGGTTATTATGTCCCTGACCTTGGCTCGTATTGGCGCTCGCAGGCAGGTCTGCTTGGGGCGACCTGGCTGAACATCGATGACCTTTCGGCCCATTCACCGCACTCCCTGACCTTGAGCGGCCTGCAGCAGGGCTTGCAGAACTCGCTTTCGAACACCCTGAGACTGGAGGCATCTAAGGTCATGAATCTCTTGTCCCCGGGAAACGGCCGTTAAAAAAGAGTTGCAACTTCCCGTTTATCTGCTACAATATATCTTTGTCCTGAGAAGAAAGCACCCGGCCAGTTTCGGGGTAAGACTTTCGGAGGAGAGCACATGAAGTACAAATTCAGAATCAAACATTCCCCCAAAGAGCTCCGTGAACAGCGGGTCGATTCTTTGAAAAAGGAACTCTCGGAGGCAAAAAGCTTCGTCCTGTTTTCAAGCTCGAATGTCACTCACCAGCAGTTCGAGGAGCTGCGCACCAAACTGACGGAAACGGATACAAAGCTGAGGTTCGTTAAAAATACCTTATTCCGCATTTCGGCGGAATCCCTCAAATTCCCGAAAGAACTTTATGCCGAAGACATTCTCCAGGGTCCGACCGCGGCCATCCTGGTGATGGGCGACGATTTCGTGGCTTCCCTGAAGGCGCTTAAAGCTGTATTCGGCCAGACGGAAACGGTCAAAGTGAAAATAGGCTTCCTGGACCAGGCTGTTTACGGTGGTTCACAGGTATTGGAGTTCGCCAAAATCCCGTCCCCGGAAGAACTGAGGGCGAAGCTCGTGGGTATGATCAAATCCCCGCTTTATGGCCTGCACCGGGCCCTGTCCTATGACACCCAAAGGCTAGCAGTTGTATTAACAAAAATAGGAGAGAAGGGAGGTGACACCAATGGCTGAAGAAAAAAAACACAGTGAAAAGGTTACAAAATTGCTCACATCCATCGAAGAACTGAAAGTGATCGAGCTGAACGAGCTCGTGAAGGCTCTGGAGGACAAGTTTGGGGTGACAGGAGCTCCTATGGCAGTCGCAGCGGCCCCAGCGGGCGCTACTGCCGGAGGTGAAGCGGCTCCCGCGGAAGAGAAGACCATCTTCAACGTTGTCCTGACCGATGCCGGTGCTAACAAGCTACAGGTCATCAAGGCCGTCCGCGAGATCGACCAGGCGCTCGGTCTTATCGATGCGAAAAAACTAGTCGAAAGTGCTCCCAAGGAAGTTCTGAAGGGCGCCAAGAAAGAGGATGCTGAAGCCGCCAAGAAGAAACTGGAAGCGGCCGGCGCCAAGGTTGAGCTTAAATAAGCTAAAAAGCCAAAAACAGACTAATCCCGCCTTGCAAAAGGCGGGATTATTATATATACTACAAAATATGTCAAACGGTAATTCAAAGAGACAAAACTTATCCTTCGATGACCTACCAGAGCTTTTGACCCTTGACGAAGTTGCCCGCGTTCTCAGAGTTTCCAAGATCACCCTCAAGCGCTGGGGGAAGAAAGGTAAGCTCCCGGCCATCCGCATCAATTCCCGGGGCGACAGGAGGTATAAGAAGCAGGAGGTAATGCGATTCTTGGGTATGCAGTCCGAACTTTAGATCTCTATCGGTACCAGTTTCTCTTCCCCCTTTTGGTTCTTTTCTATCCGGTACAGGTCCTGTTCCTGCTCGAGCGCCCGCTGGGTGAACAATACGCCCTGCAGATGATCCATCTCGTGCTGGATGATATGGGCCTTGAAGCCGGTGAACTTTTCCCTGCGCTGCCGGCCGTCCAGGCCGGTAAATTCAAGTTCCACCCATTTGGACCGCTTCACATGGGCCCAGGTATTGTTCACGGACAGACAGCCTTCCAAGGTGTCTTTGTCACGGGACACCTCTTTGGATGAACCGGCTACTTTCGGGTTGATGAAGGTCTCGATCGCCGACTTGAGCGATGGCCGGATGATGAATATTCTCAGAGGGATGCCTATCTGGACAGCGGCCAGGCCCACTCCGACCGGATCTTTGGTCCCGACCAGGACCTTTTTCATCTGCTCCACGATCTCGGTCGTCTTTCTGTCCACGGCCGCCACTTCCTTGGCCGGCGTTCTGAGGACAGGGTTCGGGGCAAAGACCAGTGAGGCGGGCATAATTGGCTAGATAAGCAGAGGAACTATTCCGATAATCACCAGGGCCACACCCATCATGATTTTTGGCATGAGCTGTAGAAAATCTATCGCCCCTGTCTGGGGGATGGCGGTGATGGTCGCCGAGGGAGTGCCTCCTCCGGTCTCGGGTAACTCGGAAATGGCCGGCGTATTAGTCGGCTGGGCCACTCCGTTCCCGAGCGTGTAGCTGGCATCCGCCAGGCTGCCGCAAACCAGGATATCGGTGGAGTCGAGGTCGTTCTTGGAAACATTAGAGTCGTCGGTTTTGCCGTCGGTACAGTCAAAACTCACTGTGGCGGTCCCGGAAGTGAGCGCCTTGAAGGTGATGGTGGCCATGGTGCCTTTACCGTTGACTACCTTTCCCGGGTCGTCCACCATGCCGGAAATGTACAGTTTGTCATTCTGCTCGCTATGGAGAACGGTGGGGTAGAAAGAACCGTAACTGACATCGTCGACGGACAGGAGGTTATTGTCGAAGGTGATGACGGCATCTGCGCTCGTCGTGTCCTCGCCCTTGGTATCCACGTCGATCTTGACGTCAAAAGTGGCGTTGACGGAGTAGGTCCCGGAGGCAGGGACGAACTCCATTACAGCGGCTTGGGCTTCAGTGACCGCCGCAACCCCCATTGCCATAAATGATATTACCGCCAATAGAATAATCTTCAGCCTGACCTTAAGCATCGTTTCCATTATATTTCAATATCTATTTTATGACAACCTCAACCGGTGCCACGCTTTTAATCTGGTTGCTTTCGGTTCCGTCCAGATAGACCATGGAGCTTTTGGGGCTGTTGTCGACCACGGCCGTGATGCTGGTATTGCCAACCGCCCTGGGGCGGAATATTATCCGCTGCATGCTTAAAGGGGCGATACTTCCAACAGCGGCCGACGGATTCTGGACATATGACAGGACCAGCTTGCCGCCATCGTTAATTTGGCGGGGATTGAGGTAGGAGGCGTGCAACGCCTCCACGCCCATGTACTCGAGATGATCGGGGTCGTACTCCAGCACGATGTCCGCGGCCACAATTGCCTTATCCATGCCGGCAAAGACGACCTCGAGCGGAAATGGCTGCCCGACAATGGCCTCCACCGGGGCAGGCCGGAGGCTGACCTCCACTACGCCGTTCGGAATCGTTTCCATGGGGTTGGCCGGTGTTCCGGTCTCGTCCGTGTTCTCCCGGGTGACGCGGTTTTCGAGCCTGATATCCTGGGTGAGAAGCCTTAGGGCGACCGCCGCAAACACGACGGTCAAAGTGATGAAAGCTAACAGATAGACCTTGTTGCTGCCTGACATGTTCCTATATTAAATTTATATTGTCTTATTGCTCTTCGTCGTACTTGAGCTGCATGCTTTGCAAAAGCAGGGAAAAGTCCGTCGCGTTGACCACGCCGTCATAATTGAGGTCGGCGGCATCTATGCACTCCTGGCTGCTTTGCTGCAGGCACTTTCTCATCGTGGCGGCGTCTTTGGCATTCAGGACGCCGTCCTGGGGGGGCAGGTCTCCCACCAGCAAGGGAATGTTGCTATAGTCCGAGGGGTTCGCACCGGCATTCAGGGTGATGGCGGTCGTCCCGCTGCAGTTATATGTACTGCCGTCATTGACATCCGGAGCAAGGTGGCAGAATTTCTTCTGGAGATGCTTCGGGCCCTTGATGAGGATCCGGTAATTGTTACCGGGAGCCACTCCCACAAGTCCCGCCTCCCCGGTAAAGATGTTGGTGCCGGCAGCGTTCAGGTCTACGCCGTTGAACACTTTGATCTCCTGTCCGGCGGTGGTGACAACCTTTATCCTGACGGGGATCTGGGTGTCCTTGGCCAGGCTGGTCACTCCCTGAAGCCTGACTTTCAGACCGACCCGGGGCGTGTTGGGTGGCAAGGTGGGGGCAGGCGTATTCGTGACGTTGGGGGTAAGGGTGGGGGTGGTCCCACCCGTCCCAATCTTGACCTCGGACGAGGCGGCACTGTCGTTGATCTGGAACTGGTGGTCGCTCTGGGTATCTGCGCCTGTCGTGCCGACGATGGCGGAAGAGGCCTTGACGAGGGTGACATTTGTTGTCCCGTCCGTGCCCTTGCTCTTGAATTTGACATTCAGGAGAAGGTTGGAAACAAGCTGGGGGGCGCTTTTTTTGGCCACCAGCACTACCCTGACCTGCTTGGCGTTACCGGCCGTTCTGACCTCATCGGTGACCACTTCGGTGAAATAGCTCTCCGGCACCGACAGAAAGGTGGTGCTCTGGGCGACGTAATCCAACAGGTTGGCGTTATTGGCGTCGAACTGCAGCAGGAGGTCGACGGCGGATATCTTCTTAGTGCTGTCATTGGTGTTGAGCCTTATCCCCAGGTTGAAATCCGTATTTTTGGCCACCTCTTTCGTGGCCGGTTCCATGGCCACTGCGGCCACGTCGGAGGTTGCCCGGGAGCGGAAAACATACTTGTTTACCAGATAGGCGAAGAAGGCCAGTGCCAGGAGGCCGATGAAGAAAAGGACGACTTTTTTGGTCAATGTTCTCATATGTTCTTTTTAATTACATAACTGCTGAACCGCCCGGCAAACACTGGCAGGCGGTACAGCCATAAAGATCCTTGGCAAAACCGTTCGGGCACGACAGGGTGCACGAAGTGTTGGACGGACAGGTATAGTTGCAGCTCGCGGTTGCTTTGCCGCCCACAGCCGGTGTGCAGCCGGTCGTATTGTTGCTCGCGGTGTTGTATTGCTTGTAGATGCAGTTTCCGGCCTGGGTCGGGTGGAGTGCCTTTAATACCGTCTTATAGCCTGGGGTTATCACCTGGGTGCACATGGTGCCCGCGGTAGCGCATCCTATGCAGCCATCCGGCCAGTTGTAGGCCGTGGAATAAACCAGGCTGATGTTGCTTACGGCCACACTCTCCTCCTGGGACATCTGCTGCTTGAGCCCGGCGATGCGGGGACTGTCGGTGGTGACACATTGGCCTTCGGAACAGGTTTCCCCGGTCGCGCAGTCGGTGGAAGTGGTGCAACCCGGACGGGTGTCTGCCGTCTGGAAGCAGTACAGGGAGTACTGTGAGTTGCAAACCGTCCACACAGGCGGGTCTGTCCAGTTACGGGTGGTCTTGCTGAAGTCACCGATGCCGCCATTCACGGCATTTGTCCCTATGGTCCAGTTGGTACAGTTGGCCGTGCTACCTTGGGAATCCACTGTTTTGGTTCCTCCGGGTGCAGTGCCTGTCCAGACATAGGGAACGGTCCGGCTGACGACGGTGCCCGCCTCCGTTTTGTTAATGGGGTTCGCGATAGTACCGTCGATAAGATCGGCCAGACTGTTGGCAATTACAGTGGTCCCGTCCACCAACCGGTAGGGTTTGGCCGCAGCCGGCTGGATCCGGTCTTTGGCATTATTATTATTGTCCGTTAGCCAGGCTTTGTAAGTGCCGGTGAGGCCGGCATTGTTGGCCAGGGTCTGGCATTTCTGGTCTGCGCCTGTGAGGCCTCCTAGAGCTCCGGTATAGGTGGCGCTCGTAAGGAAGACTTTATAGTAAGATGTTCCAGGTGCGGCGGTGGGCGTGGGTGTCGGCGTCCTGGAAGGTGTCGGAGTAGGGGTCCTGGTGGGAGTAGGGGAATTGGTGGGAGTGACATTCACGGTACTGGAAAATCGTCTCCAGATCTCGAAGTCGTTGACGGTGATACCACCGGAAAGGTCGAAGTCAGCCGCATTGTTGGGTTGGCCGCAGCTCGTGCCGCCCTTGAACTGGCATTTCCAGATGGTGTAGTCCGCCTCGTTGATCAGGTTGTCGCAGTTGGCGTCGCCCTTCGTCTTCAGGCCGCAGGCGGCTGTCGGCACCAGGGTGGGCGTGGGGGTCTTGGTCGGCGTCGGGGTAGGAGTTTTGGTCGGAGTCGGCGAGGGGGCCGGACAGATGATGTCCATATGTTCCGGCTGGGGTTCGAAGTCGACGGTATATGTGCCCTGGGGCAGGCTTCTGGTCCACTGCACCATATAGGTGTAGGGGTTGAAATAGCGGGCGAACGTCATGGCGGCGTGGGGCGGGTTGCCCTTGGGTTTGAGTTCGGCATAGGCCTGGGTCGTTCCGCTTGGCCAGAGGTCCTTGGTAATGGTGTGGTTCGCTTCGACCCCGAGATAAACGTTGTTGGAACCGTCGGTACTGGTGATGGTCACGGCTCTAGTGGTGGTGGCGGTGAAATTGGTCCGGCTGCCGGTGTCATAAGCCCAGGTCAGGGGGTTCGGGGGCCATTTGGCATGGAAAACGTGCACGTTCTTGGCCAGGCTCCGGCCGGTCGGGCAGACTATCCGGGAGTTGAGGGTCCAGGTCAGGGGGCGCGGCCAGGGGGCAACCGTCTCCCCGGCCACTCCGTAATATTGGGAGACGGCCCAGTCGGTGGGGAAGTTGGTATTGACGGTTTGCGGCTGGTGCTGGTCAAAGTAGGGATCGGAGTTCAACAAGGGGGTCGGCTTGCCTTCCTCGTACAGAAGGAGGCTGTCAAAGTAGACCTGCGACCCGTCGTTGACAAAAATTCGCACGTCCCAGGTCGAGGCGGTGGCGGTGGCTGGGATCTGGATGGCGGTGGAAACGAAATCCGTGAAACCGCTGGTCCGGGCGGTGACGTTGATGGAACCCATCCAGTCGTTGACGTTGATATTGGTCCCGTCGGCCCGTTTGCCACAGGTGGTGGCCGCGCAAGCCAGGGCCACCTGGACCTTGTTGCCGTCCACCCCGTCTCCGTAGACCATATAAGGCCACATGCGGGATTTGAGGATATACCTTTTGCCCGGCGTGAGGGTTATCCCTTCACTGTGGAACCGGTCATAGCCGGTCTTATTGCGGGACGATGAACGGAATACAAGGACATTGGTGGCCTGCTTGTCTCCAGCCGTCCCGTGGTTGATGTTCGCCACCCAGCCCCGGCCCCACCAGCCCCAGGGCGAGCTCCACCTGGTAGTGATCTCTTTGGCCACTCCGGAGGCGGCATAACTGTTCAGGTTGAAGTTCGGGACCGCTATGCTCTGGGTATAGTTGCCAGACGAGTCCTTCTTTTTCAGGGAGATGCTGGTCAGTTCTGCTTCGGCACCGTCGTTGACGGAGAACATGAACCCGTAGACGTGCTGTTCTCCCGTGGCGGCGGTCGGGATGGTGAAGCGGAATGACTTGGTCTGGAAGTCGTATGGGTCGGCCGCAAATGATGTGCCGCCGTACCATTCGTTCACGGATTTGCCGGCGCATCTGGGGTTGGCTTTACAGGCGAAGCCGACGGAAACGCCTCTTGGCCCGCTGCCCGTACCCGCGGCCCAGGATTCCGAATCCCGCCATACCCGGACGGTGGCCGTGGCCTCATAGTCGCCCGTACCCACACCGGGAACCACGACATGGGCGGCCGGCCAGCCGCTGTCAAAAGGTGAAGAGGTCACAAGGACGATCCCGTCGGTGAAGGTGGCAGCTCTAACGGCGTCCTTAGGCACAGCCAGGAAAGCCAAGACAAGGACGGCAAATAGAAGTAGTTTTGACTTTCTGCCCATATATAAAAGGAACGTACTGAGAATATTATTATGGATTTGCTTTTTTTTTACAAGCGGAATTAAGGTAAAGGTTCAAATGTCTGGAGAAGCGCTCGGGCTTCGGTATGGTCGGGCTTGAGGGACAGCGTCTTTCTTAGGAGGACGGCGGCTTTTTCAGGTTCCGTTTCCGCCATGAGCGTGGCCTGGGTATAGGGAATGCCCGGGTCGGTGGGGGCAAGCCTGGCCGCCTCTTCCAAGGCGGCGAGCGCCTCCCGGTAGTGCCGGGTGCTGACCTCTTTGTCTTCCCGCTGGGACAGGCTGAACAGATAGCCAATCTTAGCCTTCGTCTTCAAATAGTTGATGTTTTTGGGGCTTCCCGACAAGGTTTCACTATTCAGGGAAACCGCCTGCCCGGCCAGTTCCACCGCTTCCTGCTCCGCCCCCCTCAGCCGGTAAGCGGCCGAGAGGTGGGCGCTGACAAAGGCCTGGTCGTTAAGATAGGTCGGTTCCCGCCTCAATGCGATCGCCTTTGCCAGTTCCTGGTAGGCGGATGTGACGTCCTCGAGCCGCCGGTAATCGCGGGAGCGCGCGTAGTAGTAATCGGCACTGTAGTAGTTCATGAGGTAGACCAGGATGAACAGGGTATATAGGGAGTAGCCGATGACGTTTTTCAGGCTCAGCGTGGGCAGTACGACCTCCTCCTCAAGTTCCGGCTCACGGCGCGAAACGAGGTACATCCCCGGCAGGATGAAAAAGTAAACGCTGGTGACGGTGGTCGCGAAACCGAAGAAGTTGCTGACGAACAGGGTGAGCATAACGGCCAGATAGAAAAGGGCGAAGACGGACCTTTTTCCCGCCAGCAGCCAGTAGGCGGCTGGTATCAGAAAAGCCAGATACATTAATATATATGAACCCATCCCCAGGAATCCGGTGGTGGCCAGGTAGTTCAGGGGCTCGTTGTGGGCCTTGTTATAGACGAAATTCCATTCCGATGTCAGGTTGTGGGCGGCGGGTCGCGTAAAGTAATACGAGTAAGCGAAGGTTTCCACCCCCGTCCCGAACACCGGATACCGGAGACCCAGGTTCCACGCCCCCTCCCAGACTATCAGTCGGATGCGGCCCGAAGGAGTCGCCGAGCTTTCACCGGCGGAAAATAGCTTCCCGATATGCGGCCGCAGGAAATAGCCGCCCAACACGAGACTGAGAATGGCGATGGCGGCGAGTATAGCGGCCAGGGTGCGTTTCCGGGGGGTTTTAAATAAAAGAACGAAGCCGATGAGATACGCTGGCACCAGGACTATATAAGCCAGGATGCCCGAGCTAGACTTTGTCCAGACGAGCTCTATGCTGAAGAAAACGAACAGCGCCATCAGGATATAGCTAAGAAATCGTCCATGATTCTTGTTCGGCGACAAATATCTCTTTGACAAAAAATAGAGGACTATGAAGATGTGGACAACGAGGTAAGCAGCGAACCAGTTGGGCTGGCCCAATGTCGCGAACATCCTCTCCTCTGGGATGAAATCGGCGGTCCAGCAGCTGGTATCGAACTTGCCGAGGACGGCCAGGCAGATCAGGTCAGATCCGAAGTGCGACGGCAAGCCCCAAAGCCCGATGATGAAGGCGGTGGTCAGGGAAACGGCCAGAAGGCGGTCCAGGTCCTTTCTCTTGAGATAAAGAAGGGCGGACAAGAAAAGGATGAGATAGGAAAACAGGGACAGAAGGCCGCCGTTGAAGCGCGAATAATAACCGAAGATAGAGACATGCCTATCAATAGAGAATAAAGCGGACAGCACCTGCGAGGCAGAGAACAACAGGATCGCCAGGAATATCCACCGGTGCCTGACGAACGGGTTTTGGTAGGACTCGAACCTGGTCTCCTTGCCGGCCGTCCTGGCACGGGTGAATAACCGCATCGTCTTGTAGGCCACCAGGGGAAAAAGGAACGCCGCGGCAAAATAGATGACCAGGAGCTTCGGGAACTCGAAGAGCTCCGAGGAGACCGGAGAGAATACGAACGGGGCAGTCACCAGGAGTGCGCTCAAGACATAGAAAACGATGTTGCCCATACTTTGATTATACATTGTATACTATTTCTTATGCGACGCAGGCGGAGCTTCCAGTTCGATGTCAAAAATACCGTTCTTGAATGGTTCAAGGAACTGGTCGGTAGCCCGCCCTACCTGGGCATCGACCTCGGGAGCCTGAATATCAGAATGTACCTCGAGGACCGGGGTATAGTGCTGAGGGAAAAGGTCTACGTGGTCAAGAACGTCAAGAACAACGAATTCGTGGTGGCCGGGGACGAAGCCTACGACATGCTCGGCAAAACCCCGCCCAACCTGACCGTCTTCAGCCCCATAGAAAGAGGCCGGGTCTCGGATTTCGACGGTGTCCTTTTCTTGCTGCAGAAATCAGTCGGCAAGGCCCTGGAGCCCTACTACAAGAACCAGCTCCTGCAGCGTTTCAATGTTCTTTTCTCCATTCCCATGGGTTTGACGGAAGTGGAGGAGATGGCTGTGGTGGAGGTGGGTAAGAAAGCCGGGGCCAGGGAGGTTCACTTGGTGGAAACCCCAATCGCAGCCGGGTTCGGTCTGAGGGCGCCGGTCCTCGAGAATACGGGAACCTTCGTGGTCGACATCGGCGGCGGGACCACGGAGATATCACTCATCTCCCTCGGTGGCGTGGTACTGTACAAGGTACTGAAAGTTGGCGGTCGGGATTTCAATAGCGCCCTGTCCAACTATCTCCGGCTAAGGTACGGCCTCCTGATAGGCGAGAAAACGGCTGAAGAGATCAAGCTTGGTATCGGTTCGGTCACGGAGACGAGCAATGATCTTCTCGAGATCTCCGGCCGGAGCCTGGAAACGGGCATGCCCAAATCCATCAGCGTCAAGAAAAAGCTTCTGTTCGAGCCCTTGTACCCCCACTTCGGACAGATACTGGACATGGTCAGGGAAGCGGTTGAAGAAACTCCGCCCGAACTTATCAAAGATATCAACAACAAGGGCATTATTCTCTCGGGCATGTCGGCTAACTTTTTGGACCTGGACGAATACTTGAGTCGGGAACTGAAACTGCCGATTGAAACAAGCAGTGAACCCGAATACAATGTCATCCGGGGCCTGGGCTTTCTGATAGAGCATCCGAGTATCCTGTCCCGGGTGGCCATCAAATTCGCAAAGTATTGACGAATCGCTTGCAATTTTGAAATCCGGACGATACAATATATTACTCGTTTGAAGCACGTGCAGGTAGAACAATGAATTCGACGATCTGCACCTCCAAAAACGTGCTCTTTAAAAGGCAGTGAATTTGGTAGTTGTTCAGAGCGCAAGGCGCATTGAACAAACCATAAAACGGATACATTTGAGTGATTACTCCTAAAAATACGGAATATGCAGGTCTTTACGATCTGTATAATCCACCTTTTTTTAAGAGTTTGATCATGGCTCAGGAT
>DBQA01000005.1 GCA_002305675.1 Patescibacteria group bacterium UBA1406
GTGCGGCCGCCGGGGCTGGAGCCGCGGCCGGAGGTGCGGCGGTCGCCGGAGGGGCTGCGGCCGGGACCGTTGTGGCCCCTTTTGCCATTGCCATCGCGGTGGTAGTGATCGTCATCATTCTCCTGGCGGTCTTTTTTCAGGTGGGCAAAGCCAGTTCGGTCACTGAGCCTGCGGCTCTGCAAACAACCGAAGAAACGACAACTCCGACGCTTCCGCCCGGGGACGACGGCGGAGACAACCCCCCCTACAAGACCCCGGGAAAAAGCCTGGAGGAGGTGATGACCATCGCCGCGAGCGAGACCTGCACCCCTTTGGCCATGGTCAAGGCCATCTCCCGCCGGGAAGCAGGAGGGACGTGGAATTATACAGAGGCACAGTTCGGCTTTTACAATACCTATCGCTGGTGGCAATCAGCCGAGATAAACGAAACTAACTCTACCGACAAAAGCAAGGTCTGCAGCGGATATGGATACAACACCTGCACGAACGAGATCGCCGCCGACAGCAAGTTCGCCGGTCAGTACTGTGGTTCAGGCCCCCGGAGCGGCCTCTGCGTCAGCGGGGCGGAGGTGATGGGGCCGATGCAGTTCGAGAAGAACACTTTCAATGGCCGGAAAAGCCGGGTGGAAGAGGTATTGAAAAAGCTGGGAATAGATCGGGAGGCTGACAGGCGGGTCATCCTGGACGCGTTCCTGGCGGCAGGGATCAAGCTGAAAGCGGACAGCGGCGCCACCTCCTGTACAGCGTGGAATCCCCAAGAGATAGAGAACGCCGCCCGCTCCTATTACGGCAAGTGCACCTATTCCATCGGGTCGGGGGGAAACTACTGCCGTGAGGTTTGCGATTATTATAATTTGTACAGCGATACCGACGTCGACTGCAGCCGGGTCGGCGGTACGGGCGGCCGTTAGCTATAATGGATAATATGAAGAAGTTTACTTATATTTTCATTGGAGGGTTCGCCCTGTTTATTCTCTTGGGGTTGGTGCTGATGAATCTCCTTCTAAATAAAAATACCACGGACGAGAATATTCCCGCGCTAACTACTCCGCGGCTGACCCCTCCCGTCACGTTCATGCCCACGTTCACTCCCTTCCCGCTCGTGCCTCCCGAGGTTGAGATAGATCTGATCCGGGAGCTGCCCTATGAGGAAGGGGGTTTTCTTGTGGAGTACCTGCCCGACGCGGATCTCTTTTACGTCACCATAAAAGGTGAGCCTTATGACGAGAATATCAGGAGAGCAGAGGAGTGGCTGGAAAATAGGGGTGTCCCCTACCCCAGAAACAACGCCGACGTCCGCTTCCGGACCATTGGCTTTCCCGTCAACTAGATATGAGGCAGTTTTGGCATGATAAAAAAAGGCTGGTCCTATCTCTGGCGCTGGCGTTTTTCCTGACCAAGCTTTTGAGCCCTCTCTTTGTGGCGGGCGAGGTCCCTCAATTACCGAATATTTCCCGCATCGCGGTCACCGCCTCGCAAACTATCCATGAACTGAGAAGCAGCCTGGAACTGCCCGAACTGTCCTTTGACAGTTTCGTCCCCCGCTTTCAGAAGGCCCCTGTTGATGAGGGACAGACCGGCCGCCCGTCAGTAGGCTATTTTACGCCCGAATTGTCACCCACCCGAGGCGTCGCCTTCCGCCCCCCTACTTCCACGCCAGCGGCACTCATACCGACCAACCCGCCGGGCACCAAATCTACCCCCACCCCTATCCCCCGGTCAAACCCAACGCCTACGGCCATACCCCAACCGACCAACCCCCCGAAACCCACCAACTCCCCTACCCCCGCTCCGGTCAGTCTGGCGGCTGTGCGTCCGGGCAAGAATTTCCGGGACGCCGCCAATATCGTGGGCGGGATAATGTGCATCCCCCCGGCCATGATCATGGCTACCCTGGATAACGAATACGGCCCCTGGATGGCCAAGGCGGAAGCCGAGTGGGCCACCCGGAACACCTATGCCGGCAGCGATCCGTATGACAAGCCCGGCTCCTCCGCCATCCCCATAGCTTGCCCCATGCAGATGATGGAAGACACCTGGTCAAGGATAAAGCCCTATGTGGGACAAAAGCTCGGCACTACCGAGATCTCGCTCGGTGTGATCTTCGACTGCATGTCCGGAGGAGCATACCATCTGCGGAACGTCAGCCTGGCCATGAAGGACCGCGTGACCTGCGACGACTGGCCGGTGGACTATATTCTGTATGGGGCCTGCCGCTACAACGGAGCATGCCCGGCGAACACCTTCGGGCAAAAGTCATACTACAACTCATATACTTACAGCGTCTGCGAAGCCTACAACCGCTACACGAGCGGACCGCAAAAAAAATGCAGATAGGGAATAATGTGGACCCTAGGGGACTTGAACCCCTGGCCTTCGCACTGCCAGTGCGACGCTCTAGCCAACTGAGCTAAGGGCCCGCTTGAATATGAAATTATACCAAACTATAGCCTGGCACGCTGGTTGATTTCCTGCTCCACGAGCTCCTTGGGCTTGCCATATTTCAGTCTGGAGAGCTGGATGATGGCCTCTGCCACCTTCTTGTTGCGCTTCCCCTCCTCTTTCTTCAAATCCTTAGTCATATCCACATAGAAGGGCGGTACCGGATCGTTGTCGATATTGGTCTTCATGTAGGCGCTAAAGCGCTCGATATTCAGGAAGTCGGATTCGTTGAAGGTCGGCTGGAACTCGTGCTGGAGGTAATTCGCATCTGTGACGCCCACCCGGAAGCCGATGATTGAGCCCACGTTGCCGAAGATGGCGTTCTTGACCTCCTCCTCCATCTGGCCGATGAACTGGTTGGCCACGGTCAGGTTCAGTCGGTACTTTCTGGCCTCGGAGAGGATGGTGGCGAAGTCCTGGGTGGCGAAGTTCTGGAACTCGTCCACATACAGGAAAAAGTCCGGCCGCTGTTCTTCAGGCACATCGGCCCGGCTCATGGCGGCGGCCAGTATCTTCGGGATCAGCACCAGCCCCAGGAAGCTCGAATTTTCCTCGCCGAGTTTACCCTTAGACAGATTGATGATGAGTATTTTCCCCTCGTCCATGACCTTGCGGAAGTCAAAGGCGCTCTTCGACTGGCCGATGATGTTTCTAATCATCTTGTTGGTGACGAAGCGGCCGAACTTGGAGGCAATATAGTCTAAGACCTCCGACTTATGGAAATCGGACGTCTGGGCGATCTGGTCCGTCCAGTACCGGCGGATAATGGGGTCTTTGACCTTGGGCAAGAGCGTATTGACGAACTTCGGATCGGTCAGAACACGATTAACTTCGATAAAGGTGTTGCCCTCCTCTGCCATCACGGTCAGCATGGCATTTCGGACGGAATGCTCGAACCGCGGCCCCACGATACCGGTTCTCTGGGGGTCGTACAGCTTGTACATGAGGTTGATGATGGCCGAGGCCATGAAGTGCTGCTGTTCTTCGGTGTGTGCTTCCATGATGTTGAGGCCCATCGGCCGGTCGGTATCGGACGGGTCGAAATAGATGACATCCTCTGCCCGCTCGGGCGGTATATACTCCAGGATCCCCTCGGCCGCATCGCCGTGGGGGTCGATGAAGCAGATGCCCTTCCCCTTCTTGATATCCTGGGCAAGCATGGAAATTAGGAGCTGCGTTTTTCCCACACCCGTTTTTCCGATGATATAGACATGCCTCTGCCTGTCCTTGGGGCCGATGAACACGGGCACCTTCAGCCCGCGGTGTTTGGAGAAGCCGATAAAAATACCGTCATTGGGCATATGGGCCGGCGCAGGCGCTCTCTTGGCCTTCAACCAGCTGATGTTGGGGGTTTCCACGGTCTTGTTGGGCAGGTGGAATAGGGTGGCCAGTTCATCGGGGGTAAAAATAGAGATGCTTTGCCAGCGCCAGAAATCGATGATGGGAAACGTCCGGTAGATGAAGTTGAACATGAAGGTCGGCTTCAGGAAGATCCTGACCTTCGTCAGGCTGTTCAGGTCCGAGTTCAACTGGCTGAACGCGCCCTTGATATTCCTCAGGTGCATATCGGCGAGCTCCTTGCTGGTAGAGTTGACGACAAAGCGGATGGCCGTTTCAAACCCGGGCCGGCTACACTTCTCGTCTATCTTGTCCAGAGTCTTTTGGTCAACCTTGTAGCTGGCCTTTTCCGGATTGGTCTCCTTTTTCCTGGTCTCGGAAACATAGGACTTGCCCGCTTTTTTCCAGGCCGAATTGGCGGGCCGGACAAGGAACTGGACTATGGCTCCCTCCCCTTCCGACATCTTCGATAGGGCGCTCGTCAGGGCGGATATACTGTCGTTCGGCAGCTCCTTGTAGGTCCGGAACGGATAGTAGGCCGACTCCTTCTGCCTCAGGGCGCCGAAGGCCACCTTGCCGTCCTCGGTGAAAACGTTCGGCTCGTCCGTGACGGTAATATCCGCCGCGGGATAGTTCGCATAAATCTGCTTTTCAATCAAATCCTTGAGCCGGTTCGGGACATGGATATAAAAAGTTATCTCGCCGTGCTTGGCCACAAGCTCGAAGGCCAAGACTTCCTCCAGGTTAAGACTCTCCATAAAGGGAGCGAAATACTCGTAATAGTTCTTCAGCGAATAGAGCGAAGCGAAGAACTGCTCGGCTGCGTCTATCTTGATCTCGTTGTCTTTCGGCACCTTGACCCGCAACACCACCATGTCGAGAGCCGTCTCTTCCCTCTTCTGGATCTTATGGAGAAGGACGGCGAGTTTGAAGAGGAGATAGAGAAATCCGGCCACGATGAGTGCCGAGAACAATAAGAACAGATAGTATTGGGCCCTCGCCAGTGCGTCGTTCGCCAGTATTTCCATAGAATTTAGTATAGCATTTTCTTTACCAGTTCCGGCCCGGCCCGTAGGTTACCCCGCCCACAGAATACAGCGGACTGAGGAAATAGGCGGGAGGATAATTGTAGTTCGTGGAGCCGACCGAAGAGACAAAATACCTGACCTCGCGGACCACTTCGTTGCCAAGCTCCTGCACCCTGGCCTGGGAAGTGATGGTCGTCCCCTGCCCGGGCAGGGGGTTCCCGTTCAGACCCATGAAGGAGAACTGGATACCGTTCTGGTACAAAGGCCACAGGACGAGATAGTTGCGGGTGATGCCTGCCCCGGTCGCGAGAGGCAGATTGACGTAATAATTGGTGGTCACCCCGGCGTTGCAGGAGTTTCCGCCAGGCACGTTCACCGCCACCAGCACCTCCCCGGCGCTATCCTCCACGCGGGGGTTTTGGGCGGCGGTGGAGTTGACGGCATAGGAAGCGTATGTCCTTCTGATCCCGCCACTGTCCGTATAGAAAGAGGTTACGACCAAGGATGTGCCGGGCCTGTCCCAGCAAATCCGCACCTGGTTATAGCCGTATCCGTTCAGGTTGAGGAAAAAGGGCTCCCCGGAGCTTAAGAGAAAATCCCTGACCGCAAAGGAGATGGATGAGGATTGTTCCTGAGCGGCAATATCCACGGTCGCGTCACCCACCGTGATCTGCGAGGAGGGAGAGCCGCCCTGCAGTATCTTTTGCAAGGCATCCTCAAGCCCTGACTCCGCTGCATAATAGGCCTCCTTGGTCTTTTCCTCAAGGACCGCCTTTTTCTGCTCGTAAACCACCTGGGTCACCACCGAGGCACCGATGATGGAGAACGTCCCCAAAATAAGGAGCGTGATGAGTATTATCTGCCCCCTGCTTCTGTGCATGATCATATTATAGTTATTTTAGAACTCTCCCAGCCACAACTTCTGTACGGTTACCAGGCTGATGCCCTGGTCTTCCATGATCTTGATCATGTTCGGACGGTGGGTGAAGATGACCGGCGGGTAATAGTTGTTGGCCACGCCCATGGTCCGGTTTACGGTCAGAGTGCCTCCAAGAGCCATCCCTCCCTGAAGCTCGAACTGCTCGGTGGTCACGGAGCCGTCGTAGTTCGGAGTGCCATTGTCCTGGATGGTACCGTTTCCCTGCACCAGGAAAAGCCCGTCCAGCCGGGTAACGTTTGAAGAAACGATCAGGTTGCCCCCGACAATGAACAGGGCGAACTGGTTGTCGGCCAGGGTGAAGTTGCTGTTCGCGGTCAGGTCGCCGGAAATGAAATAGACGTTGTTGGCGGCCGGATTAATGGGGTTCGCGCCGGTAAAGGTCCGGTTGCCGCTGAACTCGTTGTAGGTTTCGCCCTCAAAGGCAACCAAAAGATCCTGGTAGGTCGGGAGCTGGAAAATGGTGAACGGATCTATCCCGCTCCCCGTCTGCGCCCGCCAGCTGTTGGGGTTTCCGTAAACGTTGCTGCCGGAAACAGCCGTATTGACCGTCCCGTTAGCAACAATAACTCCGTTCGTTGCCTGAGCTGCCGTGCGCTCTGTGAACCGGCAAGTTGCACAGGTGACGGGCATGATGTTAATGGTCAGGTTGCCGTTTGTAAAAAAGTTACCGTCCCGGCTCTCCGACCAGGCGCCGGAAATTCTCACCACTCCAAAGGCCGCGTCCGGAAAAGATGCGCTCGCCGGGGTGATACCGCCGTCCCGGTAAATGGCGTTCTGCACCTGGCCATAGACCACCTCGCCTGCCCCGTCCCCATAGCAGCTGCCGCCGTACCTCTGCGTATCCAGGGAAACAAGGAAGTAATCGGAGGTGGGGTCGGTCATCCGGTAACTGATGTTGTAAAGGGCGTTATTGTAATAATGGTAGGGCTGCGAAGTGTTGAAGGTGCCTGTCCAGGTAGTAACGGGAGAAGGCCAGCTGCCCGCGTTGTTGGGGGCATAAGTGGCGGTGACGCTCATGTTGGGCACCTGGGTGAGACCGGCCCTTGATGCGGCGCAGATATCCGAGGGGGCGCTCACCTCGTAGAAGGCACCGGTTACACGGGTGTCCCGGCCGTTCCAGACATCCACGTTACTAGCAGCTAGTACCCGGGCCGCACCGCCCGCGTACTGGTTGGCAAAATCCATAGCCGAAACATAAACGTTCGTGAGAAATGCTCCCGTGGCCGGAATGTTGGCCAGGTTCAGCCTGAACTGCAAGGTCAGGGTATCCGCGCTCTTCGAACAGCTGTAGTTGGAAACGCCGATGGAGCCGCTCATACTGCCGCTGACCGTAAAGCTCCCCGACCCGCAAGCCCCTGTTCTGGCGTCTGTATATGACACCATCAGATACTCTCCTCCGGCGGTGATATCGGTGTCCATGATGAAACCAGCCGTCTCTATATCGGAATAGCGGCTGGCCGGCGTGCCTGCCCGGAAAGGGTCGGTCTGATTGTCGTCTATCCTCAGGACCACGTCAACCTGCTGGTTGCGGTTGGTGTCGTTGTAAACGATGAGGTCGCGGTTGTTGCAGCCGGTATCCGTGCATGTGGCGTCCCCGTTCGCGACCAGTCCCAGTCGCAGATGGGTACTTGGCAGGGTAGGTATATCCTCCTCGTACTTGACGGTTATCGCCCTGCTCGTAATACAGGCCGGGATGCCGCCGGGGAAGATGACCTGCCGAACGCCTCCTTCAGACAAGGTGTTCGACGCAGTACCGTTACTGACCGAGTTGTCGCTACCCCGAAAATTGGTGAAGGTGGAGCCGGAGACGTAATATCCCTCCAGGGTGGAGGTGATGTTCATGGCCGTGTTATAAGGCAGGTAGAACGTTCCCGGGTTGGTCCGGCTTAAGGCATTGAAGTTTGTGGTCATGCTGGCCACGGTGGGGGCCGGGTTTCCGGTCTTGGACAGGGCGCTTGTGACCGAAACATTCGTCCCGTTCCAAAGCTCCACGGCCTGCCGGGCGTTGCCGCTGCAGTAATCGGCAGGCGGGTCGGCAAAGTCACCTATGCCCACTTTCAGCACCCGGCCGGTACTCGCGGAAATAAAGTCAGAGGCATTCAGGTAGATATTGGAGATGAAGGGACTGCCGTCCGGAATGGCGCTCACATTCAGGTTGAAATCCAGGTACAGGGTGCTGCCGGAACGGGAACGCGTTCCCCCGCTGATGGAGAGCTGGGAGGCTTTAGTGCCCGGATCGGTGGGATCGGCGGCCAGGGAAAAGGTGCCGTCGCCATAATCCACATAGCGGACCTTGTAGTAGGATTGTGTGTAATCCGCGTTGTTGTCGAAGATGATCCAGGCATACTGGATATCGGTGTAGCGGCTGCCTGTGGGCGGGGTGGCATCATAAAAGCTCGCCCGGATGGGGATGACCCGGTTATTGTTGGCGTCCAGGTCGACGATCATGTCCTGCCCGTTGCAGCCGCTGTCGGTGCAAGCCTGCGCCTCCCCATAGGCCAAGGTCACGCCAGCCACACTCGGTGCCCCTGCCTGGGGCAGGGCAAAGGCGGGACCTTCCGCCTCACCGCTATTGGTGGAACACAGGTTCGTCCCCCTGACATACCACCGGTAAGACCGGCCCGGGGTGCCGGTATAATCATAGGTGTGAGTGCTGCTGCCGCCCGTTCCGACATTAGAGTTGATATCGACGCAAACATCCGGGCTGGAGCAGCCCCCTTCCCCATTCGATAGGTCATCTATCCTTAGCCTGTTGGTTTCGTTACAACCCTGGGCCGTCCAGGAAAAACGGACCTGATTGGCCACGCCCGTTCCCGAAACTGCCAGGTTCGTGGGCGTCTGGGGAGTGGCGTCAGGGGAGTTGTAACAGGAATTTGGCGTGGTACCACAACTTCTTTCGCACCAGTAGATGCTGCCGTCGCAGCAGCTGCCGCAGTTGTGGTGCTGGGCGAAAACCTCTTTCACCTTGACAATAGTCATACCCGCCGCCAAACCCAGAACAGTTACCACAAAGAATACCAGGAGCCGTTTCCGAAAGGTGCCCATTAATTATCAGAATAACAAAAAAGCAAAAGTCAAGCAACGGCCAACGATTATTTCTATAATAGCTAATACCATGCAAAAAAAGACCCACCTGGTATTTCTGATATACGTCGGTTTGGCAGTATTGCTGGAAGGTCTGGGCCTGCCCTACTCCCGCCACATCGTTTCCCGGATGGTCATGCTCATGCCTGGCCTGGTCGTGTTCCTTGTTCTACTCACCAAAAGGCATTTGGTCTGGCCAAAGACGATCGGAGCCCTGTTCCTGGCCTGGCTATCGGCAAATGCCGCTTCCATGTTCTTCGCCACCAACTACCAAGCCTCCTTTGAACAGGTCCTTGTCTATGCCGGCATGTTCAGTGCCTTCCTCTACAGTTACCGGAACCGCGACCTCGGAAAGCATCTGCCCGGCCTCACCCTCATCCTGGGCGTCCTCCTGTCGCTCTATTCTCTCTACCTCAATACTCCCTGGCCCATCCGGAAAATCGCCCTGCCCATTCCCGGGGACGGCTACAGCTTGGTCTACTCCACCTTCCCCCTCCATAACCATCTGGGCGACTTCCTATCCATGGCGGCCATCGTCTGCCTGTTTTTCCTAATTCAAGGAAAGAACAAAGTACTTAACATTATATTACTGACCTCGTTCCTGCCCCTCATCGTCCTCTCTTATTCCCGCTCCGCTTACTTAAGCCTGGGGCTGACAACGGTCGTCATATTGTTCTACCTCATTAAACACCGGTTAAAAAGAAACCTTCTGTTCCTCATCCTGTCCGCAGCCCTAGTCGGGAGCGTGCTGGTAGCAGGGCTCTCCGTGACCAGGGAGTTCGGGCCCTGGCGGCCAAAGGTGCTTCAGAGCGCGGAGAAATCCACTCTCGGGAGCCACGCCGAGTATTTGCGCCAGGGCCTTCTGTCCTTTACCGAGCGGCCCGTTTTCGGCGTCGGGCCGGGCAACTATATCTATGCCTCCCAAAGGCACACCGCCATCCCCTTCGAATGGGTGGAGTCGGGCCTCAACCTGTTCGCCGACCAGTTCGTCGAAGGGGGCTTGCTTGCCGGCACATTCTTCCTTCTTATCATGGCCAAACTTCTCCGGCGGGGCCAGAAAAAGGAGATGGCCTTTTTCCTCTTCGTGAACCTGTTCATCAATTTCCAGACCGACTATACCTCGCGCATCTTTTCGCTGATGCTTTTATTCTTTGTCCTCGGCGGCCTCACCTACGCCAGGGAAGAGAATGAGACCGCCCTGTCCCCGCAGATCATCACTGTCTGGGCAGGTGTCGCCCTTATTATTTTCCAGCTCATGTTCGTCCATGAATTACTCTATCGCTCCGGCGCTCACACCGCCGCCCTTCTTGCCTACCCAGTCAATCCACGGCCGTACCAGCAGCTGATCATCAGAAATCTCCTGGACGGGAAGAGCCGGCAATCCTTATTCCTTTTACAGGTTTACGAAAAGCTCCGGGCCGGCGACGCCTCCTACCAGTCCGACATCGGCTATATCTATCTGCGGCTGAACGAAAAACGGTCTGCCCTGGACAGGTTTAGCCAGGCCTATTACTGGCATCCCTACGAGGGACGAAACCTCTACCGGCAGGTCTACCGGCTGAAAAAGGACATTGAGGGTAAGGATGAGGCAGAGGCATTTGCCCGCTCCTTCCTGGAACGGGCAGCCACTATTCCACAAAACAGCTCTAACGGCCAGTTCGTGCTCCTGGATGCCAAGGATTTCTGCAGCACGGAGTTCAAGAAATGCCCGTATAAGTTATAATAGGCACATGCTGGAATCAGTCAAACAGCTTTTTGTTTTATCCATGAAGTCCAGAAAGATCTGGATTATCCCCATCATCCTCCTGTTTGTGATCCTCGCCCTTCTTATTATCAGCGCCCAGGTTTCCCCATTGCCGGTTTTCCTCTATCCGATCATATGAGAAAGCTCATCAAAAAGCTTAATCTTTTCTTCGTGGAGCTCGTGCTGGTGGCTGTCTACTGGATCGGCTTGCCTGTGGCCCGCTTGTTCTATTGGCTTTCCAGAGCCCCAGCTACAAACAAGAAGCCAGGCACGTACTGGCTAGAAACCAAACTTAATAACGACCCTTGGTCGGCTTATTGACATGTATATCTTAGGTATCTCCGCCTATTACCACGACTCGGCAGCCGCCCTGGTCAAAGATGGCCGGGTTATCATGGCGGTCGAGGAGGAACGCTTCAGCCGTCAGAAACACGATAACGGCTTTCCATACCGGGCGATCGACTTTTGTCTGAAGTCACAGGGTCTGACCATGGATGACATAGGTTATGTCGCCTATTACGAAAAACCGCTACTGAAGTTCGAGCGCATCCTGGAAACTTTCGTCCGCACCTACCCTTTTTCCATGCGGCCGTTTCTCAAGGGTGTGCCCGAGTGGCTGTCGGACAAAATCAAAGTCGAACAGACAATCAGAAAGCTTGGCTTTAAAGGCAAACTATGCTTCACTCCCCACCATCTTTCCCACGCTGCCGCGGCCTATTACCCCTCTCCCTTCAAAAAGGCTGCCATCCTCACTATTGACGGTGTCGGCGAGTACCAGACCACCGGTTTGTGGCTGGGGAACGGAAAAACCATCTCCTTGTTAGAGAGCCTCAACTTCCCCAACTCCCTGGGGATGGTTTACTCTACCTTTACGGCATTCCTAGGCTTCCAAATCAACAATGACGAATATAAAGTGATGGGGCTTGGGGCTTACGGGCAACCCTCTTTTGTTAAGGATATTTATACACTCCTTGACCTAAAGGCCGACGGCAGCTTCAAATTGGATATGCGCTATTTCGATTTTGAGAAAGGTTTCCGGATGTGGAATCCGAGACTTGAGAATCTCTTCGGCCCACCCCGTCGGTCAGGAGCCAGGATAACCCGACGCGACCGCGATCTCGCCCACAGCCTACAGCGGGTGACAGAGGATATCTACTTCAGGATCCTGAACCATCTACATAGACTGACCAAGGTCGACAATCTGTGCCTGGCGGGCGGAGTGGCTTTGAATTCGGTGGCAAACGGCTTAATATACGCCAAAACCCCCTTCAAAAAGCTGTATATATTCGGGGCTGCAGGAGATAACGGAGCTGCCCTCGGGGCTGCACTCTATGCATCCTACAAAGTTATTAGACAATCCACCAGGACACCTATCACCTCACTCTATCTGGGCTCGGAGTATGACCATTCTGTCATAGAGTCAATCCTCAAAGAGTACAACCTTAAATACCGACTGTATACAGAGGAAGCAAAACTTCTCTCTAAAACTGCCCAACTTCTGAAAAAAGGGATTGTGGTCGGCTGGTTCCAAGGGAAAATGGAGTTCGGACCCCGGGCGCTCGGGAACCGTTCCATCCTGGCGAACCCCCGGACAAGGGAAATGAAGGACATTGTCAACCGGGTCAAGATGCGGGAAAGTTTCCGGCCTTTTGCCGCCTCGGTCCTCCAGGAAGAGGTGCAGTCACTCTTTGAGGTACCGGAAAAGGCCCACTACTCCCCTTTCATGAACTTCTGCTTCCAGGTGAAGTATGGCGCCCAAAAAAAGATCACCGCCATTGTCCACGCCGACAATACCTGCCGCATTCAGACGGTCAACGAGCGGGACAACGGCCGCTACTACCGGCTTATTAAAGAGTTCTACCGGCAAACGGGTATTCCTTGTGTCTTGAACACAAGCTTCAACACCAAAGTGGAGCCGATCGTGGAGAATCCGAAGCAGGCGATCCATGATCTCCTGAAAACCAAGCTCGACGCCCTAGTCATCGGCAACTTCCTGGTGGAAAAGAAATAGGTGGGCCATTTACCAACCGCGGCGGTTGGTCTAGGGTACAAAGAGGAGCTTCAGATTAATCAATATTTGTTCTATTGCAGATTATAGACGTTGTTTTTTTGTTACTTGCCTATCAGGCTAATAGCATAGTGTACTATAGCCGTACCAACCGCCGCGGTTGGTCTAGGGACAGCCTGTTAAAGCGTTATCTATGACTGGCAAAGGCCCCTCTCTGATCCCACAGGGCGGGTTTCGGGGTCAGGTCGTCATGATAGGGGGTTGGGTCGGCGTTTGGCGAATTGCCGGGCAGATTCGGGCTGTTTTCCCAAACACTGAATTTGTCTCCCAGTTGGAAATCAATAAAAGCCCTACAAACTCCCGATTCAATCGCTGCTTCCTGCATCATCCGATAGATCTCTCCTTGGATTCTTTCTCTTTCCTCCGGTGTCCCCTGGACATTGCGCATATTGACAGAGAACTCCGTGACATAAACATCCACCCCATAACTCTTCATAGCCTCCACCACGGCGTCTTTTGATGGGGGGTTAGCTCCGTCTAGAATAAGTTGGATGCCAACACCGTCAATCAGACCTTGTGCATTCAGTTGGTCAACCATCTGTCTGGTGTTTTGATATCTCTGACTATCCAAAGTGTGGTTCGCATAGTCATTGTAGATTAAAGTCGCAGAGGGCGCGGCCTCGCGGGCTGCCCGGAAGGCTTCCTCAACATATCTAAAACCGAGCCGTTCATACATGAAATCACGATCGTGATTGGCTTCGTTGACAACATTTATAAGCAGGGGTTGGTCATTGGTATGGGTCTGCTCCGCAGTGCGTGCTACTGTGGTCACAGAGGCACGAATAGCCTGTACAAGATCTTCGCCGGTTTTATTTTTTAACCACTGGGGAGAATCATCAAACCAAATGACCGGGCTGACATAAACTGACATATCTTGGCTGTTAGCTTGGTTCAATAACCATTTCACCGTCTCTAAGTTGTAGTTGCCTTCGTCAGGTTGAATTAGGGTCATCCCGGTAAATACGCCTCCCAGCGAAAACTCTTTAGTTATTAAATTAAGGATATTGGAAAAGTCCTCGTTAGTGGTATTATTACCTCCGAAGAACGCACCCATCTCCATACCTTTTGTCTCACCCAGTCTTCCGAGCGTGGCCTCATTCCATCGCCAGGCACCATTGTTGTTCTGAGAGGCTAGCATCAGCGGAACCGGACCGCCAGAACCATCCTTCGGTTGTACCACTGCCAAAGCATACGGTTTACCATCGGTACCACTATAAGAAGTGTAAGTGATATCAATTTGCTCTTCGGTCAATTTCATTGTTGACAGATACTCCTGCAGGATGCCACTCAAAGCTCTCTGCTCGGGGAATGGAACACCCGGCAGGGCTTCAGGCACAGGAACGGGTGTCTCTGTCGGCATTGGGGTC